>NZ_CP118607.1:4950000-5259043 GCF_028898945.1 Pseudomonas sp. PSKL.D1
TCCAGCGGGTGTGGGACTTGGCCTGTGCCAACGGGCGGGTATATGCAGCGCTAGGGCTGCATCCGGTGTATCTGGATGAGCATCGACCGGAGCATTTGCAGCAACTGCGCGGCTGGCTCGAACGCCTGCGGGGTGATCCACGACTGTGTGCGGTAGGTGAGTTCGGCCTGGATTTCTATCTGGAAGGCCTGGATAAACAACGGCAGCAAACCTTGTTCGAAGCCCAGTTGCAGATGGCCTGCGACTTCGCGCTGCCGGCCCTGCTGCACGTGCGCCGCAGCCATGCGCAGGTGATTGCCACGCTCAAGCGCTACAAGCCCGCGCGTGGCGGAATCATTCATGCATTTGCAGGGAGTTATGAAGAAGGCCGGGAATACATCAAGCTTGGTTTCAAGCTCGGGCTTGGCGGCGCAGCAACCTGGCCGCAGGCGTTGCGGCTGCGCAAGACACTGCCGCGCTTACCACTGGAAAGCTTCGTACTGGAAACCGATTCGCCAGACATGGCGCCGGTGATGTTCGCAGGGGAGCGCAACAGCCCCGAGCATCTGCCTGAAATTGCCGGGGCGCTGGCCGATGTGATCGGTGTTGAGGTGGGGGTGTTGGCTGAAGTGAGCAGCCGCAATGCCTGTGAGCTTTTTGGCTGGTAGCACCTAAACCTTGAACGCCCCGATCACCCGCTTCAACTCCACCACCTGCGCCGACAACGCCCGGCTGGCTTGCTCGGTCTGGCACGCACCCTCGGTCGTATCCTGCGCCGCACGGTTGATGGCGACAATGTTCCGGTCTATGTCATGGGCCACAGCCGTTTGTTGCTCCACCGCCGCGGCAATCTGCTGGTTCTGTTCGACGATGCCACTCACCGCCCCCAGAATATTCCCCAACGCCTGCTGCACCTGATGAGCCTCGTCCACCGTACCCGCCGCCATACGGTGGCTGCTGCCCATGGCCCGCACGGCGGCATCGACGCCTTCACGCAGGCGCTGGATCATCTGCGCGATTTGCGCAGTAGAGTCCTGGGTGCGCCTTGCCAAGGTACGGACCTCGTCGGCAACCACCGCGAAACCTCTGCCCTGCTCCCCGGCCCGGGCAGCCTCGATGGCCGCGTTAAGCGCCAGCAGGTTGGTTTGCTCGGCAATACCGCGGATGACCTCCAGCACCTGACCGATGGCCTGGCTGTCCTGTGCCAGCTGATTGATCGCCACCACTGACTGGTCGATTTCGGCAGCCAGCCGACCAATGCTGCCCTGCTGGCTCTCGACCAGCGAGCGGCCGGTGGCGCTTTCATGGTTGACCTGCTGTGCGCCATCCGCCGCCAGCGCGGCGCTACGTGCCACTTCCTGAGCCGTGGCGCTCATCTGGTTCATCGCCGTGGCCACCTGCTCGATCTGCTCGCGCTGGCCACCGACAGCCTGATTGCTGCGCGCAGATACCGTGAGCACTTGCCCGGCTTGTTGCTCCACGGTCACCACCGTACGGCCCACCTGATCGATCAGGCCACGAATGCGCCGCACGGTTTCGCTGAAGCCTTCGCCCAATTCGCCCAATTCATCCCGGCTATGGGCCTGGAAGCTCACGGTCATATCGCCGGCCGCCACCTTGTCCATCGCGGCGCCCAGCCTGCGCAGGGTCGCCCGGGTTGATATGAAGAAGCCGGCATACAGGTACACGATCAACGCGAAGACACTCGCCAGCAATACACCCAACCCCACCATGCGCAGGCGCTGCTCGACCAGGCGCTCTTGCAACCCACCCTGCAAGTGGGCGAGCACGGCGTCATTCAAACGGTAGGTCTGCGCCATCAGGTCGCTTACCTGTTGATAAAACGCAGGCCAGGGTGCCGCCAGAGTTTCAGCCACCACCACCTGCTCTTCGAACAACTCAGCCGCCTGCCTGACAGACGCCAGGCTGCTCTGGGCTTCATCAGCCAGCTGATCCGCCTGCAGGTCGCTCAAGCGCAGGGCATAGTCTGCAGCCAGGCGGTCAAGGCGCTGCAGCAAATCTTCAAAACGGGCGCTACCGGAGGAGTCGATGAAACCCCGCCCCAGCGCGACAGCCCCCATCGCCCGGCCCTCGCCCAGTGCCTGGGTGACTTGTGCCGTGGCCACGCCGAGCAATTCGCTCAGTTGCCGCACCGAGGCCTGACGGTCCTGGCTCAGGCCAGACTGGTTGGCGACCTGCCGGCTGAATATCTGCGCCTGAGCCTGCAACTTTTCAAACAGGGCTGTCTTGTTCAGCAAGGACGATTCGCCACGGGCGCTGACAAAGGCATCGTTCAAGGCCTGAAGCTTGTCTTGCGGTACCGCTTCGTTGCCCTGCAAAGCCTGTAATTGCGCCTGCACCTTGCTCTGCAAGGCCGCGATGCGCGCCTCCAGGTCGCCGGCCTGGCCCGACTGCCCCAGCACCGAGTTCACCTGCAACAGGCTGCCAAGGCTTTCAAAATCGGCGCGCAAGGCCAGGCTACCTGTGAGCGGGCCAATACCCTGCAACTCGGCACGGGTGTTGTTGAACGCCTGATAGGCATCGCGAACCAGATAGAAGCTGGTTGCCAGCATGGGCACGAAAAACAGGATGCTGATGAGGCTGAACTTCTGGCCGAAGCTCAGCCGGTTCATCAGCGCGATGGCCGGGTAAAACAGACGCTTCACGGGCACCTCCTTGGATTTTTGTTGTTCTGCGAGGGGTAGCACTAGGCCACTTGTATAGCGCAGATCGATCCGGAGGTTTGTAACTTATGGTTAAACCAACACCGTCAGCAGCGCAAAACCCGCGTACCACAACACTGCAGAGCGCAACAGCAACTCCCACAGGCTGTCCAGCCGCGCCAACCCACGCTGGCTGTCCTCTTCATCGGGGATGTCATCGGCTATGCGCCCTACCCTGGCCACCAGGTGGGACGCACTGATGTGCCAGTTGAGCAGTTCGTGCAGCATCACGCGCATGACCGCAACAAAGTTGCCAACCAGCGCAAAACTCAAAGCCATTACCCGCACCGGCAGCCAGTCGAGGATGTGCCGCAATTGCTCGGCTTTTGCTTTCAGCGCGGGCTGGCCGCTGTGCTCGGTGGTCAGCGCAAGCAGGCGGTAGGCCAGTGCTGCACCCGGGCCAAGCACGAAATACCAGAAGATCACGGCAAAGAAGCTTTGATACGCCTGCCACAGCAGGTTGCTCTGCACGCGCACCAACAGGCTGTGTGGCTCGTCGGCCGCCAAACCCAGGTCACGTTCGGCTGCGTGCAGCGCTGCTTGGTCATCACCCCGCCGCCAGGCGTCACGGAACGGGCCCATGGAAGCTTTGACATCGCCGCGGCCCAGGCTGTAGATAATCACCAGCAAGTGAATCGGCAAGGCGAGCAGGCCGTAGGCGACCGGGTCGAGCACGTGCAAAAGCAACACCAGTACCGCCACAGGCGCCAGCACCAGAATTGCCAGCGTCCACCAAGGGTGAACCTTACCGCTGCGCTCCAGGCGCACCAGCTCGCCAAGGAAAAAACCATCACGCTGTATCCGATGGCGCAGGGCAGAGAATTTTTCTACCCAGAGCACCAGCAACAACACCAGAAAGCTCATGCCTTGCCCTCGTTGTCCTTTACATCTTTACGGTAGCGTGGCCAGTCGAATGCCGGTCCGGGGTCGGTCTTGCGACCCGGTGCTATATCGCTGTGGCCCTGAATGCGGCTGCAATCGATGGCGGGCCAGGCTTGCCGGATCTGCCGGGTCAATTGCCTTAACGCTTCATACTGGGCGTCGGTGTAGGGTTGGTCATCGGTGCCCTCCAGCTCGATCCCGATGGAGAAATCGTTACAGCCTTCACGACCGTCGAACAGCGACACCCCGGCATGCCACGCCCGGTCGAGCAACGACACGAACTGGGTTACCGCACCGTCACGCTCCACGAACAGGTGAGCAGACACGGTGAGGTGCTTGATACCGTCGAAATAAGGGTGCTCAGCCGGGTCCAGGCAGTTCTGGAAAAATGCCTGAACCTTGCCGGTACCGAAGCAGGCCGGCGGCAAGCTGATGTTGTGGATAACCAGCAGGGAAATCGCTTCGCCCTCGGGGCGGGCGTTGAAGTTTGGCGAGGGGCAGTGGGTGATTCCGTGGAACCAGCCAGTGGCACGGTCCAATTGCATGGGGCAGTTCCTGAAAAGCGCCGGGGGCAGAACGGCAGTATGCCTCGGGCAGGCAAGGCTTTGCATGTGAATCATTACCTCGGCGGCAACAGCTGTGGCTCAATGAACCCTCTGTTGCCGCAGGCCGTCCAGCACCGCGGCGAGCGCACGCTCGAACAACAAGCCGTCGTCCAGCACCCGCACTTCACCTCGGCGCAAGGCCTGTGCCAGCGCGACAGTGTTCCATTCGCGCACCTTCATGCCGGTGCGGTTGGCAAATACCAGCCGGTCACTGCTGCCGATGCGCGCCACCAGTTTGCAGCGCAAGGGCTCGTCACCATCAAATACTTCTACCCAGCTACCCAACCGCAGCGCTTGGGCTGCACGCAGTTCGGCCGCTTGATCATCCGGCTGGTGCAAGGGGGTACAGGCGGACTCATCGGCAATGGCCAGCACGATCTCATCGGCCACCAGTACGTCGTCAGTTGAAGGCAACCCACTGCCTGAGCAGGCGCGCACATGCAGTTGCTCCAGTTGCTGGAAGAATTCGCGCGTGGCGGCTGAATCGACCGCCACAGTGGCCAACCCCTCACGCAGCCCTTTAAGCAGGCCAGGTACTTGCTGCAACAGCGTTTGCGGGGCTTGTTGTGGCGCTATGCTTGCAAGCAGCGCATCCATGGTTGCCAAGGCTGATTTCCAGGGCTTTGAGGCCTCACCCTGTTTGAGCCAGGCCAGCAGCATCACCTGGCTCCAGGCTTGTGCCAGCATTTGCACCACCACCTGAGGCAGCACGCGACCTCGCAAACGCTGGTTGATCTCCAGCTGTACCTGTTGGCGCGCCTGCATGGCACGTGCGCGCCCCTCTTCGGCATCGCGGGTGCGCTGTTCGAGCAAATCGTTGCGCCGACGCTCGCCGGTGCTGAATGCCAGAAACTCCTCAAGCAGTTCGTGGAACAACGCAGAGTCATCGGTGAAATCATTGAGCAGGCGCTGGACAATACGCTCCACGCGCAAGTGCAGGCTGTCACGCTGGCCTTCGCTGCCGCTTTCCCACCCCATGGCTGCAGCGCCTATTTCGTTGAGCAAGCGCCGCGCGGGGTGGCTAGCCCGACTGAACAGGCTCTTGTCCAGCAAGGCGACCTTGAGCAACGGTATATGCAGGCGAACAACCAGTGATCGCAAACTTGCCGGCAGGTTGTCATCCGCCTGAACGTAGCCGAAAAGCAGGCCGACCAGGTTGATCATGTCTTCGTCGGCAGACGCGATACGGCGGCGGGTGCCGCTGCGCACGCTGACCCGCAGCAACAATTGCTCAAGCTGCTGGCCAAGGTCAAAATCGTCGTCTTCCACCGTGCCGGGCACGTAATGCTGCAGGTGCGTCAGTAAACGCAGCAGGTCAGCCGTCCCGATAGGCTCGGCGCCAACGGTCGATTGCAAACGGGGCGCGACGCGCCCACGGGCGGGTGCCAACAAGCCTTGCAGTGAGGCGAAAAATGCCTGGGCGGCAACGTCCACGCTCAGGCTATCGCCAGCAGCCAGGTTGGCCGCTACCGCCCGTGAACCAGGACGTTTATCCGCGATACGACGGCGCGGCGCAGGCTTCAGCTCGGGCAGCACGCCCGCCGCCGCCAATAGCTGGTTGGCGTCGCCATAAAGCACGTCAACATCCCGCAACACGTAGCGCTCAAACAGCTTGAGCAGAATCAGCTTTACCCGCAAGCCAACGCCCAGGTTGCGCCCGGCATCCAGAAAGTACCCGCACAGTGCCGCTGGCCCGAGCGGGTTTTGCTGCGCGTGCAACGGCTGCTCCAGCATTGCTTGCAAACGTTGGCCCAGTTGAGCCAGCGCCATACCATCACGCGAGAGCACGCGCGCGACCATGCCATCGATGGCCATCGCCCGCTCCGACTGCAGCCGCACCCGAGGCAGTTCGGCGGGGTGGCCGAGCGGGTCGGTTTGGCTGATGCATGCGAAGGCGCCGTAGAACGTGTCCAGAAAGCCGCGCTCGATGCTCTTGCGCTTGAGCCGCAAGTCGCGCATGGCTTCGAAGTACAGGCTCTGGTCGAGCCGGCCCTGCGCCTTGTCAGCCATTTCGAAAAGGGTATCGTCAGCGTTGTCGAACAACGCCTGCAGGCCCTGGCGCAGTTGCAGGGCCGCTTTGTCACGCACTTGCAGGAGCAACACCGGAAGGCAAGGCAGGGGCGAATGAACGCCACGGTCGATGGCCGCCGCCAAGGGCACCACCTTGCCTTCTTTATGCATCCCGATCTCCTTGAGGGGTGACTTGATAGGTAGGGCGAAATATCGTCAAAGCTATGACGCCAAATACTGGGCGCCATTATCGGCAAATTTGCTGTTGCCTGCCAGCATCCGTTTCATAACGGTTTGTGACCGGCGTTATCGCCAATTGCTCACTCGGCCTGACCAAAGGTCACCCACCAGGCGGCTGTACACACCCGCTCCCTCCCCTATAATCGCCGACATCTAGCTTGTGGAGCCGAACATGCCGAACCTACGCCTTGCCGACCTGACTGCCGAGATCGAAGCCAACGTGCGCCGTGCGCTGCTGGAGGACATCGGCAGTGGCGACATCACCGCGCAACTGATCCCCGCGGAGCGCCTGGCCAAGGCCACCATCATCACCCGCGAAGACTGTGTGATTGCCGGTACCGCCTGGGTGGACGCCGTCTTCCGCCAGCTCGACCCGCGTGTGGCCGTGCACTGGCAAGTGGCCGATGGCGACCGGGCACGCGCCAATCAGGTGCTGTTCCACCTTGAAGGGCCGGCCCGCTCGCTGCTCAGCGGCGAACGCAGTGCACTGAACTTCCTGCAGATGCTCTCGGGCGTGGCCACGCGTGCGCGCTCGCTTGCCGATCTGGTCGAAGGCACTCAGGTAAAGCTGCTCGACACACGCAAGACCCTGCCCGGCCTGCGCCTGGCGCAGAAGTACGCGGTTACCTGCGGCGGCTGCCATAACCATCGCATCGGCTTGTACGACGCCTTTCTGATCAAGGAAAACCACATTGCCGCCAGCGGTGGCGTGGCCGAGGCCGTAACAGCGGCGCACCGCATTGCCCCGGGCAAGCCGGTAGAGATCGAGGTGGAGAGCCTGGATGAATTGCGCGAGGCGTTGAATGCCGGGGCCGACATCATCATGCTGGACGAACTGACCCTGGACGAGATGCGCGAGGCCGTGAACATTACGGCAGGCAAGGCCAAGCTTGAGGCCAGCGGCGGGGTTAACGAGAGCACGCTACGGGTGATTGCCGAGACGGGTGTGGATTACATCTCGATTGGGGCAATGACCAAGGATGTTAAGGCGGTGGACCTGTCGATGCGCTTGAGCCTGTAATTCAGGCCGTTACAGGCAGCCACAAAAAACCGGCCACATGGGCCGGTTTTTTCATTCCTGCAATCAATCAGAACGAGGCGTTGGCCAGCCCGTCCAGATAACGCTCCACGTCCAGCGCGGCCATGCAGCCAGCACCGGCGGAGGTGATTGCCTGGCGGTAAACGTGGTCAGCCACGTCGCCTGCCGCGAACACACCTTCAACGTTGGTGGCAGTGGCGTTGCCTTCGCGGCCGCCGTTAACCACCAGGTAGCCGTCTTTCAGGGTCAGCTGGCCTTCGAACAGCGAGGTGTTCGGGGTGTGGCCAATGGCAATGAACACGCCGTCGACCTTGATTTCGTCGCTGCTGCCGTCGTTGTTTTTCAGGCGCGCACCGGTCACGCCCATGTTGTCACCCAGCACTTCGTCCAGGTTGGCGTTGAGCTTGAGCTCGATCTTGCCTTCGGCGACACGGGCGTTCAGCTTGTCGACCAGGATTTTTTCGGCGCGGAAGGTTTCGCGGCGGTGTACCAGGGTCACTTTGCTGGCGATGTTGGCCAGGTACAGCGCTTCTTCAACGGCAGTGTTACCGCCACCGACCACTGCAACCGGCTTGTTGCGGTAGAAGAAACCGTCGCAGGTGGCGCAGGCCGACACGCCTTTGCCCATGAAGGCTTCTTCCGACGGCAGGCCCAGGTAACGGGCGCTGGCACCAGTGGCGACGATCAGCGCGTCACAGGTGTAAGTGCCGCTGTCGCCCTGCAGGGTGAACGGCTTGTTGGCCAGGTCTACGGCATTGATGTGGTCGAAGACGATTTCGGTCTCGAAGCGCTCGGCGTGCTCCTGCATGCGTTGCATCAGCGCCGGGCCGGTCAGGCCATGGGGGTCGCCCGGCCAGTTGTCGACTTCGGTGGTGGTGGTCAGCTGGCCACCGGCCTGCATGCCGGTGATCAGCAGCGGCTTGAGGTTGGCGCGGGCAGCGTACACCGCGGCGCTGTAACCGGCAGGGCCGGAACCGAGGATGATGACGCGCGAATGACGTACTTCAGACATGTCGTACTCCTGTCGAGCGGGGCGCAGGGGCCCGCATCGGGAAATTAAAAAGGACCCACGCAGCACTTGGGGAAGGCTACAACGCGCAGGTCCAGAAACCTGAAAGTTGAGCGCACTGTAGCGAGGTGGCAGAGATTAAGGAAATATCCTTCGACAATCCACCTCATAGGCATCTTCTATCTGCGCATTTCATGGGCGCAAAATGCGCTGGCGCTTTTGTTACAGCCAGTTTCGCGAGGCCTGCGCGCCTTTCGTCGGCGTGGCAAAGCCGGTAAGGTCAGCGCGTTCAATTCCCCTCGGAGTGTCTCGATGCAAGCCCCTGTCCTCTCTGGCCCCCAGTACCTGCGCGAGGGCCTGAAACTGGTGCTGAGCCCGAACCTGCGGTTGTTCGTGCTGCTGCCCCTGGCGATCAACCTGCTGCTGTTCGGCGGCCTGGTCTATTTTGCCGGCCACGAATTCAGCCTGTGGCTCGATGCCCTCATGCCCACCCTGCCCAGCTGGCTGAGCTTTCTCAGTTACATCCTCTGGCCGTTGTTCGCCGCCCTGCTGGTGCTGATGGTCTTTTTCACCTTTACCTTGGTGGCCAACATCATCGCCGCCCCCTTCAATGGCTTTTTGGCCGAGAAAGTAGAAGTGGTGGTACGCGGCGAAGACAACTTCCCGGCCTTCAGCTGGGGTGAGCTGGTGGCCATGGTGCCGCGCACCTTCGGCCGCGAAATGCGCAAGCTCGGTTACTTCCTGCCACGCGCCCTCGGGCTGTTCATCCTGTCGTTCATCCCCGTGGTCAACGTGATCGCCGCACCGCTGTGGCTGGTGTTCGGGGTGTGGATGATGGCCATCCAGTACATCGACTACCCGGCGGACAACAACAAGATGAGCTGGCAGGACATGCTCGCCTGGCTGCGGCAGAAGCGCTGGCAGAGCATGGGGTTCGGTGGGATTACCTACCTGGCGTTGATGATCCCGTTCGTCAACATCCTGATGATGCCGGCTGCGGTGGCGGGGGCTACGTTGTTTTGGGTGCGGGAGCGCAAGTAAGTGTGAGGGGGGCTGCCCTGCAGCCCCTCTTGGCTTTCTTAAAAGTCTGAGAAGCTATAAGGTTCCATTTTGCACATCTGGGCGAGTAGTACCAGATGCTCTACAACTTTGAGCTTTTCAAGATTTTCAGAACGTACAGCCCCACCAAAAACCAACGCTGGAACAAAGCCATACATTTCATCCGGAGCCAACTTGCCGAGACGCTTGATGGCGAGATCAAACATGTCATCGAAATCATTAGACTCCAGATCTCTACACATGAAAAAGTTTTCTACTGCCAAGCCCATTTCATCCTGCGCCAGCGAGTATTTACTTCCCGTATAGCGACCTACATGCGTTGAAAACTTGAGTGAGAATCCTGACTTCTCCCCAAATAAATACAAGTCCCCAAACGCACCACGCGCTACCGCATGAAAGACATCGTATGTTTTCAAGTCTGCACTTTCGAGAAGTGCTGTAACGACCCCTTCATACTCTTGCGGGTTTACTGTCCAAAATAATCCATCTCCGTACCCACACCATCCATGCTCGATCCAGTACTCCAGGAGTTTATCTGGCAGCTGCCCACGGTAGTGCTCAACACTTGACGGGGGGACTTCTTGACGACTCGTAGGCTCACCGACCTGTTCAATGAATATGGAAAACGCTTCGTCCATGCCGACCTCCAAATTTCAACACTTGTGTAATTTAACATTCAAATTGCCAGCAGCACCGCCTGCATCAGCCATTTTCTCTGCTGCCTCTCTTAGCCCACCTAACCGTGCACCCCACTGAGGACCAATACTGGAATTTACTTGCCTATCACCGAAGTCAGAAATTACGTCTCGCCCGCCCGCCGTAAGATCTGGATTGTGCAAAGCTGCGAGTGTTGACATTGTTTCCTTGGCTTGAACTTCTGCAAGCTTTATTGCTTCGCGCTTGCCCATGCGTTTAGAGAGGTCCATTTGGATCCTTTCCTTTAAAGCAAGGTACAAATCTTTACGTGCCTGCTTGGCAAGCTTCGGATCACGCTTCACCGGATTCGCCACACTCTCCAGAAACTCCTCAACTGTCAGCCGGTTCAAACCCTCCTGCTGCCCCTTCAACTGCCGCTCGAACTCGGCATGCTTGGACATCGGCAAGTTGTCCGCTTTGAAACACGCCACCGTATGCAACGGCATGCTACCGGGCTTGGCCGTGGAAGGCTCTTTGTCTTTGCCCGCAGGCCGATTGGGCTGCGGCTCCTCCATCGCCCCCGTGCGCCGCTCCGGCCGTTGCAAATCCGGCCGCTGCTTCAACCCTTCTTCATGCTTGAGCATCCACTGCCCCAGCCGTGCCCCTTTGCTGCTGGCCGCCATCTCCTGCGCCAGCACCCGCGCATCGCCCCGCCCACGGGTGAGGTAGGCAACGATCCCACCCAGCAACAACACCACCATTTCCACATGGCCGAGGGCGATGTGGTGGGTTGCCTTGGAGATCGCGAACGGGTCGTCGCGGCACAGCGGGCCCGCGCTTTCATGGCCGCAGGTGCCTTCCCAGGCGGCGTGGATGCCGTTGAGGTAGTACTCGCCGATACGCGGCAGGTCGTCGATGAAGAATTCGGCAACCGACGCCAGCCCCAGTACGCCGAGGATCCAGCCGCTGACCGTAAGGCCCATGGCCGCGCCGGCGCCGGCAAAGGGAATGACGCCGGCACCGCCTGTAAACAGCCCGGCCCCGGCGCCGATCAGGCCGCCGGTGATGGTGCTGCCGGCGACGATCATCGCCATCTGCGCCACCACCTTCAGCAACTCGTCGACGATGCTGTTGATGTCCAGTTCGGCAAAGCGCTGGCGCAGCAGGTGCGCGGCCTGCCATTCGGCCCGGTTGAACGCGGTGCGCACCGCGCCGACCCGGCGCAGGTTCAGGCCGAGGGTGGCGACTTCTTCATTGTTGGGGCCGCGAAAGTGGCCACCGGTCTGGTAGCCCATCTTGTCGATGACACGTGATTCGATCTCGAGCCATGAGGGCACGAGGTGGTGCAGATACATGAGGTGTCTCCCTGACAGCGTGTGCAGGGAGAAATCTCATCACGATCGGAAAGTAATTATTTCCGCATAGGCTGCAGGGAATTTCCTAAAATTATTGGACGGTGCCCAGATCCATCAGTGCCCAAGCTGGCTGGAAAACTGCCCCACTGCATCCACCACCTTCTTGGCCCCTTCCTGAATTTCGACGATCACGCCACCGGTATCCGCCGCCAGCGCCAACCCTTGTTCGGCCTGGCGCTTGCTGGTGTCGATGATATCCACAGCCGCCTGGGCCAGTTGCTCGTTCTGCTGCACCACCTTGGCAATTTCTTCGGTGGCGCTGCTGGTGCGCGAGGCCAGTTGGCGCACTTCGTCGGCGACCACGGCAAAACCACGGCCCTGCTCACCGGCCCGGGCTGCCTCGATGGCGGCGTTGAGCGCCAGCAGGTTGGTCTGGCCGGCAATGTCGCTGATGGTCTTGATAATTGCACCAATGACCTTGGACTGTTTATCCAGCGCCTGGATGCCATCGGCGGCGGATTGCATGGAGCCCTCCAGGCCGCGCATCACTTCCACGGTCTGGGTTACCACGTCGGTGGCTTTGCGGGCGCTGCTGTCGGTTTCCAACGAGGTGGTGTAGGCAATGTCCGCCGCCTGGGCCACGGCCTGTTCCTGGTTGACCTGTTCGGTAATCACGGTGGCAAATTTGACCACCTTGTACAGCACGTCATGGGCATCGAAGATCGGGTTGTAGGACGCCTCCAGCCAAATGGTCCGGCCATGGGCGTCGATGCGCTTGAAGCGATCGGCCACATATTCGCCACGGCGCAGTTTGTCCCAGAACGCCTGGTAGCCAGCCGAGTTGGCTTCTTCCGGTTCGCAGAACATGCGGTGGTGCTTGCCACGCACTTGCTCAAGGTTGTAACCCACCGTCTGCAGGAAGCGGTCATTGGCCGTCAGCACCACGCCATCGAGGTTGAACTCGATCACGGCGGTGGAGCGCATCAGCGCCTTGATCAGGCTCTCGTGCTCGCGCGAGGTTTCGATGGTGCGAGTCAGGTCACTGGAGTGCAGGGTGAAGTGCTTGATGCGCCCCTCGCTGTTCTTGACCGGCTGCAGAATCGAACGCAACCAGGCTTCTTCGCCGTTGCCACGCAGTAGCCGGAAAGCGCCGTTAAGGTGTTCACCACGGGTGATGGCGGTTTTCATCCGTTGGTGAAAGTCGAGCTTCTTCACATGTGCCGGCACGAAGTCTTCGATATTGCGCCCGATCAGTTGCTCGGCGCGGTAAAGCATCTCTTGCTCGAAGTTACTGTTGACCTGCTCGATGCGCCCCTGGGGGTCGAGTTGCAGCACCAGCATTTCGCTGTCCAGGCTGCACTTGACCTGTTCGACGGACGACAGGTCCTCGCGCAGTTGCTGGATTTCTTTCTTGAGCTTGCTGTTGAACATCACCGCTCTCCCGGAGCGCATCACCTGATCGAATGCAATTGCATCGGCCAGCACCGGGATGTTCTTGAGTGCACTGCACGCAAATATTCACTCAGCTGAAAATGCCGGAAATCAGGCGTCACCTGCATGTCACCTGGCCGTCACATAAGCGCAATCAAGCAGGCGGACACTTTTTGTCATGAATACACCTGCCCTACGCATCACCCTCGTCAGCGAAACCTTCCCACCCGAGATCAACGGCGTGGCCAACACGCTTGGCCGCCTCAGCGACGGCCTGCGCCAGCGCGGCCATCGTGTAGAGATCGTGCGCCCGCGCCAGCCAGGCGAAAAGCCTTTCAAGGATGACCAGGACTTGCTGCTGTGCCGTGGCTGGGGGCTGCCGGGCTATCCGGGCCTGCAGTGGGGTGAGGTGTCGATGCACAAGTTACTGCGCCGCTGGCGCAGGCATCGGCCGGATGTGCTTTACATCGCCACGGAGGGGCCTTTGGGGCTTAGCGCGCTGCGTGCTGCCCGCCGGCTAGGGATTGCGGTAGTCAGCGGCTTTCATACCAATTTCCCCCAGTATTCGGGCCAGTATGGCCTGGGCTTGCTGGCGCGCCTGCTCACACATTATCTACGGTGGTTCCACCGGCGCACGGCCACCACGCTGGTGCCCAGCCAAAGCCAGCGCCTTGAACTGCAGCGCAGGGGGTTCGAGCGCCTGGCATTGATGGCCCGTGGCGTGGATGCCTGCCTGTTCAACCCGTGCCGGCGCAGCCCTGCATTGCGTGATAGCTGGGGGCTGGGCCCGAATGACATCGCCGTGCTGCATGTGGGGCGCCTGGCGGCAGAAAAAAACCTCGCCCTGCTACACCCCTGCTTCGAAGCGTTGCAAAAGGCTTATCCACAGCAGCGGTTGCGCCTGGTTGTGGTGGGTGACGGCCCCCTCCGTGCAACCCTTGAGCGGCAACTGCCAGAGGCTGTTTTCTGCGGTGCCCAACGTGGTGAAGTGCTGGCCGAGCACTATGCCTGCGGCGACCTGTTCCTGTTCCCTAGCCTGACCGAAACTTTTGGCAATGTGGTACTGGAAGCCATGGCTTCAGGCTTGGCGGTGGTCGCCTACGACGAAGCAGCCGCCGCCCAGCACATCCGCCATGGCCACAGCGGTGCATTGGCCATGCCGGCGGACCAGGCCGGGTTTATCGATGCAGCCTGTTGGTTGCTCGAAGAGCAGGAAACACTGCGCAGGGTACGCCTCAATGCCCGGCAACACGCCAGCCGCCAAGGTTGGCCAGCCATTGTCGAGCAATTTGAAACGCACCTGCACGACGCCTGCCTGGCTATGGCATCAGGCCGCCAGACAGCCTCTTCATCACTGGCAATCAAGCCAGGCTCGTCAGCGCCTCACGGCTGAATGGCAGTACATCGGCTTCGCGGCCTTCACGAACCTTCTGCGCCCACTCGGCATCCACCAACAAGGCCCGGCCAACTGCCACCAGGTCGAACTCCTGATCGCCCAACCGGCGCAACAGGCCCTCCAGGCTGGCCGGCTTGGCCACTTTGTCGGTATCGACCATGAACTGCAGAAACTCACCGTCGAGCCCCACGCTGCCTACCGTGATGGTCGGTTTGCCGGTCAGGATGCGCGCCCAACCCGCGAGGTTCAGCGGCGAGCCTTCGAATTCCGGCTCCCAGAAGCGCCGTGTAGAGCAATGGAAGATATCCACACCCGCATCAGACAATGGCTTGAGGAATGCGCCAAGTGCTTCGGGCGTTTCCACCAGGCGAGCGCTGTAGTCCTGCTGTTTCCACTGCGAGAAACGGAAGATGATCGGGAAGTCCGGCCCTACCGCAGCCCGCACGGCCTCGATCAGTTCAATGGCAAAACGCGAGCGGCCCGCCAGGTCGCCCCCGTACTCATCGGTGCGACGGTTGCTGGCCTCCCAGAAGAACTGGTCGATCAGGTAGCCGTGGGCGCCGTGAATCTCGACACCGTCCATGCCGATGCGCTGGGCGTCGCGGGCGGCCTGGGCAAAGGCGGCAATTACGGCGCGGATGTCGTCCTGGCTCATGCCATGCACCAGCACCTGCCCGTCCTTCACTTTCTCACTCGGGCCGTAACCCGGCACACTGGCGTCCGGCTCGGTGCCCAAACGGCGTACAGCGCCAACGTGCCACAGTTGCGGGACGATGCGACCGCCTTCGGCATGCACTGCCTCGACCACCCGCTGCCAACCCGCCAAGGCATCTTCGCCGTGGAAGCGTGGCACGTTTGGATAACCATTGGCGGCGATATGCCCGACCGTGGTGCCCTCGGTGATGATCAGGCCCACACCTGCGGCGGCACGGCGGCGGTAGTATTCGACCACACCGTCATGGGGAACACCACCTGGGCAGAATGTGCGGGTCATGGGGGCCATGACGACGCGGGTCGGCAACTCGAGTGCGCCGAGAGCAAAGGGTTGGAACAAAGGATTGGTGGGCATGGGGCGCATCCGTCCGGAAGAGAAGATGCGCTCAGATTAAGAACTGTGGCCAGGCAGGCACAGCATTATTGATCTGGGTGATTGAAGCCTATCGAGTGGCACATGCCTGTAGGAGCGACACTATGCCGCTCCTACATCGGCAAGGTTCAGTCCAGGGCCTTCTCGATCGCCTGTACAACGGTAGGATCATCCGGCGCGGTACGCGGCGCAAAACGCGCGAGCACCCGCCCATCCTTGCCAACCAGGAACTTCTCGAAGTTCCAGGTGATATCGCCGGGGAATTCGGCGCCCTCGCCAGCCAACAGCCGATACAGCGAATGGCGTTGCGGCCCGTTCACCTCAAGCTTGGCCCCCAACGGGAAGCTCACGCCGTAGTTGAGGCTGCAAAATTCCTGAATCTCTTTTTCACTGCCCGGCTCCTGCCCGGCAAACTGGTTGCACGGCAGGCCAAGCACATTGAAACCTTTGCCCTTGAACTGCTGCTGCAGTTTTTCCAGCGAGGCGTATTGCGGCGTCAGGCCACACTTGGAGGCGACATTGACCACCAGCACCACCTGGCCCTTGAACGGTGCCAAAGGCAGGTCCTGGCCGTCCAGCGCCTTCAACGTCAGGTCGTGAAATGCACTCATGATGAATCCCCTCTCAGGTT
This sequence comes from Pseudomonas sp. PSKL.D1, assembly GCF_028898945.1. NCBI lineage: Bacteria > Pseudomonadati > Pseudomonadota > Gammaproteobacteria > Pseudomonadales > Pseudomonadaceae > Pseudomonas > Pseudomonas sp. PSKL.D1. The sequence continues at coordinate 4,966,083 of NZ_CP118607.1, forward strand.
CCCGGTTGCCGCAGCAGGCGAATTGCGCCCACTAAAAAGGCGCTCATCCAAGCCGTGCCCCTCCCTGCGGGAGGCATGCCGGCTTGTCCGAGCGCCTGGCGACTTTCTGAGCTTAGCGCAGAAAATCAGTGGTGATGGCCACCTTCACCGTGGATGTGACGGTGAGCGATTTCTTCTTCGCTGGCGTCACGCACGTTGACTACCTTGACCTGGAAGGTCAGGCGCTGACCGGCCAGCGGGTGGTTGCCATCAACGGTAACGTCGTCGCCGTCGATATCGCGGATGGTGACGATCTGCATCTGGCCATCCGGCGCCGAAGCGTGGAACTGCATGCCCACTTCCAGCTCGTCTACGCCTTCGAACAGGCTGCGGTTCAGGGTGCTGACCAGTTCGGCCAGGTACTCGCCGTAGGCGTCTTCCGGCTCGATGGTGACGTTCAGCTCTTCACCGGCTTGTTTGCCTTCCAGGGCTTTTTCCAGGCCCGGGATGATGTTGCCGGCACCGTGCAGGTAGACCAGCGGCGCGCCACCGGCGGAGCTGTCGATGGTCTCCCCGGCGTCATTGGTCAGGGTATAGTCGATGGAGACTGCCTTGTTGGCGGCGATCAGCATGGGGTAAGACCTTTTGCATAAGTATGTAGAACGCACAAGTGTAACCAACGCATCGCCCGATTGCGAACGCACCTCGGACCGGGGGCGGCCCATCAGTCGGATCACCGGCTTTCATCAGGACGAAGAAGGCCACTGGGTGGTCGACCTGAGCTGCGGGCACACCCAGCACCTTCGCCACCAGCCGCCGTGGCAGGCGCGCCCTTGGGTGCTTGACCCTACGCAACGTGCGCAGCGCATCGGCGAAGCTTTCGCGTGTGGCTGGTGTGCACAGCAGGCCGATGACGCTACCCTTGGCCGTTGATTCCTTGCACAGCTTATTTCGAGAAGCACGCATGCAGACATTTTTCATTGCGCCGACAGACTTTGGCGTCGGCCTGACTTCCATCAGCCTGGGCCTGGTGCGCACCCTTGAGCGCGCCGGGCTGAAGGTCGGCTTCTTCAAGCCCATCGCCCAGCCTCACCCCGGCGATACCGGCCCGGAGCGCTCCAGCGAACTGGTGGCCCGCACCCACGGCATCAAGCCCCCGCCCCCCCTGAGCCTGGCCCAGGTCGAGCGCATGCTCGGCGACGGCCAACTGGACGAGCTGCTCGAAGAAATCATCCGCCTTTACCAGCAAGCCTGCCTCGGTAACGACGTGGTGGTGGTCGAAGGCATGGTGCCGACCCGCCACGCCAGCTACGCTGCGCGGGTCAACCTGCACCTGGCCAAGAGCCTGGACGCCGAAGTGATCCTGGTGTCCGCCCCGGAGAACGAGGTGCTCAGTGAACTGTCCGGGCGCGTCGAACTGCAGGCCCAATTGTTCGGCGGCCCACGCGACCCCAAGGTGCTCGGCGTCATCCTGAACAAGGTACGCACCGACGAGAGCATGGCCGATTTCGCCACGCGCCTGCGCGAGCATTCGCCCTTGTTGCGAGGCAACGACTTCCGCCTGCTCGGCTGCATCCCGTTTCAGCCCGAACTGAACGCCCCTCGCACCCGCGATGTGGCCGAACTGCTCGGTGCCCAAGTGCTCAATGCCGGCGATTACGAGCAGCGCCGCATGAACAAGATCATCATCTGTGCGCGTACCGTGGCCAATACCGTGCCGCTGCTCACGCCCGGGACATTGGTGGTCACCCCCGGCGACCGTGATGACATCATCCTTGCCGTAAGCCTGGCCGCCCTGAACGGCGTACCGCTCGCGGGGCTTTTGCTGACCAGCGACAGCAAACCCGACCCTCGCATTCTGGGCCTGTGCCGTGGCGCCTTGCAGGCGGGGCTGCCGATTCTTTCGGTCAGCACTGGCTCGTACGACACGGCTAACCAGCTTAACTCGCTGAACCGCGAAATCCCGGTGGATGACCGCGAACGTGCCGAGTTCATCACCGATTTCGTTGCCAGCCATCTGGACGCCGCGTGGTTGCATCAGCGTTGTGGCACGCCGCGGGAAATGCGCCTGTCGCCTGCGGTGTTCCGTTATCAGCTAATCCAGCGTGCGCAGCAGGCCAACAAACGCATTGTCCTGCCAGAGGGCGCCGAACCGCTGCTGGTGCAGGCCGCCGCCATCTGCCAGGCGCGCGGCATCGCCCGTTGCGTGCTGCTGGCCAAGCCCGAGGACGTCGAGGCCGTGGCCCGTGCCCAGGGCATTACCCTGCCAGCCGACCTTGAGGTGCTGGACCCGGACCTGATCCGTGGGCGCTATGTAGAACCGATGGTCGACCTGCGCAAGAGCAAAAACCTCAACGCGCCCATGGCCGAACAGCAACTGGAAGACCCGGTGGTGCTCGGCACCATGATGCTGGCGCTGGATGAGGTCGACGGGCTGGTATCTGGCCTGGTGCACTCCACCGCCAACACCATTCGCCCGGCCTTGCAATTGATCAAGACCGCACCGGGCGCCAGCCTGGTGTCGTCGGTTTATTTCATGCTGTTTCCGGAGCAGGTGCTGGTGTATGGCGATTGTGTGATGAACCCGCACCCCGGCGCCGGCGAGCTGGCCGAAATTGCCCGGCAGAGCGCTGAGTCGGCGCAGGCGTTCGGTATTGCGCCACGGGTGGCGATGATCAGCTATTCAAGCGATTCGGCCAGTGACGAGGAAGTAGGTAAAGTGCGCGAAGCCACGCGCCTGGCGCAGGAGGCTGAACGGGAGCTGGTGATTGACGGGCCGCTGCAGTATGACGCTGCCGCCAACCCGGAGATTGCTCGCCAGTTGGCGCCACACAGCCCTGTTGCGGGCCGCGCCACGGTGTTCGTGTTCCCGGACTTGAACACCGGCAACACGACTCACAAGGCGGTGCAGCGCAGCACCGATGGCGTCAGCCTGGGGCCGATGCTGCAGGGGCTGCGCAAGCCGGTGAACGACTTGCCGCGCGGGGCGCAGGTGGACGATATCGTGCACACCATTGCCCTCACCGCCATTCAGGCAAGCGCCCTGTAGGAGCGGCTTCAGCCGCGATCACCGGCGAAGCCGTTGCCATCTACCGCGTCAGCTTCATCGCGGCGGTCCGACGTCTCGGTGAATCCGCTCCTACAGGAAAACGGCGAACCGCGACAGGCTCAAGGATACTGCTGAACCTGGCCCTGCTGCTCGTACTGCTGGCCAGGGATCGGCTTCAGGTTCACTTCTACGCGGCGGTTCTGCGCACGGCCATTGGCGTCGGCGTTGCTGGCAATCGGCTGATCGGGGCCCATGCCGCGTACCGAAACGCGCGAAGCGTCCACGCCTTGGGAAGTCAGGTAGGTGCTGACGGCCTGGGCACGGCGCTGGGACAAGTCCATGTTGTGCTGGCGGCTACCGGTGCTGTCGGTGAAGCCAACCACTTCGATGGTGTTCTGATTGAACTGCCGGAACGAGGTCGCCAGGTTGTTCAGCGGCGAGTAGAAGCTCGGGGCGATATTGGCCGAATCGGTGGCGAAGGTAATGTTGCCCGGCATGATCAGCTTGATCTGGTCGCCCTGGCGCTGCACCTCAACGCCGGTATTGGCCATCTGCGCACGCAGTTCGGCTTCCTGCTTGTCGGCGTAGTAACCGTAACCTGCGGCAGCGGCGCCCACTGCGGCGGCGCCGATCAGTGCGCCTTTGCCACGGTTGTTGTGATCGATGGCAGCACCGGCGATGGCACCTGCCAGCGCGCCCAGGCCGCCGTATTTGGCAGTCTTGCTCATCCCCGTGGAGCCGCCCTGCGCCTGGCCTTGGTTGTCATAAGGATTCTGCCCGGCGCAGCCGGTCATCAGGGCTGCAGCGGTTGCGACGATAATCAGACGACGCATGGTGAACATGGACAAGCTCCTACAAATATTCGAGTGTGCGGCAGATCGTGGTTGGATCTATGCCAGCCTTGGATTGCATCGCGGCAGAATAATTCCATGAAACGCTGTTAATGCAAGTTCATGCCCGTACGAAAGGGTTCTCGCGCATCTCGTCACCCAGTTTGGTGTCCGGGCCGTGGCCGGTCACCACGATGGCGTCTTCATCCAGGCGGTAGAGCCGCTCCTTGATAGAGCGCACGATGGCACGCTGGTCACCGCCCCACAGGTCGGTGCGGCCGATGCCCCTGCGGAACAGGGTGTCGCCGGCAATCAGCAGCTTGGCGTCGGCAAACCAGAAGCTCATCGAACCCGGCGTGTGTCCCGGGGTGTGCAAGGCCACGCCACAACCACACGCCAGCTCTTCGTCATCACCCAGCCAGCGGTCCGGGGAAGGCACCGGGGTGTAGGGCACGCCGAACATCTGGCACTGCATTTCGAGGTTGTCCCACAGCACCTGGTCGTCCTTGTGCAGGTGCAGGGTTGCACCGGTCAGCTCCTTGAGCTTGCCAGAGGCCATGAAATGGTCGAAGTGCGCGTGGGTGTGGATGATGCTCACCAGGGTCAGGCCGTGAGCCTGCAGGCGGGCGAGGATTTTTTCAGGGTCACCGCCCGGGTCGACGACGATGGCCTTTTTGGTCAGCGGGTCGCCGATCAGCGTGCAGTTGCACTGCAGGGGGCCTACGGGGAAGGTTTCGCGGATGAGGGAGGGTGTTGGGGGCATGGAGGTCACCGGGGTGTAAGTCCAGGTGATTGTAAGCGCATTCGCTGGCGCAGGGCTTGAGCCTTTTGGCGCCTGTGAAATCGAGCGCCGCCCGCGCGGCGCTCGATCTCGGCGACACTAGAGAACCCAAGCCGAGCCTACGGCAAATACAACCTGAACAACCCGCCCCCCAACGCCCCACCGTTGGCAATCTCGATCCGCCCACGCACCCCGTCGCGCTCATGCAGCGCAGCAATCCGCGCCGCAAAATACAGGCCCAACCCGGTACTGCCACTCTGGGCATCAATACCCTGGGTGTAATCCTGTTGCCGCTCCAGCATCCGCGCCGGATAGCCCGGCCCGTCGTCGTTGACGCTGATCACCAGTTGCTCGTCTTCTTCGGCAATGCTGATCAACAGGGCATGCCCGGCATACCGAGTGGCATTGGTGACCACGTTGGCAATAACCGTCGCCACCAGTTCACGGTCAAAAAAGCCCAGCGGGTTATCGGTATCGATGCGCCAGGTGGCGAGGATGTCGTTGCGCTCGAGTACCTGCTGGTGGGCGGCGAGCTGGGCTTCGATGAAGTCGTCCAGTTCGTGGTAGTCGGGGCACAGCGGCAGTTGGTTGGCACCCAACTTGTACAGCCCGAGCATCTGCACCAGCATGCCATTGAGGTGGCGGAATTCGTGTTCGATCACGCCTTGCTCGGTACCGCTGCGCAGTTCTTCGGGCAGGCGCGCCAGCCACTGGTCGTGGGACTGGATCAACGCCGACAGCGAGTTTTTCAGGTCGTGCACGGTGGAGGCAATCACCGTGGAAAAGTCCAGCCCCTGATTATCCTGGCTCATGCGCCGAAAACCTTGATGTGCAATTTACGGTAGCGGTCGAAGCGGCTGTCGCTGCTGGGGATGCCGGCTACGTTGGTCAGGCAGTTGCGGCACTCCTGCAAGAATGCTGGGGGCGTGGGTTCGCCACCGATGCGCAGCAACGCCTGGGCAGTATTGAGCGCGATGCTGATGTTCTTGGGTTGCAGCGACAAGGCTTTGCGGAACATCTGTAACGCTTCGTTAAGCTGCCCGAGCTGGTAACTGCGCACGCCCTGGCGATTGAGGTCGACCGCCTCGGTAACCGCGCCGAGCACAGCAGGGTCATCGGTCAGCTTGGCAACACTTTGCATGACTTTAGGGTCATCGCCGTAGGTTTCCACACAACCTTTGAGAATGCCCCCACCCGCCGCTTCCTGGCCAAGCGATTGCAGCTGCTTGGCCACGGTGAGCGCGGCTTCGACGGAAAAGAACTGGTCCATCTTGTCCAGGCGCTGCATGGCTTGTTCGGTGAGTTTGGCGGCGGTTTCGGGGTCGCCCGCCTGCTGCAGGCTGGCGGCTTTCATCAAACGCGCCCGCACCTGCAAACCCTGGTCGTCGGCGTTGTCCTTGGCCACCTCGCTAAGCACCGTGTTGATTTCGACACGGGCACGTGCATCCAGGCCAAAACCGGCGTTCTTGCTCATCAGCGCCTGCGCCAGCCCAAGGTTGCTTTCAGCATCTTTGTAGCGCGAGCTCTGGCCTTGAGTAACCGCATGGCGGAAGGCTTTCGAGGCGCCTTCGTAGTCCTCGTTGGTCAGCGCCAGTTTGCCCAGCGTGGCCTGACGGCGCACGGCAAGCGGCGACAGGCGCACCGCCTCTTCGAGCATGTTCTGCGCACGCTTGGTATCGCCCTGCGCCACCAGCACATCAGCCATGCCGTCGTACAGGCTCGGCATGATCGGGAACGCCTTCAATGCTTGCTCGTACACGCCCTGAGCCTGGGCATTTTGCCCACGCTTGTGCATCAGGCTGCCCAGCGCCGCATACACCCAAGGCTGGGGGCGGCTGGCCAGGATGCCTTTGAGAAACTTCTCCAGGTCATCGAAGCGGTTCAGGTCGCGCAGTGCATCGGCGCGGTAACGCAGGCACAACGGGGCGAAGCGCGGGTCTTTTTTGCACAGCTCGGCACAGGCCGCCAGCACCTCGGCCGGGCGGCTGCGGTCCAGGGCCTGCAAAATCGGCTTGAGCAACGTCTTGCGCTGGGTGAGCTTGTCCAGCCGCTGGGCCAGGCCAACCCGGTTGAACGGCTTGGTCAGGTAAGCATCGGGCTCGTGCTCGATGGCGCTGAGCACAATGGCCTGGCTGCTTTCGGCGGTCACCATGATGAACACGCATTCATGGCTGATCAGCTTGTCCAGGATCAGGTCTTCGAGTACCTGCTGGCCGTTCTTCTTGCCGTCGCCCAGGTGGAAGTCCTGGAGGATGTAGTCATAGCGCTTCTGCCCGCACATGCGCAGGGCCTGTTCGCCGCTGTCGGCGGTGTCCACGTCGCGCACGCCAAGTTCGCGCAGCATCGAGCGGGTCGACGTGCGAAAGTCGGTGAAGTCATCGACGATCAGAAAGCTCTTTTGCCCGTACTGCAGCATCAACACGACCTGTATTGGAATGATGGGTGGATGGCGTGTGGCGATGCATACCGCCGAGCTCTGTATCGGCAGTCTCCCGGGAAAGATGAGGGCACGAATCGAGCCTCAGTTCAGCAAGCCCAATGACTTGGCGCGAGCCACGGCCTGCGTCCTGCGCTCCACACCCAGCTTGCTGTTGATATGGCTGGCGTGGGTCTTGACGGTGTGCAGTGAGATAAACAGCCGCTCGCTGATCTGCTGGTTGGAACACCCCTGGGCAATCAGCTCGAGCACCGACAGTTCCCGGCCGCTCAACGCTTCACCGGTGCCGGCACTGGGTACGGGCAGTTCCGGCAAGCGGGCCAGCAGTTCAGCTTGTACCGGGCAGGCCGGTTGAGCCTGCAGCTGCTCGCGCAGCCACGACGGGTGGGCCTCGATCAGCCGCTGGAACGGCTGCAATGCACCGCCCTGTGCGGCGGCCACGGCCTGGGGCAACAAGTCGACCGCCTGTATCTCGCGCCCTTCGCTCAGCAACAGGTCGCTCCATTGGCACAAGGCGTTTAGCGCCAACATCATGCCGCCGTTGGCATGCCCACGCTCGACCAGCCCGCGCAGGCGCCCAATGGCCTCGTCACCACGCCCCTGGATGCGTTCAAGCAACGCCTGCTGCAACTCGATGTGCAGCGGCAGCAATGGGTGGAACTCGGGCGCCGCCGCCGGGTGTTCGCCGCCATAGGTCTGCCCCAGGCGCAGCAACCACGACTCGGCCAGGTCGATACGCCCCTGGGCCAACCACAACTCGCACTTCACCAGCGTGATCATGGCCAGGTAGAAAATCGGTGGCACATCCCAGATGTGCATCAAGCGTTCGGCTTCAGCCAGCTCTGCAAAGGCTTCGGCAAACTGCCCTTCGCGGCCATCAAGTGCCGCGATCACGCAGTGGCCGATCAACACGCTGATGTCGCGGCACGCTCGCGCCTCCCCCAGCCCCGCGCGCAGCCGGGCGCGGCCCTGCGCAGGCTGCAGGCGCGCCACCAAGAGGTAGCCTTCATACAGGGTCAACCGGGCGCGCACCGCATACAGCCGTTGCCCCGAAAGCCCTTGCAAGCGTTGCAGGCCTTGGCGTACCTCTTCAAGGGACCGCAGCACCTCACCCCGGGCGTGCAGCACCCTTGCCCGGTCGTAATGCGCCAAGGCCTCGAACAATGGATTGCCGACCCGCTGGGCCAGCTCCAGCGCCTCACGGTTCCAGCCGCGCGCTCGCCAGAAGTCGCCATCGGCAATGGCCAGGTTGGACAACGTCGACAGGCACACCAGGCGCTGGCCATACCGCTTGCACGGCAGGCTTTGCAGCGCCTCGCCGCAATAGGCCAGCGTGCGCTCGCGGTCGCCACGGCCACGGGCAATTACCCCGCTCAAGGCCAGCCACTGCGCCAGCATCGACTTTTGCGCAGTGGCCGACGGCGCCGGCAGGAAGCGGCTGAGATAACCGGCCAACTCCTCTGCCGCATCCAGCTGGCAGGCAAGCCCCAGCGCCCAGCTGTACAGCACGATCAGCCGTGGTGTGCTGATCAGCAGGCTATCGGGCAGGTCCATCTTCCAGCGCAGTAACATGCCGACGTTTTGCTCGGCCAGCAGTTGCTCTTCGGAAAGGCTCTGCACCAGGTTGGCGGCAACGTCCAGATGGCCGGCGCGCAATGCCTGCTCAACCGCCTCATCGAGCAGACCTTGAGCCTGGAACCAGCCGCAGGCACGCAGGTGCAGGCGCGCCAGCGGTTCGCTGGACTGGCGGCTGCGCAACATGTCGGAAAACAGATGATGGTAGCGATACCAATGGCCATGCTCGTCCAGCGGTACCAGGAACACCTGGTGGGCCTGCAGGTAACCGAGAATTTCGGCACTGTCGTTGCGTTCGCGCAGGGCATCGCAAAGTGCGGAGCAGAAACGCTCCTGGCAGGCGGTGTCGAACAGGAATGCCTGCACGTCCACCGGCAGCATGTCGATGACTTCTTCGAGCAGGTAATCCCGAATCAGGCCTTCGCCGCCGTGCAAGGCCTGGGGCAAGGCATGCTCGTCGCCGGACTCGCTGGCGGCCAGTTGCCAGAACCGCAACCCTGCCACCCAACCGTCGCTGCGCTGAATCAGGTTGTCCAGCGCCTGGCCGCGCAGCCCGGTGGGCTGCCGGCCGATGACCGCGAGCGATTCGTCGGGGGTCAGGCGCAGTTCCTGTTCGTTGAGTTCGACCAGTTGTCGCGACAGACGCAGGCGTGCCAGATGCCAATCCGGGCGCTGGCGGCTGGTGACCAGCAGCACCAGGCCCGCCGGCAGGTGATTGAGGAAAAACTGCAGGCAACGGTCCAACACCGGCCCTTGGGCCAAATGGTAGTCATCCAGTACCAGCAACAATGGCGTGTCGGCTTGCAGGTACAGCGCCAGCTCGTCGAGCAGCCCATCCAGCCATTCTTCGAAGGCAAACGGCTGGTGCCGCTGGCGCATTTTCAAAAGGCCCATGGCCTGGCCGCCGAGCGCTGGGCAGTACTGCTGCAGGCCTTCGAGCAGGCGTTCGAGAAAGCGGCCGGGGTCGGCATCACGCTGGCTCAGGCCCAGCCAAAGGCTGCGCCAGTGGCTGGGCAATGCCTCGCAGAATTCAATGGCAAGCGAGCTTTTGCCAAAGCCTGCTGGAGCGTTGACCAGCAGCAATCGCCCGGCAAGGCCTGCATCAAGGCGCTGACACAGGCGCGCACGGGGCACGTGGCCATCCGGGAGTGGTGGCCGGAAGAAACGCCCGTCCAGCAGGCCCAGGGCCTGGCTGGCGAATCCATGCGTACGGGACAAATCTGTCATGGCCGGCTCGTTCTGGTTGGAAGACAACGGCGGTACGGATGTTTGCGAGCCTAGCGGGTAACGCGGCGTATTTGAAGATGATGGGCGCCATTGGCGTGGAAAAGACTGCGACAAAAAGCAACATGGCTGATGGACAGTAGGTGGAATGGGGGTTTGGTGGGGTATTCAGGGGGGTTATTGACCTGTCAGGCCAGCTCCTCGTCAGGCGACTTGCGCCGCCCTCTGTGGGAGCGGCCTTGTGTCGCGAAAGGGCTGCGTAGCAGCCCCGGCAATATCGGCTGCGAAGCTGCAATCGATAGGGGCGCTGCGCACCCCTTTCGCGACACAAGGCCGCTCCCACAATAATCGCGTCAGCTTTTAGGTTTTATATAAGACAGTTGCTCCCACAAAGGGCGGTGTAAGGGAAAACAGAAACGCCCCGGCAAGCCGGGGCGTTCTGGGAGTTCACAAGGGGTTTAAGCAGCTCAACGAATGCCCGACTGGCGCAGCGCGGCTGGCTGGAAATCAGCCTTGCTGGCACTGAAGCCGAAGTTATAGGCACTCTTCTCTTCGTTCTTCATGCCCAGCGCCAGGTAGCGGCCCGACTGCAGGTCGTAGATGGCTTCAAGCGTGTACCACGGCACCTGCACGTTGTAGTAGTCCTGGGCATGCGCCTCGGACACGCGCCACAGCTGGCCGCGGCCGTCGTACTGGTCAATCACCGCCGCCTGCCAGGTGTCCTCGTCAATGTAGAAGTCACGCTTGGCGTAGATATGACGCTGGCCCGGTTTCAGGGTCGCGACCACATGCCATACCCGGCGCAGCTCGTAACGGGTCAGGTCCTGGTTGATATGCCCGGCCTTCAGGATGTCGCTGTACTTCAGCTTGGGGTCATCAAGCTTGTAGGCGTTGGAGGCGATGTACATCTCCTTCTTGCCTTCGAGCTTCCAGTCGTAGCGGTCTGGCGCGCCGTTGTACATGTCGAGGTTGTCGGAGGTACGCAGGCCGTCTGCGGCAGTACCCGGGCCGTCATACGACACTTGCGGCGCCTGGCGCACCCGGCGCTGGCCGGCGTTGTAGATCCACGCCTTGCGCGGTTCCTTCACCTGGTCCAGGGTTTCGTGCACCAGCAGTACAGTGCCCGCCAGGCGTGCCGGTGCGGTCACTTCCTGCTTGAAGTAGAACAGGATGTTGCCCGGGTTGTTCGGGTCGTAATCCTTCATGCGGTCACGGAACACGAACTGGTCCTGGAAATACACCAGGCTGTACGAGCCATTTTGCTGCGGTGTGGCCTGGGTCACCAAACGCGTGACGCTGCCGCCGCGGTAGCGGGTGATGTGGTTCCAGATCACCTCAAGGCCGCTTTTCGGGATGGGGAACGGCACGGCGGTCTGGAAGTTGTTCAGGCCGTTGCCGCCCTCCACCAGCGTGGTGGCAGTGGCGTTTTTCTTGATGGCGGCGAACACCTCATCCGGCACCGTGGCACCGCGATGGGTCTTGTACACCGGGATCTTGAAGCTGTCGGGGTAACGCTTGAACATCGCCAGCTGGCCCGGCGAGAGCTTGTCTTTGTACTGGTCGACGTTCTGCGCGGTGATGGTGAACAGTGGCTTGTCGCTGCCGTACGGGTCGGACAGGAAGCCCTTGGCATCGACGCTGCCCGCGGTTTTGGACAGCGGCTGCCATGGGCCGATGGAGCCGTCGGCGTTACCGGCCTTTTCCGCGCCCATCGGGGTAAGGGTGCTGCCGAGCTTGGCCGCCTCATCGGCGGAAACCGCAGCCATGACGCTGCTCGCCAGCAGGGACAGGCCCAGTACACCGGCTTGCAGCAGACTTCTGGTCTTGTTCATGTGTGTCGTCCTGAATCTGTGTGCTTAGAAGTTCACGCCGAAGCTGAGGGCGACGAAGTCGCGGTCATCCACGGTGCTGTACTTGCCGTCGAAGAAGTTGGTGTACGACAGGCTGGCGGTGTAGGTGTTCTGATACTCGGCATCCAGGCCCAGGCTGACCGCCTTGCGGCCTTCCTCGAAGTTGCCGCCAGGGCCTGGCGAGTAGCCGGACACGTCATGGGACCAGGCCACGTTGGGCTTGAGGTTGACCCCGGCGAACACGTCGGGGTAGTCCCAGATCACACGGGCGCGATACCCCCAGGAGGTGCTGGTGGTGTAGCCGTCGTTTTCGCACTTGCGGTTGAGGTTGGCGGTGGAAGCACCTGCACCGGCGCCTGCGATGGTGCTGGCATTGAGCGCCTGGCAGGTATCGGCACCGCCAGTGGATGGCAGTGGGCCTGGGCCAAACACCGGGTCACGGCCGTAACGAACGTCGTGGGCGTTCTCCAGGCCACCGACGTGGGTCACGCCCAGTTCGCCGACCACGGTCATGCGGCTTGCGCCCATTACCTGGTCGAAGAAGTGCGTCAGGGTGGTCTGGAACTGGGTGATTTCCTTGCGGCGGTAGCCGTGCAGGTCCTGGCCCGGGGTGCCGGTGAGCAGCGACGCGTTGGTCAGCGCGCCACCAATCGGGCGTACGCCGGCGAACAGGATGTCGGTGGTGTTCAACTGCACCGGTGCGTTCGGCCGGTAGCTGATTTCACCACTCCACGCGGTGCCGGTGGGCAACGTGGTGGAGAAGCTCAGGCCGTACAGGCGGATGTCTTCAGGGTATTCAACGAAGTACTGCGAATTACCCGCAACGATCAACGGCGCCAGCGCACGCAATTGGGCTGGCAAGGCGCTCAGGCCGGCGAACACCGACGGCGAGGCGCCGGTGGCGCTGAAGATCGGCGCACGGCTGTGGTAGTTCATGAAGTACGCACCGAACTCGGTGTCCAGCGGGTCGAACATGTAGCGCAAGGCCACACCGAACTGGCCGCTGTCCCGGGCATCGCGGTCGGCGCCACGGGCCACCATTACGCCTTCTTCGTTGATGTTCACGCCACGGGTGGCGAGAAATTGCTGGGCAGCGGCCGGCACGGTGCGGCTGCTGTTAAGCACGCGCAGGTTGTCGGTGCAGCCGTCGGCAATGATGTCGGGCTGGGAGAAGAAGGTGCCGCAGTTGTCGACGACGGTCTGATCCCACTCGATCTGGTAGAAGGCTTCGGCCGAGAGGTTGTCGGTCAGGCTCTGGGAGATATAGAACATGTTGACCGGGATCAGGCCTTCCTTCACCTCGGCACCGGGGCGGCGGAACGCGGCCACGTCGATCGGGTTGATCGAGTTGATGCCTCCGCCGATGAAGGTACTTTCACCCCAGCTCACCACCTGCTTGCCCAGGCGCACCGAGCCTGGCTGATCGCCGATGGAGTAGTTGTGGTAGACGAAGGCGTCGAGCAGCTCGGCCCCGGACGACTTGGCGCCTTCCTTGCGGCCGGAGTCGCTGATGTCCTTGAACTCGCGGCTCTCGTCTTTCAGCTCGAAGTCATACCAGTACTTGCCACGTACAAATACGCCGGTGTCGCCGTATTTGAGCTCCAGGTCATGGATGCCCTTGAAGATTTTCGAGAAGGTTTCGCCCTTCTTGAAGTTGAGGTGGCCATCGTCGGAGGTTTGCGACAGGCCCTTGCCGCCGTTGTTGACCCCGATCAGGTTGCTGTTCGGGTTGGCAGTGGACCAGCTGGCCCCTACAGAGAGCGACGAATCGAACTGGCCTTCGATTTCACCGATGTTGAAGCTGACCGCGAAAGCTGGACTTGCAAGCGTGGAAGCAAGGCTGACGGCCAAGGGCAACTTGGCCCGGCGCCAGAACAGGTGTGCAGATTTCATCGACGCTACTCCATGTACTTTTTTGTTATGGCAGTGAGTCCTTTCAAGAACGGCCCGTGCGACCGGTATGCAGGCCTTCACCTGCGGCGACACGTGTTGCGCATGTCGCCCTCCCCCATTCCTGAAAATCCCCTGGCCCCGACTATAGCCAGCAGGCACAGGTGCTTGATCCCTCTAAAGTGTGATTTGCGCAAGCTGCGCGTTGGCCGAGGTGAAGGATGGCGCATTTTCTTCATTTGGCAAGGCGCCAACCTCTCTAGCCTGCGGGTCACGTTTTTCTAAACGTGACCCGCACAAGTTTCACAAGGTGGAAAGGAAGGCGCTGTTGCTAGCCTGCCACTGGACGATGTCCTGGCGGATGCGCTTCTTGTCGAGCTTGCCGACGCTGGTCTTGGGAATTTCAGTAACAACGGCGATCTGGCTGGGAATGGCCCACTTGTTGATGTGCCCTTCCTCGACAAATGGCTTGAGGTGGTCCTTCAGCGCCTTGGCATCGATGGCCTGGCCATCGCGTACCACCAGCAGGGCAAACGGGCGCTCGCCCCATTGCGGGTCGGCAACGCCCACCACCGCCACTTCACGCACGGCCGGGTGACGGCTGATCAAGTCTTCCAGGTCCAGCGACGAGATCCACTCGCCGCCGGTCTTGATCACGTCCTTGATGCGGTCGCGGATGTCGATATAGCCCATGCCATCCAGGGTGGCGACGTCACCGGTGTGCAGCCAGCCGCCCTGCCACAGTTCTTCGCTTTTCTCCGGCTCGCGGAAATAGCCCATGGTCAGCCAGGGCGCGCGCAGCACCAGTTCACCCTGGGTTTCACCATCGGCCGGCAAGAAGTTGCCATCGCCATCCACAATGGCCGCTTCTACCAGCGGCACGGGCACACCGGCCTTGATGCGGTAGGTGACGCGCTCGTCCTCGCTGCCGGCCTGCAACTCGTCGTTCAGATGCGCGGCGGAGATCAGCGGGCAGGTTTCCGACATGCCGTAGGCTGCGGTCAGCTGAATGCCCCGGGCCAGCGCCGCCTGATACAGCGAGCGGTTAAGGGCGCTGCCGCCGATGATGATCTTCCAGCCGCCGAAGTGCTCGCCCTGGGAGCTTGGGCAGTTGAGCAGCATCTGCAGGATGGTGGGTACGCAGTGGGAGAAGGTGACCTTCTCTTCGCGCCACAACTTGACCAGCATGTCCGGCTCGTAACGCCCGGGATAGACCTGTTTCATGCCCAGCATGGTGGCGGCATAAGGGATGCCCCACGCATGCACATGGAACATCGGCGTGATCGGCATGTACACATCGTTGCTGCCCAGCAGGCGCACGCTGTCGATACTGCCGGTCACCGAGGCCTCGGCCAGGGTGTGCAACACCAACTGGCGGTGGGTGAAGTACACGCCTTTAGGGTTGCCGGTGGTGCCGGTGGTGTAGAAGGTGGTGGCCACCGAGTCTTCGTCGAAGTCGGGGAAGTCGTACTGCGGGCTGGCCGCGGCCAGCAGCTGCTCATACTCACCCACCAGGTTGGGCAGCTCGGCGGTCTTGTCCGGGCCGTCGGTGAGCAAAAGGGTCTTGTCTACCGTGGTCAGTTGCCCGGCAATGGCTTGATAAAGGCCGACGAAGTCGCTGTTGACCAGCACGAAGCGATCTTCGGCATGATTCATGGTGTACAGGATCTGCTCGGGTGACAGGCGCACGTTGATGGTGTGCACCACCGCGCCGATCATCGGGATGGCGAACATGCATTCCAGGTAGCGGTGGCTGTCCCAGTCCATCACCGCCACGGTGTCACCGGCCTTGACCCCGGCCTCGGTCAGCACGTTCGCCAGGCGCGCAATGCGCTCGTTGAGCTGTGGATAAGTCAGCCGGATCTGATCGCGGTAGACAATTTCGCGGGTCTTTTCGTAACGGCTGCCAGACATCAGCAGGCGCTTGATCAGCAGCGGGAAGGTGTAGGCGCCCTCGGCGGGCTTGATGATGCGGGTCTGCAGCATGGGTATCCCTTCTTGAAATGCGGGCCGGACAAGTCTGGGAATTACTGTAGTTCGCCAATGTGACGGCCAAATCAGCCGAAGGAATGATTTGGCTGGCAAAGGTATGAGTGGCATTGTGCGGGGTGATGGAACAACCTCAGCCCTGCCACCGGAGTCTTGCCAGATGCCCAGCCCGCGTCGCGCCGTGTTTCTCGACCACCAGTCCCTCGACCTTGGCGACCTCGACCTCTCCCCGCTAAAGCAGCCGTTCGATGAGTTTGAAGTGTTTGCCGCCACCCGCCCCGACCAGGTGGCCCAGCGCCTGCAGGGTGCCGTCGCGGTGGTGAGCAACAAGGTGATGCTCGATGCCGAAGCGCTTGCGGCCAACCCACAGCTCAAGCTGATTCTGGTGGCGGCCACCGGCACCAACAATGTCGACCTGGCCGCCGCCCGTGCCCAAGGCATCGTGGTGTGCAACTGCCAGGGGTACGGCACGCCATCGGTCGCGCAGCACACCATCGCTTTGCTGCTGGCATTGGCCACTCGCCTGTGTGACTACAACAAAGCCGTGGCCGCAGGCGAATGGGCCAAGGCCAGCCAGTTCTGCCTGCTGGATTTTCCCATCGTCGAACTGGAAGGCAAAACCCTCGGCCTGCTCGGCCATGGCGAACTGGGTGGTGCCGTCGCACGCCTGGCCGAAGCGTTCGGCATGCGAGTACTTAGCGGGCAGATACCTGGCCGCCCGGCCCGCGACGATCGCCTGCCGCTGGAAGAACTGCTGCCCCAGGTGGATGCACTCACCCTGCACTGCCCGCTTAACGAACACACCCGGCACATGATCGGCGCCCGCGAACTGGACTTGCTCAAGCCCGGGGCGCTGGTGGTCAACACCGCACGCGGTGGCCTGATCGACGAACAGGCACTGGCCGATGCCCTGCGCCAAGGCAAACTGGGCGGCGCGGCCACCGATGTGCTCAGCGTCGAGCCGCCGGTCAACGGCAACCCGTTGCTGGCCAGCGACATCCCGCGCCTGATCATCACCCCGCACAGCGCCTGGGGCGCCGTGGAGTCGCGCCAGCGCATCGTCGGCCAGCTCAGCGAGAATGCCCAGGCCTTCTTCGCCGGCCAGCCGCGCCGCGTGGTGAGCTGAGCCCGCAGGCCAGCTCTGCTACACTGCGCCACTTTTTTCAGGAGGCTCCGTCCATGGACCCGCGCAGTGAAGTGTTGCTCCGTCAGGCGGAACTGTTCCAGGGCCCGCTGCTGATTGCAGGGGCCCCCGCCGATGGTCTGCTGGGCCAACTGCCTAATGCCCACGCCTGGACCTGGCACGCTGGCGACCAGGCTGCGCTCGACGGCCGCTTTGCAGGGCGCAGCCATTATGGCGTCGAGGTGCCGCCGGTAGCCTTCGAGGCCGCTGTGCTGTTCCTGCCCAAATCCCGCGAGCTGGCGGCCTACTTGCTCAACGCCCTGGCATCGCGCCTGGCAGGCCGTGAACTGTACCTGGTAGGTGAAAAACGCGGCGGCATTGAAGGCGCGGCCAAGCAACTGCAAGGCTTTGGCAAGCCGCGCAAGCTGGACAGCGCGCGCCATTGCCAGCTGTGGCAGGTCACCGTGGAAAACGCCCCCGAAGCCAAACCGCTGGAAAGCCTCGCAGAGCGCTTCGAACTCGATCTGGCGGACGGCCCGTTGCAGGTCGTGAGCCTGCCGGGTGTGTTCAGCCATGGCCGCCTCGACCGCGGTACGGCACTGCTGCTCAAACACCTCGACAACTTGCCGGTGGGCCATGTGCTGGACTTCGGTTGCGGCGCTGGAGTGTTGGGTGCCACGGTCAAGCGCCGCTACCCGCAAAGCCAGGTAACGCTGCTGGATGTGGATGCCTTTGCCGTCGCTGCCAGCCGCCTGACCCTGGCGGCCAATAACCTGGACGGCGAGGTCATCAGCGGTGATGGCATTGATGCAGCACCGCGCGACCTCAGCCTGATTCTGAGCAACCCGCCCTTCCATACCGGGGTACATACCAATTATCAGGCTTCGGAAAACCTGCTGAAAAAATCAGGCCAACATCTACGAAAAGGCGGCGAAATGCGCCTTGTCGCCAATAGCTTCCTGCGTTACCAACCGTTGATCGAAGGCGCGCTCGGCCACTGCCAGACGCTGGCCGACGCCGACGGTTTTCGTATCTACCGTGCAACACGCGGATAAAAACAGGGCTTGCCGAAACCGTTTTGACTAGGCAGAATCCGCCCCGTCCTAGGGGAGTAGTCTCCCGCGAGCACCGTGCTCGCCCGGTACGCGTCAACACACTTGGCCCACAGGCCATGGCGCGTGCGACCCAAGCGACCTGCGCAGACAGGTCCGACGGTTTGACAAGACCTATGACACGCACACCTTACCCGGGGCGGGGAGGCTGTACGTGTCATAGCCGTGTCGACCCGCCCCCGTAGGAATCCTGATGCTGGAATCGTTACTCGTCCCCACCGCGATCGTCGCCCTTGCCGAAATCGGCGACAAGACGCAATTGCTCGCACTCATTCTCGCTGCTCGCTTCCGTAAGCCCTGGCCGATCATTGCCGGTATCGTGGCGGCTACGCTTGCCAACCATGCTGCTGCCGGTGCCGTAGGTGCCTGGGTCAGCGGGTTCTTCAGTGAAACCGTGCTGCACTGGGTGCTCGCCGCGAGCTTTACCGCCACGGCGCTGTGGACGCTGGTGCCGGACAAGATGGATGACGATGAGAACCCGGCACGGCGCTTCGGCCCGTTCCTGACCACACTGATCGCCTTCTTCCTGGCGGAGATTGGCGACAAGACACAGGTGGCCACGGTGATGCTGGCGGCCCAGTATCCGCACCTGATCATGGTGATCATCGGCACGACCCTGGGCATGCTGATTGCCAACGTACCGGTGGTGCTGGCGGGGAATTTTGCGGCGGAGAAGCTGCCGTTGACGTTGATTCGTCGTTTGGCGGCGGCGGCGTTTGTCGTGCTGGCGATAGTGGCGGTGTATTCGGCGATGAAGGCCAGCGGTTGGGTGGGATGATGCGCTAGCCCTGGCGCACGCCTGTAGGAGCGAATTTATTCGCGATGCGCCGCAAAGCGGCGCTCGATCTTGCAGGCGCTAAAAACCTTACTTCTTGGCCGCCTCATACAACGGCATCACCTTCGGAATCGCCGCCTGCAACGATGCAATACGGCTTTCCGACGCCGGGTGAGTACTCATGAACTCAGGCGGCGCACCTTCGGAAGCCTTGCTCATCTTGTTCCACAAGGTGATCGCGGCATTCGGGTCGTAGCCTGCACGCGCCGACAGCTCCAGGCCGATCAGGTCGGCTTCGTTCTCGTTGGCGCGGCTATTAGGCAAGGTCATGGCGTAGTTCACCACCTGGTCTGCCAGCGCGATGCTGCTCTGGCCAAGGCCGAACAATGCACCTGCCCCCTGGCGGGCCATTTCCACGCCATAGGCCTTGGACATCGCTTCGCGGCTGTGCTCACGCAAGGCATGGGCGATTTCGTGGCCGACCACGGCTGCAATCTCGGCGTCGGTGAGTTTGAGCTGGTCGATCAGGCCGGTGTACACGATGATCTTGCCGCCGGGGCCGCAGTTGGCGTTCAGCTCATCGCTCTTGATCACGTTCACTTCCCACTGCCACTGCGCGGCATCCGGGCGGAATTTTGGTGCTTGGGCAATCAGGCGGTCGGCAATGGCCTGCACGCGCTTGGCGTCCGCGCTGGATTTGTCGAGCACACCCTTGCTCGACGCTTCACCCAGGGTTTGCTGGTACGACTGGGCGTACATCTGGTTGACTTCGTCGGTCGACAGCATGCTGAACATGTACTGCTTGCGCTCGACGCCCACAGCACCGCCGCTGGTGGTGTTCACCGCCTGGCAACCGGCCAGCAGGATGCCAGCACTCAACAGGCTGACGACAAAAGACTTACGCATGAAAACACTCCCTTTTTTGCATGCGGCGTATCCTAGGCCCAGACGCTGGCAGCCGCTATAGCCGCAGGGAAGATTTCTTGCCGGGCAACCCTTCAAGCCGGAGTAAGGCACTCCGGCGCGTCCAGCTTCGGATCATTGACGAAATGCGCCAACGCGCGCTCCCGCAGCGTTGCCGGTGGGCTGGCCAACAGCTCATGCAGGCGCGGCATTGGCGTTTCCAGGGCCAGCCAAGCCGCCTGCCCCGCCTCATCCAGAATAAGAGGCCGGCGCTGATTCATGGCTGCCTGGGTCACGACCGCACAGCTCAACCACACCTGGTCCTGCACAGGGTACACCTCCCACACTGCCGCAAAGTACAGGGACGACCCTTCTGCCGGCGTCAGCCAGTAAGGCCGCTTGCGTACCGTGCCACGCCATTCGTAAAACCCGTTGGCGGGCATCAGGCAACGGCGCTGGCGAAACGCCTCACGAAACATCGGCTGCTCGGCAAGGGTTTCGGCGCGGGCGTGGGCAGGGGTGCGGGACAGGTCGGTGAGCCAGGCGGGCGTGAGGCCCCAGCGGGCCTTGTCCAACTGCAAGTGGCCATCAAGCTGGCGCTGGATCAGCACAGAAGCACCGGGGGATATATTCCACTGGGCCGGCTGGCCGGCAGGGAACCCCGGCAGGCTTGCCAGCGTTTGGGGCCAGCGAAACAGGGCGTAGCGTCCACACATGGGCGAATTCAATACCTAACAGATCAAGGTACCGGGGTAACTTTCCGGCTCGTCGCCGGCAAGCGGCTGGGCACCATTGTACGCATCGATCAACTGCCGTGCGTACCCGGCCTGCTCGTCGGGTACGGCCAACCCGAGCAAGCCCTGTACCGGCAGTTCGCCCACGCCGCCCATCAGGTCGCGCCCGATCTGGTGCACTTCAATGCCCTCGCTGGCGAGCATGCCCGCCAGCATTTCCGCTTCCAGCAGGGTTTCCGGGTCGTAAATGCGCTGCATCAGGCATCATCCTCGCGTCTCACCTCGAGCATCCACTCGTCATCATGCACCTGCAGGATGAACACAATGGGCTGGCAACAGACTTGGCAATCTTCGGTATACACCTGGTCACCGCCTGACAAGTCGATTGTGGTCTCCACACGCTCACCGCAGTAAGGGCAGTTGTAGAAGTCGATTTCGAGCATCGCGGCCTCCGCAGTGACTTATGCGTATAATTGCCGGTCTGTTTACAGGGCCTGCGTGTGTCCGAGCCGTTTTTCGGGCCCCACCCCTTACTTATTACCCTAGCCGTTTCCAACAAGAGAGCATGATGGGCGAATTCGATGCCATCCGACCGTACGACGACGCTGAGGTCCCTGCCGTTCTGGCGCGGCTACTCAGCGACCCGGCATTCCTCGATATCCTCACCCACTTCCGCTTCCCGCGTGCAGCTGGCGCGCTCGGCTGGCTGCTCAAGCCGCTGATCGCCCGCCGGCTGCGCAAGGAATTCGCAGGCGTTACCTGCGTTTCCACCCTGCAGGACAAGGTCGAATACTACGTCGACCAAACCATCGACCGCGCCACCGACGGTGTTACCTACTCCGGGGTCGAACAGCTCAAGGCCGGCACGGCCTATCTGTTTTTGGCCAACCACCGCGACATCGTGATGGACCCGGCATTCGTCAATTACGCCGTGTACCACGCAGGCCTGCCGACGCCACGCATCGCCATTGGCGACAACCTGCTGCAAAAGCCGTTCGTCAGCGACATGATGCGCCTGAACAAAAGCTTCATCGTGCACCGCTCGCTCAGTGGCCGCCGTGAAAAGCTCGCGGCTTACCAACTGCTGTCGGCGTACATCAACCACTCGATCCGCAATGACGGCGCCTCGATCTGGATCGCCCAGGCCGAAGGCCGCGCCAAGGACGGTGATGACCGCACCGACTCGGCGATCCTCAAGATGTTCCACATGAGCCGCAAGGACGAGCCGTTCGGCAGCGTGATCCAGAGCCTTAACCTGATTCCGGTGTCGATCAGCTACGAATACGACCCGTGCGACCAGGCCAAGGCCCGCGAGCTGTACATCCGCGCCACCACTGGCACCTACAAAAAGGCGCCAGGCGAGGATGACAACAGCATTGCCAAGGGCATTACCGGCTACAAAGGCCGCGTGCACATCAGCTTTGCCCCGCCGGTGACCGAATTTTTCGAGGACACCAAGCAACTGGCGCAGGAAATCGACCGGCAGATTCTGGGCGGCTACCGGCTGTTCCCGGTGCATTACCTGGCGTATGCGATGTGGGCAGAAAAGGATGAGGCACTGCAGGTGCCGAGTGCCGAGCAGGTGTTCCCGGCGCAAGAGCTGGCCAAGGCCAAGGAAGAATGGCAACGCCGGCTGGATGAATGCCCTGAGGAGCAGCGGCCTTACCTGGTATTGCAGTATGCGACGCCGGTGCGCAACCAGTATCAGGTTAGGCAGCAGGCTTCGGTTGCCTGATGGATTTTGGGGCCGCTTTGCGGCCCTTTCGCGACACAAGGCCGCTCCCACAGGAAAACGCGATCCCCTGTGGGAGCGGCCTTGTGTCGCGAAAGGGCTGCAAAGCAGCCCCAAATTATCAAACCCAAGTGCTGAACCACGACAGCAACAACGCCATCGCCAGGCAAGAAAAGCCGAGGATGTAGTAATACCGCGGCACACGCTGGTCCATCATATCCACCACACCTTCGTCAGCCGCCAGTCTTTCGCGGGTGTTGGCCTCACGACGACGAGCACTCTGCAGCAGCAACCCGCCCGGGCAGGTCAACAGCAGCGCCAACAGATTGATAATCTTGGTCGGATGGGCGGCCAGGAAACTCCAGAGCACTTGCAAGGACATCACGCAACCTCGGTCAGAACGACGGCAAAGGCCGGCATTCTACCGAAGTGCAGCCAGCGTGCCCGGCCTTGGCGACAAAGTGTCACCTGATTTCATCTGCCTTACTCGCCGAGTACCTGGCCGATGGTCGGGTCCTTGAACAGGCGGGTCAGCGCATCGCTCAGCACATCACTCACCAGCTTGGTGTTGGTTTCCTGGTTCGGCGCCATGCCGAAACGCTGGTCCAGCGAAGCGCCGTAGCGGCCGCTGTAGCGGCGGTTGGCGTTGGACACGTCGGCACGGAAGGTGGCGCCGATGGTGGCTTCGGTCACGTACAGGTTGTCCTTGGGCGACTGGTACTTCAGTTCAGCCAGGGTCACCGTCAGCTGCGGAGCGTTGTAGGCATTTGGCGTCGGGGTGAAGCCAAGCAAGCGCACGGCTGCTTCGGCCTGGGCCTGCAGCTTGGGCACGACATCGTTGCCGTTGACGCTGATGGTACTGGTTTCGGGGTACATGCCACCGCGAGTACCCAAGGATTGCGAGGCCCGGCCATCAACCACCCGCACCACTACCGGCTGGCCATGACCGACCGGCGCGAGCTGGGCGTTGAGCTTGGGTTGCGGGCTAAGTTGTTGCGGGCTGTGGGCACATCCGACCAGGCTGAGGCTGGCCACGGCGATCAAACCGAACAACAGACGTTGCAACATGCGCGTTTCTCCAGAAGATGCGGCAAAGGCCCACAGTATACCTAGCGGCAGGCGTACCAGTCATCGGCCCGGCACACTTGTCACAATCGTTTAATGGCCCTGCCCTTATCCTTGCGCCAAGCCCTAACGCACAGGACTCGACACCATGGCCTCGCTCTGGACCCAGCTCTTCAAACGCCCGCGCCGTTCTGCCTACGCCCGCCTCGACGCCAGCGGCAAATGCCTGGCGTTCAAGGAGTGCCAGCAACCGCCCGCCGGTGCCGACTGGGTACACGTCACTGAAATTCAGCTTGCCTGGCTGGGGCGCCCACTCCCCGCCAATGCCCGGGCTTGCGCCCGCGCAAGCCACCAATGGCAGCAGCGCACCCTCCCCGCCTGACAAACGCTGCAATAAAAAGCACGAATAACGACCTTTCTGCCCGCGACATCGTTATAATCTCCCCCCGATTATAAGGACGTCTCCTGATCGGGCCCCGCATTCGCCGTTTGACCCCGGCACCTTCACCCGCTTCGCCCACAGAGAGCCTTCCACTCAGGTCTTGCATCGGCTGTAGTGCCTGCTTTTCCGGCCCTTCGCTTTGCTTGAACCTGCGGGTTGCCATCGCGCAGTCCCCCTTTGAGGTTCACGTCTCCAAAAGAGCGTGAAAAAACGGTTTTCACTACTTCACAAGAGTGTGGCGAGCAAATGAACAGTCTGGCATGTGCAAAAGCGACAGATGTGTCCCGAACAGCCCTGAACAGGCGGCCATCGTGCTCATCCAAAATGAGTGACTAAGGCCGTTCCATAGCGCACGCACGACACCTTGACCATAAGTCGAATTGCCGCACCCCCGGCAAACGCGGTTCAATATGCGAACCCGAAGACTGATTGGCGGTGTCCGCGGAAGTGGCAAAACTGCGAAGAGTCGGACATGGCGATCCTGGCAGCCCCAGTGATCCTATGCTGTCAATTAGGTAGCTGTAGATTGTGGAGACGCGTTAAATGGCGCAGAACGAATCGGTTGATGTAGTACTGGTAGGCGCGGGCATCATGAGTGCCACCCTGGCCGTACTGCTCAAGGAGCTCGACCCGACCCTGAAACTCGAGGTGGTCGAGGCGATGGACTCCGGAGCCGCGGAAAGCTCCAACCCCTGGAACAACGCAGGCACCGGCCACGCCGGCCTGTGCGAGTTGAACTACACGCCCCAGGCCGCCGATGGCAGCATCGACATCAAAAAGGCCGTGCACATCAATACCCAGTTCGAGGTTTCGCGCCAGTTCTGGGCCTACCTGAGCAAAAAAGGCAATTTCGGCTCGGCTCGTGCCTTCATCAACCCGGTCCCGCACCTGAGCTACGTCGAAGGTGACAAGGGTGTTTCCTTCCTCAAGAAGCGCTTCGAGCTGCTCAAGCAGCACCACGCCTTCAGCGAAATGGAATACACCGAGGACCAGGCCGTGATGAAGGACTGGATGCCGCTGATGATGCCGGGCCGCCCGGCCGACCAGCACATCGCCGCCACCCGCGTGATGAAAGGCACCGACGTCAACTTCGGCGCACTGACCAACAAGCTGCTCAAGCTGCTGGGCGACGCACCGGACGCGCAGGTGAAGTACAGCAAGAAGGTCGTCGGCCTGCGCCGTAATGGCAGCGGCTGGACGGTCAGCATCAAGGACGTCAACAGCGGTGGTAGCCGTGAAGTCGACGCCCGCTTCGTGTTCCTCGGCGCCGGCGGCGCGGCCCTGCCGCTGCTGCAAGCCTCGGGCATCCCGGAGAGCAAAGGCTTTGGCGGCTTCCCGGTCAGCGGCCAGTGGCTGCGTTGCGACAACCCGGAAATCGTCAAGCAGCACCAGGCCAAGGTCTACAGCCAGGCCGCCGTGGGCGCGCCGCCCATGTCGGTGCCGCACCTGGACACCCGTGTGGTGGATGGCAAGAAATCGCTGCTGTTCGGCCCTTACGCCGGCTTTACCACCAAGTTCCTCAAGCACGGCTCGTTCATGGACCTGCCGCTGTCGGTACGCATGGGCAACATCGGCCCGATGCTGGCGGTGGCCCGCGACAACATGGACCTGACCAAATACCTGGTCAGCGAAGTGATGCAGTCGATGGAGCAACGCCTGGAGTCTCTGCGCCGCTTCTACCCAGAGGCCAAGGCCGAAGACTGGCGCCTGGAAGTGGCAGGCCAACGCGTGCAGATCATCAAGAAAGACCCGAAAAAAGGCGGCATCCTGCAGTTTGGTACCGAGCTGGTCTCGGCTCAGGACGGCAGCCTGGCCGCACTGCTTGGCGCTTCGCCAGGCGCTTCGGTGACGGTGTCGATCATGCTCGAACTGATCGAGCGCTGCTTCCCCGAGCAGGCCAAGGGCGCCTGGGCTGCCAAGCTCAAGGAAATCTTCCCGGCTCGCGAGAAGACCCTGGCCACCGATGCGGCCCTGTACCACAAGATCAGTGCCGACAACGATGTGGCGCTGGAGCTGGTGGAAAGCAGCCCGGCCAAGCATTACGCCTGAGCTGGCCTGTAACGAAAAAACGCCCCTCGGGGCGTTTTTTTGTGGCTGGATCATTTGCCAGCCTGTACCGGCCCTATCGCGGATGAGTCCGCTCCTACAGGTACGGTGATCCCTGTAGGAGCGGATTCATCCGCGATGAGGCCCGCATAGGCTTACCAATCAACCGCGAGCGTTATCGATGATCTCGATGTACTCCGGCGCGCCACGCTGGTCAGCAATCTGCTCGACAAACGTCTTGCCATGCTCATCCTTGCCGTCCAGGTCGTAACCCGCCTCGACAAAGAACCCGACAAAACGCTCGAAGTCGTCAACGCGCAAGCCGCGGTAAGCCTTCACCAGCTTGTGCGCCGACGGCGAGGTCACGCCATCGGCTGGCTCAAACTGAAGGAACGACTTGATGTAGTCGTCGCTGATTTCGTCACCAATCACCTGCTTCTTGTCTTTGCGCATTGCCGGCTCCAACTGGACCATCACGGGATTTCGAAGGCCGGCAGTTTACCCCCCACAGGCCGCGCGCCTCAACGCGTACGTACGGTGCCGGTGTGCAGGTCGGCCCAGACGTGGCCATTGGCATAGGTCAGAAACTGTACATACACGGTTTCGTTACGCAGCAGGTCCATCACCACGCGGTAGTCGCTGGTCGGGTAATTCAGGATCAGGGTGCGGGCCTTCTCGTCATACACCGGCTTTTTCAGGCTTTTGCCGGGCTCGCCCTCGAAGGTCAACAGCACCTGGCCGATGGTCGCCCCTTTGCTCAGCGGCTTACCTTTCAGGCGCATTTGCAACGACGCAGTGATCGGGATCGGCTGCTGATCGGACTGACGCTGGGCACCCACCACTACGGAGTAGTCGGTTACCTGCATCAGTTGCTGACTGGTCGGCGCTTCCTGGCGCAAGGACTGGTCATCAGGAGGGAGGAACTGGCTGTGCATCGGCGCTGCGGCTAACGGCAGGCTCACGGCCAGCAACAAGGGAAGAATCGCACGCATGTGAGGCTCCTTGGCATGGAGAAGCACTCTAGCACGCTACTCAGCCGAACTGGGCAAGCATCCCGGCGAGGTATTCGGCCACACCGGGTTCACCCTCTCGCGGCGCCCAAGGGGCATGCTCACCTTCACCCAACGCCCGGTATGGGCCGGCCTTGCATTCGAACAAGATGCTGTCCGGCTCCAGCACCACCAGGCTGTGGTAGTGACCTGGCGGCAGGTCTACCCCCAGGCAGTCCCCGCCGGCTTGCAGTACCCGTGTGTCGGTCACCACACCGTACTCGTCGAAGAACAGCACCCCCAGCCGCCCTTTCAGTACCAACAGGGTTTCGGCCTTGTCGAGGCTCAGGTGACGATGCGGCGCGATATAGGTAGAAGGCTGCAAGCCCACCGCCACGCGGTGGCAGGGCTCATCCATTTCATGGAAGGTGTGGTGGTGCCGCTGGCGCGGCAGCTCGGCAGCCTTGCTGGCCAGCTCTGCGAACAGCGATTGGTCGATGAACGCAGGCTGGCGCATGGTTACATTCCTTTGACGGCGAAGATGCCATTGGCATTACGCCAGTAGCCCTTGTAATCCATACCATAGCCGAAGATGTAGCGGTCCACGCATGGCAGGCCCGAATAACTCGCCTTCAAGTCCGGGCTGGCCTTGCGGTCGTGGTCCTTGTCGATCAGCACGGCGGTGTGCACGGCGCGGGCGCCCGCGTGCTTGCAGAACTCGATGATGGCACTCAGGGTGTGGCCTTCGTCGAGAATGTCGTCAACGATCAGCACGTCGCGGTCGATGAACGACACTTCCGGCTTGGCCTTCCAGAACAACTCGCCGCCGCTGGTCTGATTGCGGTACCGGGTGGCGTGAAGGTACGAGGCTTCCAGCGGGAACTGCAGGTGGGTCAGCAATTTGCCGGCGAAGATCAGGCCGCCGTTCATCACGCAGAACACCACCGGGTTCTTGTCGTGCAGGTCCTTGCTGATCTGTTCGCCTACCTTGGCGATGGCCGCTTCCACTTCGGCTTCGTTGTACAGGCAGTCTGCCTCGCGCATGACTTGACGGATGTGCTCGAGATCGGCGGACATGGCGCTCTCCGGGGGTGCAATTTGGAAAAGCGGGCAAAGG
This sequence comes from Pseudomonas sp. PSKL.D1, assembly GCF_028898945.1. Taxonomy (NCBI): domain Bacteria; kingdom Pseudomonadati; phylum Pseudomonadota; class Gammaproteobacteria; order Pseudomonadales; family Pseudomonadaceae; genus Pseudomonas; species Pseudomonas sp. PSKL.D1. Next base: position 4,993,725 of record NZ_CP118607.1, read on the forward strand.
TACGCATCCGCTCGTCACAGATCAAGCATTTATGGACTAACGTGCAAAAGGACTGCACGACAGCAAAGGCTGAATAGATTAATCTAGCGCGGTTTTTTTGCCCGCCTTTCGGAGCCCCCTATGCCTACTCGTGAGATCCGCCATCCGCTGATCCGCCACAAGCTCGGCCTGATGCGCCGTGCCGACATCAGCACCAAGAATTTTCGCGAACTCGCCCAGGAAGTCGGCGCACTTCTGACCTACGAAGCCACCCAGGACCTGCCCCTCGAAACCTACGAGATCGACGGTTGGTGTGGCAAGGTGCAGGTTGAAAAAATCGCCGGCAAGAAGATTACCGTGGTGCCGATCCTGCGCGCCGGTATCGGCATGCTCGACGGCGTGCTCAGCCTGATCCCGGGCGCCAAGGTCAGCGCCGTTGGCGTTGCCCGCAACGAGGAAACCCTCGAAGCCCACACCTACCTGGAAAAGCTCGCACCCGACATCAACCAGCGTCTGGCCCTGATCATCGACCCGATGCTGGCCACCGGCGGCTCGATGGTTGCCACCATCGACCTGCTTAAAAAGGCCGGCTGCAAAGAGATCCGCGCCATGGTTCTGGTCGCTGCCCCTGAAGGCATCGACGTGGTGGAAAAAGCCCACCCGGACGTGCAGATCTACACCGCCTCGATCGACCAGTGCCTGAACGAGCACGGCTACATCGTGCCGGGCCTGGGTGATGCCGGTGACAAGATCTTCGGCACCAAGCAGAAGGACGCCTGACATGCAGGACGGCTTCAACGACCCGCTCTGGCGCCAGGTCGTTTCGGGTGCGCAGATGCTCTTCGTGGCATTCGGCGCGCTGGTGCTGATGCCGCTGATCACCGGCCTCGACCCCAACGTAGCACTGTTCACAGCCGGCATCGGCACCTTGCTGTTCCAGCTGGTCACGGGCCGTCAGGTACCCGTGTTCCTGGCGTCGAGCTTTGCCTTCATCACCCCGATCATTCTCGCCAAGGGCCAGTTCGGCCTGGCCGAGACCATGGGCGGCGTGATGGCGGCTGGTTTCGTGTACACCTTCATGGGCCTGATGGTGAAGATCAAGGGCACCGGTTTCATCGACCGCATGCTGCCGCCGGTGGTGATCGGCCCGGTGATCATCTCCATCGGCCTGGCCATGGCACCGATCGCCGCCAACATGGCGATGGGCAAGGCCGGTGACGGCAGCGTGCTGCTGCCGTACAAGACCGCAATGATGATCTCGATGCCAGCGCTGCTGACCACGTTGATCGTTGCCGTGTTCGGCAAAGGCATTTTCCGGCTGGTGCCGATCATTGCCGGCGTATTGGTGGGCTTTGCCCTGTCGTTCGCCTTTGGCGTGGTCGATACCGCCAAGATCGCCGCCGCACCATGGCTGGAGCTGCCGAACTTCACGGCGCCGGCCTTCAACTGGCAGGCCATCCTGTTCATCGTTCCGGTTGCCCTGGCGCCGGCAATCGAGCACATCGGTGGGGTGATTGCGGTCGGCAGCGTGACCGGCCGCGACTACCTGAAAAAGCCCGGCCTGCACCGCACCCTGCTGGGTGACGGCCTGGCCACCACGGCAGCCGGCCTGTTCGGCGGCCCGCCCAACACCACTTACGCCGAAGTGACCGGCGCGGTGATGCTGACCAAGAACTACAACCCGAAAATCATGACCTGGGCGGCGATTTTTGCCATCACCCTGGCGTTCATCGGCAAGTTCGGCGCGCTGTTGCAGAGCATTCCGGTGCCGGTGATGGGTGGCATTCTGTGCCTGTTGTTCGGCTCGATTGCCGCAGTGGGTATGAACACCATGATCCGTCACAAGGTCGACTTGGCCGAAGCGCGTAACCTGGTGATCGTGTCGGTAACCTTGGTATTCGGTATTGGCGGCGTGCTGATCGGCAGCGGTGATGGCCCGGATGACTGGGGCCTGAAAGGGATTGCGCTGTGTGCCATCGTGGCGATTGCGCTGAACCTGATCCTGCCGGGGAATGATGGCTGGAAGCAGAAGCAGCAGCATTAATCTGTGCTGGCCTATCGCGGATGAATCCGCTCCTACAAAGATCGGTGTAGGAGCGGATTTATCCGCGATGAGGCCCGTCAGACAACCGAAACCTCAAGCCCGCTCGCACATCCCCGCCAACACCTTCACCCACTCAGGGTGATCATTCAGGCAAGGCACCAGCACCAGCTCCTCGCCCCCTGCCTCGACAAACTGCTCCTTGCCCCGGTCACCAATCTCTTCCAGCGTCTCGATGCAGTCCGCCACGAATGCCGGGCACATCACCAGCAACTTCTTCACCCCGGCCTTGGCCAGTTCATCCAGCCGCGTCTCGGTGTAAGGCTCGATCCACTTGGCGCGCCCCAACCGCGACTGAAATGACACAGACCACTTGCCATCGGGTATGCCCATCTTCTGCGCAAACGCCTTGGCCGTAGCCAGGCATTGGCCGCGGTAGCACACCGCCCGCATCTCGGCGCTGGCATCCTTGCAGCAATCTGCCGCCTGGAAATCGTGCTTACCGGTAGGGTCGAGCTTTTTCAGGTGGCGTTCGGGCAGGCCATGGAAGCTCAGCAGCAAGTGATCGTAATCCTGCTGCAAGTGCGGCCGGGCACTGGCGACCAGCGCACCGATGTACTCCGGGTGATCGTAAAACGGCTGCAGTACACGCATCTGCAATGGCAACTGACGCTCGGCAATGGTCTGCTCCGCCAGCTTCACCACCGTGGTCACGGTGCTGTCGGCGAACTGTGGATAAAGTGGCGCCAATGTGACCTTGCGCACCCCCTGTGCTGCCAGGCGTGCGAGCACCTCCGGCAGTGCCGGCTGGCCGTAGCGCATGGCGATTTCCACCGGGCCGTGGGGCCAGTGCTCGACCATTGCCGCCTGCAGGCGACGGGTCAGCACCACCAATGGCGAACCTTCATCCCACCAGATAGACGCATAGGCATGGGCCGACTGCTCCGGGCGCTTGATCAGGATCAGCGACACCAACAACCGGCGCACCGGCCATGGCAGGTCGATCACGTACGGGTCCATCAGGAACTGGTTGAGGTAACGGCGAACATCGGCCACCGAGGTGGAGGCCGGGGAACCCAGGTTGACCAGCAGCAGTGCGTGATCGGTCATGCAGCGTCCTATGTCAGAGGCGGCTGGACAGGTTGTCCAGGGCCGATTGCAGATCGTTGAAGCGGAACGTGAAGCCCGCTGCCAGCAAGCGTACCGGGCGGGCTCGTTGCCCACCGAGCAGCAGGGTCGACAGCTCGCCCAGCCCGGCCTTGAGCAACAGCTTCGGCATGGGCATGAATGCCGGGCGATGCAAGGCCCGGCCCAGCCGTTTGGCAAACTCGCGGTTGCGCACCGGCTCCGGCGCGCAGGCATTATAAGGACCGCTGGCATCCTTGTGCTGCAACAGAAAATCTATCAGCGCAACCTGGTCATCTATATGGACCCAAGGCATCCATTGCCGGCCATCGCCCAACGGGCCGCCCAACCCCAGTTTGAATGGCAGGCGCAGGCGGGACAAAAAGCCGCCATCGGCGGCCAGCACCAGGCCTGTACGCACCAGCACCACCCTGATACCCAGCGCCTGCGCCCGCTGGGCGGTTTCCTCCCAGGCGATGCACAACTGACTGGCGAAATCCTCGCGAACTGGCGGCGACGCTTCGGTCAGCTCACGCTCGCCACCGTCGCCGTACCAACCCACGGCAGAACCTGAAATCAACACTTCGGGGCGTTGCTCACGGCGGCCCAGCCACTCCAGCAGTTGCTCGGTCAGCGTGATCCGGCTGGCCCAAAGCAAGTTGCGTCGCGCCCCTGTCCATGGCCGGTCAGCGATCGGCGCACCGGCCAGGTTTACCACCGCATCCACGGCCTCGTCGGCCGCCAGGTCATCCAGCCGGGCTATGCCGCGCACCCCGCTGCCGCACAGCCTGGGCACCTGATCAGGGCGACGGCTCCACACAGTCAGGCGGTGCCCCCGGCCGAGCCAAAATTGGCACAGGTGCTGGCCAATCAAGCCGGTACCGCCTGTCAGCAATATATGCATGGCTGTGTCCTCGCAGAGTTCGGCAATGGTCTATTTTTAAGATCAAGGCACTTTTTTAACCAAACGCTCTCGGATAAACATAGGTCAACCTGACCCCAATGCGGAATAACCTTATACAAACATTGTGCATTGTACAGGTTTGCCTGACAGCGTAGTCTGCGTACAGCAAGGTTTGAAGAGGCCATCATGACAGTACCTATTGCCATCATCGGTGCCGGTATCGCCGGCCTGTCTGCCGCCCAAGCCTTGCAAAAGGCGGGGCAATCCGTTCACCTGTTCGACAAAGGCCACGGCAGTGGCGGGCGCATGGCCAGCAAGCGCAGCGATGCTGGGGCGCTCGACCTGGGTGCGCAGTATTTCACTGCGCGCGACCGGCGCTTCGTGGAGCAGGTGCAACAATGGGTAGCCGCTGGCTGGGCCGAGCAGTGGAAGCCGCAACTGTACAACTACCGTAATGGTGAACTGACTCCCTCTCCTGACGAGCAAATTCGCTGGGTGGGCACGCCGCGCATGAGCGCGATCACCCGCGGCCTGCTCAAGGACGTGACGGTAAACTTCGGCTGCCGTATCGCCGAGGTATTTCGCGGCAAGCAGTACTGGCACCTGCAAGACACCGAAGGCTGCAGCCATGGCCCCTACAACCGCGTAATCATCGCCGTGCCTGCGCCCCAGGCGACGCCGCTGCTGGCCGCCACCCCCAAACTCGCTGCAGTTGCCGCTGGCGTGCAGATGGAACCTACCTGGGCAGTTGCACTCGGTTTCGAGACACCGCTGGATACGCCCATGCAAGGCTGCTTTGTACAGGACAACCCGCTCGACTGGCTGGCCCGCAACCGCAGTAAACCGGGGCGTCACGAAGCGCTCGACACTTGGGTGCTGCACGCTACCGCCAACTGGAGCAAGCACCACATCGACCTGCACAAGGAAGAGGTGATCGAGCAATTATGGGGCGAATTCGCCGAACTCATTGGTTGCGTGGTGCCTGCCCCGAGCTTCTCCCTCGCCCACCGCTGGTTGTATGCACGCCCCGTGGGCAACCACGAGTGGGGCGCGCTGGCCGATGCCGACCAAGGCTTGTACGCCTGTGGTGACTGGTGCCTTTCCGGCCGTGTCGAGGGCGCCTGGCTCAGTGGCCAAGAAGCTGCCCGACGCTTGCTGGAGCACCTTGAATAGCCAAGCATTATTTATAGCTATACAAAAATACTAGCTTGCATAACTTTAGGGCTGTGCTGGAATATACTTGTACGCGCTTTCTTCTATGTACAAGTTTTCGGAGACAGCCATGCCCGATCCTTCTGCCCCGCATAAGCCTCGCATTGCCATCAGCGCCTGCCTGACAGGCCACAGTGTGCGCTACAACGGCGGGCACAAGGCGTCCGACCTGTGCCGTACCCAACTTGAAGCTCATTTCGACTGGATGCCCGTGTGCCCGGAAGTAGCCATCGGCCTGGGTATACCTCGCGATCCGATTCGCCTGGTGGGCGACCCAGCACATCCCGAAGTGGTCGGCACCCGCAACCCGGGCATGGACCTGACCGGCCCACTGCGCCAGTACGGCGAACAAATGGCGCAAGAACTCGACGACATCTGTGGCTACATCTTCATGCAGAAGTCGCCCTCTTGCGGCCTGGAACGGGTCAAGGTCTATCAGGACAATGGCTATCCGGCTGCCCAAGGTGGGTCCGGGGTTTACGCCGCTGCCTTTTGCGCACTGCGCCCTGACCTGCCGGTAGAAGAGGAAGGCCGGCTGCACGACCCGATTCTGCGCGAAAACTTCATCAGCCGCGTCTATGCCTATGCCGACTGGCAAAACCTGCTGGCCGAAGGCCTGAGCCGTGGGGCACTGGTGCGCTTTCACTCGCGCTACAAGTACCTGGTGATGGCCAACAACCCGCAAGCCTATCGCACCCTTGGCCGCCTGCTAGGCAGCATGAACCGTGACGATGACCCACAGGAGATCGGCCCACGCTACTTCAGCCAGTTGATGCAGGCCCTGCGCCGTTGCGCCAGCCGTGGCACCCACAGCAATGTACTGCAGCACCTCAGTGGCTATTTCAAAGGCGCACTCACAGAGCAGGACAAGGCCGAGCTGCAGCACATCATCGAGCAGTACCAGCAAGGCGTGGTGCCGCTGGTGGTGCCACTGACCTTGCTCAAGCACCACCTGCGCCACCACCCCGACCCCTACTTGCAACAGCAGGCCTACCTGCAACCGCACCCCGACAGCCTGGGCCTGCGCAATGCGGTCTGAAGACCTGCTGCCTATCGGCGAACTGGCGCGGCATACCGGTGTAAACCCGGTGACCCTGCGCGCTTGGGAGCGTCGCTATGGCCTGCTCAAACCGCAACGCACCGCCAAAGGTCACCGCTTGTACCCTCGCGATCAAGTCGAGCGCGTCGAAGCGATACTTGCCTGGCTTGAGCGCGGCGCCTCCGTCGGCCAGGTGCGCGAACTGCTCGACAAACCGCCCGCCTCAGCGCCCCTGGGCGACTGGCAGGCCCGCCAGCAACACTTGATCGAAGCCATTGCCAGCCTGTCCCAGCGTGCGCTGGACCAGCAACTCAATCAGGCAATGGCCTTGTACCCGGCCATCACGCTGTGCGAGCAACTGTTGCTGCCTCTGCTGGACAGCCTGGCACAGCGTTGGCGCACCTATTTCAACGCGCGCCTGGAGCAGGTGTTTTTCCACACCTGGCTGCGCAGCAAACTCGGCGCGCGGATTTACCACGACAACCAGTCGTTGCAAGGCCCACCCGTGCTCCTGGCCGAAGACAGCGAACGCACATTCGACCCTACGCTGTGGCTGTGTGCCTGGCTGGTAACCAGCAACGGCATCCCGGTGGAAGTGCTTGAGCAGCCCATGGGCAGCGCAGAACTGCAGCGCGCAGCCAGCGCCCTGCAACCACGCGCCTTGCTGTTGCACCTGGGGCCGCGGATTGATGGCAAAGCGCTGCAACGTACCCTCCAGGGCATAACTGCCATCAAGCTGGTGGGCGGCGCCACGATTTCGCTCCACCAAACCCAGCTGCAAGCACTTGAGCTACCCGACCTGTACCTGTTCGATACCCCACAGGCGGCATTGCGCCTGTTGCAGCGCAATGACCGAAGACCCGTAGAGATGAACGCACCATGCAATTGATCTGGTTGCGCAGCGACCTGCGCATTACCGACAACACCGCCCTGAGCGCGGCTTGCGAGCGCGGCCCGGTGGTGGCCTTGTGGCTGGCCAGCCCAGGCCAATGGCAGGCCCACGACGATGCAGCCTGCAAGGTCGACTTCTGGCTGCGCAACCTGCGCGACCTGCGCCATTCGCTGGAACAGCTCAACATCCCGCTGCTGATCCGCAAGATCGACACCTGGGACCAAGCACCCGCCGCCATGCTGGGTGTTTGTCGTCAACATGCTATCGAAGCCGTGCACTGGAACGATGAGTACGGCATCAACGAAACCAACCGCGACCAGGCTGCGCGGCAGTTGCTGGAAGCATCCGGCATACAGGCCCACAATTACCACGACCAGCTGCTGTTCCGCCCCGGCACCATCCTGACCCGCAGCGGTGACTACTTCCAGGTCTTCAGCCAGTTCAAGAAGGTTTGCCTTGAGCACCTGCACCGCAGCCTGCCAGCGCTGGCGCACCGGGTGAAGGCGCAAGCCCCGCTGGGCATCGCAAACGACCCGATTCCTCAGCATATTGAAGGCTTCGACAAACCACCGCGCGCCTTGAGCGAGTGCTGGCCAGCCGGCGAAGCCGAGGCTCAGGGGCGGCTTGCACGTTTTCTTGATGAAGCCGTCGAAGATTATCACTACCAGCGCGACCTGCCCGCCAAACCCGGCACCAGCCAGCTGTCGGCCTACCTGGCTGCAGGTGTGATCTCACCCCGCCAATGCCTGCACGCTGCCTTGGCCAGCAACCGTGGCGAATTCGACAGTGGCAGCACCGGCATCCAGACGTGGATCAACGAACTGCTGTGGCGTGAGTTCTACAAGCACATCCTGACGGGTTATCCACAGGTGTCACGGCACCGCGCCTTCCGCGCCCAAACTGAGGCACTGCCTTGGCGCGAAGCCCCCGAAGACCTCGAGGCCTGGAAACAGGGGCGCACCGGCTTCCCGATCATCGATGCGGCCATGCGCCAGTTGCTGGACACCGGCTGGATGCACAACCGCCTGCGGATGATCGTTGCCATGTTCCTGACCAAGAACCTGCTGATCGACTGGCGCGAGGGTGAACGCCATTTCATGCGCCACCTGATAGACGGTGACCTGGCGGCCAACAACGGCGGCTGGCAGTGGAGCGCTTCGACCGGTACCGACGCAGTGCCCTACTTCCGCATCTTCAACCCCATTTCCCAGTCACAGCGGTTCGACCCGCAAGGAGGTTTTATCCGCCATTGGCTGCCAGAACTCAGGGACTTGGACGATAAATCGATCCACGCCCCCGTGAAGCCGGGCGAACTTTTTGCTAATAATTTCTATCACAGTCCAATAGTCGATCTAGGAAGCAGTCGTCAGCGTGCACTTGAGGCCTTCAAGGGCCTTGCACGTCGGTAAGATCAGAGGGCATGAATTGAACAACTCGCGTAGTTTCTGGGTTACGGGGGCCAGCAACGGACTAGGCTTGGCCTTGGTAGAACGGTTGCTGGAGCAAGGGCACCGTGTTGCCGCAAGTGGCAAGGAATGCGAGGAACTGGATGCATTGGCCAAACGCTACAGCCGTCAGCTGTTGCTGCTGCCTTGGCAATTGCATGAAGAAGAGCAGGCGCAGGAGGCTGCCCGGCAGATATGCCATGCCTGGGGTTCACTGGACTGCGTGATACTCAACGCAGCTACCAGCGATTATGTGGCAAGTAGCGTGACCGACAGCGAACTGTTCGAAGCGATAGTCACAAGTAACCAACTGGCAGGAGAAAACTGCCTTGGAAGTGCATTGCCGCTGCTGGTAAAAGGCGATTCCGCCCAAGTGATGGCGATTTTTAATCGCTATTCGGCTTTGCAACTGTATTCCCCAACGCAAGTAACTGCGGGGTGGAACAACATGCCGCAATGGCTACGCGAAGAGCGTGATGAACTGATGAAGCTGGGAGTCAGCTTGACAGTGGTAGCGCCACAATCGCCTTCCATGGCTGTACAAGCCATACCTGAGCCATGGACTGCGCAGAGTGCGGCAACAGAGCTGTTGCGTTCGCTACCGCTGCGCGAAGCGGAACTGGTGCTGGAGGTGGTTGACGTCAGCAGCTTGTGGCCGCTGTCTCGCTAAGCCTGGAGCCCGCTTCGTCGTGGGCAGGCCCGCCTCTACAATAAACACTTTGTAGAAACGGGCTTGCCCACGAAAGTGCACTCAAAGCGCCATACGGTAGTGCAGGCTGTAACTCTCTATACCATCGTTGGGCTGTTTGATTCCCGCATTGGAATAGTGAATGGCCCGCACGCCAATCTCATGCCCGCCGGCGAAGCGCAGGCCGAAGCCAATCCGGTCCTCGAACTGGAACGCCGAGCCCAATTCATTATTTTCCACTTCCGTACTGGCAAATGCTGCTACGCCAATCCCGGCCTCGATATAAGGTTTCACGGACTCCCCCGCGAACTCGTACACGAACACCGGCGCGAATGACAGGCTGTGATTACTCGCGGTTTCATCACCGTCCCAATAGGTATAGGCCCCATCCCAATACCCAGTCAGCCTGCCAACACTGGTCTGCCACCAACTGGCGTCCCAGTTCGATTGCATCCCCAGCCGGTACACCATGGTCGACTCACCGGTCTGCCCCACCGAAAACGAAACGTCGGCCGCCTGCGCCGACACTGCTTGCCCCACGGTAAAGACGGCAGCCGCCGCCAAGCCGAGCAGTTTCTTCATGAGAAACATCCTTCTTCCTGATGCTGTTGTCAGTGTTCGCCTTGTGTCAGGCAAATCGGTAGAAATCGGAAGTGGTACGATAGTTCAGCTTTTTTTCACGCTTTTTTTACAACTGAAAGCTTTGCACACTGTCCGGCTTATGCCAGAGCGTAGGTAGGATATTTCTGAGAATTTGCGGATCGGCGCTGGTCCAGAAGCCTGCCTCTCGGGCCGGCCCGTCAGCCAACAGATCGCGTGCAGCCAGCAAACGCTGCAACTGACGTGCAACTGCAGCGCCGGTATCGATGATTGCCACATCCACCGGCACCATTTCGGCCAGCAGTGGGCGCAGGAAGGGATAGTGGGTGCAGCCGAGGATGAGGGTGTCGCATCCGGCGGCGAGCAACGGTTGCACGTAACCAAGCAGTAACTGGCGTAATTGCGGGCTGCCCAGGTCACCGGTCTCGATCAGTTCGACCAACCCCGGGCAAGGCTGAGTAATGACTCGCACATCGTTGGCAAAGCGGTCGAGCAGGGCTGCGAACTTGGCACTCTGCAGAGTGCCGGTAGTCGCCAGCACACCTACCACGCCAGAACGGGTCGCCGCCGCCGCGGGCTTGACCGCAGGCTCCATACCTACCAGTGGCCAGTCCGGGTAAAGCTCGCGCAGGTCGGCCACGGCCGCCACCGTTGCGGTATTGCACGCCAGCACCATGGCTTTGGCGCCTTGAGCCTGAAAAAACTCGGCAATGCGTCGGCAACGTTGACGGATGTAATCCGGGGACTTTTCGCCGTAGGGCACATGGCCGCAGTCGCCCACGTACAGCAGCGATTCGTTGGGCAGCAGGCGCTGGATTTCAGCGAGCACCGACAAGCCCCCGACGCCCGAGTCCATCACGCCAACCGGCGCCGAACGCTCAGCCATGGCGCGTGCCGCACACGGTGCAGGCCGGGTCGCGCTTGACCCGCAACTCGCGCAGGCGTGTGCCAAGTGCATCAATCAGTAGCAGCCGGCCTACCAATGGCTCGCCAAAACCGGCCAACAGCTTCATGGCCTCCAGTGCTTGCAGGCTGCCGACCAGCCCCACCAGCGGCCCGATCACGCCTGCTTCGCTGCAGGTCAGTTCTGCCTCGCTGCCGTGGCCATACAGGCAGTGGTAACAAGGACTGGTGTCCCGGCGTGGGTCGAACACAGACAACTGCCCTTCCAGGCGAATCGCGGCACCGCTGACCAAGGGTTTGCCAGCCTCAAAGCAAGCGGCATTGACGGCTTCACGGGTACCGAAGTTGTCGGAACAGTCGAGCACCAGGTCCACCGCCGCCACGGCAGCAGCCAGTGAGTCTTCGTCCAGTGCCTGGCGATGGGTGACCAGGTTGATTTCGGGGTTGATCGCCTGCAACCGCTGCACTGCCGAGTCGACCTTGCTCATGCCAACGCTGCCGCTGTCATGAATGACCTGGCGCTGCAGGTTGGTAAGGTCGACGGTGTCGAAGTCGGCCAGGTGCAGCTCACCCACGCCAGCCGCGGCCAAATATAGCGCCACTGGCGAACCGAGGCCGCCGAGCCCGACGATCAACGCCTTGCTCTGCTTCAGGCGTAGCTGGCCGTCAATGTCTACTTGAGCCAGCAGGATCTGCCGGCTGTAACGCAACAGTTCCTGATCGGTCAGCATGGCAAGCGCCCCAGGGAAATACGTTCATGGCCGCCGAGGTCTACCCGGCTGGCAACTTCGACAAAGCCTTGCTGCTGCAGCAACTCGCGTACTGCCGGCGCCTGATCATAACCATGCTCGAGCAGCAGCCAGCCGCCGGGCAGCAGGTGCTCCGGTGCCTTGCTGACGATTACCCGCAAGTCGTCCAGGCCATCGGCACCCGCTACCAGCGCACTGCTGGGTTCGAAACGCACGTCGCCTGCGACAAGATGCGGGTCTTCGGCGGCAATGTAAGGGGGGTTGCTGAGGATCAGGTTGAAGCGCTGGCCCGCCAGGCTGTCGAACCAGTGGCTGGCCAGCACCTGGACATTGCCGAGCCCCAGGCGTTGACGGTTGCGCTCAGCCAAGGCCACCGCCTCTTCTACGCGGTCCACGGCCGTTACCTGCCAGGCCGGGCATTCGCTGGCCAGGGCCAGGGCAATAGCGCCGGTGCCGGTACCCAAGTCGAGGACCTTGGCCGGCGCGGCGGGCTGCAACTCCAGCGCGGTCTCTACCAACAGCTCGGTGTCGGGCCTTGGAATCAAAGTATGTGGCGCCACTTCAAGGTCGATTTTCCAAAAACCCTGCTGCCCCAGAATGTAGGCCACAGGCTCGCCAGCCCGCCTGCGCTGCAGGTAACCGGCATAGGTGTCGGCAGCCTCGCTGCTGACAATGCGCTCGGGCCAGGTGTGCAGGTAACTGCGCGACTTGCCGATGGCTGCAGCCAGCAACAGTTCGGCGTCCAGGCGCTCGGTAGGCGAGTCTGGCAGCTGCGCGTTGCGCAGCAGGCTGGCAATGATGGTCATCAGTCCCCCAGGGCCGCCAGCTGGTCGGCCTGGTATTCGGCCAGCAAGGGTTCAATCACCGAGTCGACACCCCCGGCGAGGATGTCATCCAGCGAATAAAGGGTCAGGTTGATACGATGGTCAGTCACCCGCCCCTGTGGATAATTGTAGGTGCGGATGCGTTCGGAACGGTCGCCCGAGCCCACCAGCAACTTACGCTCACTGGCGATGGCATTTTGCGCGGCACTGGTTTGCATGTCGTTAAGCTTGGCCGACAGCCAGGACATGGCGCGAGCGCGGTTCTTGTGCTGCGAACGCTCTTCCTGGCACTCCACCACGATACCGGTGGGCAAGTGGGTGATGCGGATGGCCGAATCGGTCTTGTTCACGTGCTGACCACCGGCGCCGGAGGCACGGTAAGTGTCCACGCGCAGGTCCGCCGGGTTGATCTCGATCGCCACTTGCTCATCGGGCTCGGGCAACACGGCCACGGTGCACGCGGAGGTGTGGATACGGCCTTGGGATTCTGTCTCCGGCACCCGCTGCACCCGGTGCGCACCGGACTCAAACTTCAGCTTGCCGTAGACGCTGTCGCCTTCGACCCGGGCGATGATCTCTTTGTAACCGCCGTGCTCACCCTCGTTCTCGGAGAGGATTTCCAGGCGCCAACCGCGCTTCTCGGCATAGCGCGAATACATGCGGAACAGGTCACCCGAGAAGATCGCCGCCTCGTCCCCACCGGTGCCGGCACGGATTTCGAGAAACACGTTGCGCCCGTCGTTGGGGTCCTTGGGCAGCAGCATGCGCTGCAACTGCGACTCAAGGCCGACCAATTGCTCCTTGGCTTCGCGCACTTCCTCCACCGCCATCTCGCGCATATCCGGGTCGGCGTCCTTGAGCAGCGCTTGTGCGCCTTCAAGGTCGTCCTGCACCTTGCGCCACTCTTTATAAGCGGCGATTACCGGTTCCACTTCGGCGTATTCACGGGAGTAGGCACGGAAACGGGCTTGGTCGGAAATGACTTCGGCATCACCAAGCAGCGCGGTGAGTTCCTCGAAGCGGTCATGGAGCGTGTCCAGTTTGTTCAGCAGCGACGCTTTCATTGCGGGGATTTGTCCGTCGAGCCCTCGTTGAGGGCAAAGAGTTCCTGGGCCATGGCCAGCGCATCAAGGCGGCCTTCGGCCGAGAGCCTTTTCAATTGCACGCTGGGTGCGTGCAGGAGTTTGTTGGTGAGGCCACGGGCCAGTTGGGCCAGTACTTCTTCGGGGTTGCCGCCGTTGGCCAGCAGGCGCTGGGCCTTTTGCAGCTCTTCGTCGCGCAGGCGTTCACTTTGTTGGCGATAGGCGCGCAGCACATCCACGGCAGCCAGCTCACGCAGGCGCACCATGAAATCTTCGGCACCGACCGAAACCAGCTCCTCAGCAGCCTGGGCCGCGCCCTGGCGGCTTTTGAGGTTTTCCGCGACGACTTCATGCAGGTCGTCGACGGTATAAAGATACACATCGTCAAGTTCGCCCACCTCCGGCTCGATATCCCGAGGCACAGCGATGTCGACCATGAAAATAGGCTTGTGCTTGCGCTGCTTGAGGGCACTTTCCACCGCACCTTTGCCCAAAATCGGCAGCTGGCTGGCGGTGGAACTGATGACGATGTCGCTGTTGGCCAACTCCTGCGGTATATCCGCCAGCAGTACGGCATGGGCGCCAAACTGCTCTGCCAGGATGCTGGCGCGCTCCAGGGTGCGGTTGGCCACCACGATACGGCGCACACCCTGTTCATGCAGGTGCCGGGCGACCAGGGTGATGGTTTCCCCCGCACCAATCAGCAACGCCTGGCTGCGCCCAAGGTCGCTGAAGATCTGCCGTGCCAGGCTGACGGCGGCGAACGCCACCGACACCGGGTTTTCGCCGATGGCAGTGTCGGTACGCACTTGCTTGGCTGCACTGAACGTGGCCTGGAACAGGCGCCCGAGCAGCGGCCCTACAGTGCCGGCCTCACGGGCCACGGCGTAGGCCGACTTCATCTGGCCGAGAATCTGCGGTTCTCCAAGCACCAGCGAGTCCAGGCCCGAAGCCACCCGCATCATATGCCTGACTGCGTCGTGCTCTTCGTGGATGTACGCACTGGCACGCAGCTCGTCCAGGCTCAGACGGTGATAATCGGCCAGCCACTGCAACACCGCGTCGGCCGACAGGTGGTCCTGCTCTATATAGAGCTCGCTACGGTTGCAGGTGGACAGGATCGCCGCCTCGCGGCTGGCGGTCAGCCGGCAAAGCTGCTGCAGGGCGTCTACCAGCTGCTCTGGGGTAAACGCCACGCGCTCGCGTACGTCTACCGAGGCAGTCTTATGGTTGATACCAAGTGCAAGAAAGGCCATGCAAGGTCGCTGGTTGTGACAGGAAGCCGATAATTGTCCTCTTTCGCAGGTTTTTGGACAACCACCGTTCGCTATTGTCGTGATAGCAGGGGTGCATGGCTCTCGGGAACCCTATCCCCCCCTTCAAAGGTCGCAATGACCCAGACACGACGCAGGTGGGTTTGCCCCCGCGCTTGTGTCATCATGCTCCGACCGCCGGTAAGTCATTCCAAGTCGCATTTATGAACAGACCCTACGCATTGCTGCTTGCCCTCGCCCTGCTTCAGGGCTGCCAGAGCCTGGCCCCGCAAAAAGCCGAGCCTCCCGTTACCGAGGCTGGCAAAGGCGCGGCCGAAAAGCCCGTGGTGTACGGGTCGTTCAAGCAAGACACGCTTTATAGCCTGCTGGTGGCCGAACTGGCCGGCCAGCGCAACCGCTTTGACATCGCGCTGGCCAATTACGCCGACCAGGCTGAAAAGACCCAGGACCCGGGTGTATCCGAGCGCGCCTACCGCATTGCCGAGTACCTCGGCGCCGACGAGCCGGCTCTGGATAGCGCCCTGATCTGGGCAAAAAACGACCCGCAGAACCTGGATGCCCAACGCGCAGCAGCCATCCAGCTGGCACGGGCCGGCCGCTATGACGACTCCATGACCTATATGGAGAAGGTGCTGCAAGGCCAGGGCGACACCCATTTCGACTTCCTCGCCCTGTCGGCCGCCGAAACCGACCAAAGCACCCGCGACGGCCTGATGCACAGCTTCGACCGCTTGCTGGTCAAGTACCCGGACAACAGCCAGCTGGTGTTCGGCAAAGCCCTGCTGCTGAACCAGGACGGCAAGGCCGAAGAAGCACTCGACCTGCTTGAAGCGCACCCGGCACAAAACGGCGAAATCGCCCCCATCCTGCTGCGCGCCCGCCTGCTCCAGGCGCTGGACCGTGGCCCGGAAGCCCTGCCGCTGCTACGCGGCGCGATCCGCGACAACCCGGACGACAAACGCCTGCGCCTGACCTACGCCCGCACGCTGGTCGAGCAAAACCGTATCGCCGATGCCAAGGGCGAGTTCCTCAGCCTGGTGCAGCAATACCCTGAAGATGACGAACTGCGTTACTCCCTGGCCCTGGTGTGCCTGGAGAACAAAGACTGGGATGAAGCCGAAAACTACCTGCGCGAGCTCATTGAACGGGACAGCAACGTCGACGCCGCGCGCCTTAACCTGGGCCGCATCGCTGAAGAGCGCCACGACCCGGCCGGCGCTCTGCGTGAGTATGCCCTGGTCGGCCCAGGCCCGGACTACTTGCCGGCGCAACTGCGCCAAGCCGACATTCTCATCGCCAATGGCCGCGGTACTGAAGCCTCGCGCCTGCTGGGTGATGCTCGCGAGGCACAGCCGGAAATCGCCGTGCAGCTTTACCTGATCGAATCGGAAAGCTACAGCAACAACAACAAGGACGCCCAGGCCGACCAGGTGTTGCAACAGGCTCTGAAACGCTACCCGGACGACCTTAACCTGCTTTACACCCGCGCCATGCTCGCCGAAAAACGCGATGACCTGCCGCAAATGGAAAAAGACCTGCGCGCCATCATTGCCCGCGAGCCGGAAAACGCCATGGCCCTGAACGCCCTGGGTTACACATTGGCCGACCGCACCACCCGCTACACCGAAGCCAAGGCCCTGATCGACAAGGCCCACCAACTCACCCCGGACGATCCGGCAATACTCGACAGCCTCGGTTGGGTCGCCTACCGCATGGGCAATCTCGATGAAGCCGAACGCTACCTGCGCCAGGCGCTGGCACAGTTCCCCGATCATGAGGTGGCCGCCCACCTGGGCGAAGTACTGTGGGCCAAGGGCGAGCGCCGCGAGGCTCGCCAAGTCTGGGCCAAAGCATTCGAGGCCCAGCCCGACAGCCCAATCCTGCGCAAGACCGTTTTGCGCCTGACCGGATCAGAGACCCTTTAACGCCATGTTCCTGCGCCATTGCATCACCTTCACCCTGATCGCCCTGCTGGCCGGCTGTGCCGGCTTTGGCAGCCGCGAAGCCCTGCAAGGCCACGGCGACCCACAGCAGTGGCGTGCCCATAAAGAGCAGTTGAGCAGCCTCGATGGCTGGCAGATCAACGGCAAGGTCGGCATCCGCGCCCCGCGCGAGTCCGGCAGCGGCACATTGTTCTGGCTGCAGCGCCAGGATTACTACGACATCCGCCTGGCCGGCCCGCTGGGCCGTGGTGCCGCACGCCTGACCGGTCGCCCAGGTGGCGTGGTGCTGGAGGTTGCCAACCAGGGCCGCTACGAAGCCCCAAGCCCTGAGGCCCTGCTGGAAGAACAACTGGGCTGGCAATTGCCGGTTTCCCACCTGGTCTGGTGGGTGCGTGGCCTGCCCGCGCCGGACACCAAGAGCAAGCTGACCCTGGACGGCGACAGCCGCCTGGCCAGCCTCGATCAGGATGGCTGGCAGGTCGAGTACCTGAGCTACACCGAACAGAACGGCTACTGGTTACCCGAGCGCCTGAAGCTGCACGGCAAAGATCTTGACGTGACCTTGGTGGTCAAGGACTGGCAACCTCGCCAGTTGGGGCACTGATTACATGCAAAAGCTCACCTTGCCCGCTCCGGCCAAATTGAACCTGTGGCTGCACATCATCGGCCGCCGCGCTGACGGTTATCACGAGCTGGAGACAGTCTTCCAGTTTCTGGACCATGGCGATGAGTTGGCCTTTGCCTTGCGCGAAGACGGCGTCATCCGCCTGCATACCGAAATCGAAGCGGTCCCCCATGACAGCAACTTGATCGTGCGCGCCGCCCGCAAATTGCAGGAACAGTCCGGCACTGCGCTGGGTGCCGACATCTGGTTGACCAAAGTGCTGCCAATGGGCGGCGGGATCGGTGGCGGCAGCTCGGATGCGGCCACTACCCTGCTGGCACTGGCGCATCTGTGGCAACTTGACTGGGACGAAGATCGCCTGGCTGCCCTTGGCCTGACGCTGGGGGCCGATGTCCCGGTGTTCGTGCGCGGCCATGCCGCCTTTGCCCAGGGTGTCGGGGAGCAATTGACCCCGGTCGACCCGGCCGAGCCGTGGTATGTCGTGCTGGTGCCGCAAGTGTCTGTCAGCACTGTAGAAATTTTTTCGCATCCACAGTTGACACGTGATTCCCTCCCCCTTAAGATGCGCCCCGTTCCCGAGGGAAACAGTCGAAATGACTGCCAACCGGTGGTAGAGCAGAGTTACCCTGAAGTCAGCAACGCGCTGAAATCATTGGGCCAATTCACTGAAGCTCGACTGACCGGAACCGGAAGTTGTGTGTTTGGGGCCTTCCCAAGCAAAGCCGAAGCTGATAAAGTTCTGGCCCTTCTTTCAGGTACCCAGACAGGATTTGTAGCGAAGGGAAGCAATGTTTCGATGTTGCATCGCGCACTACAAGGTCTTATCTAGGGTTCGAGTGCCAAGCACTCTCTGCAACAGATACAGGGGCGTCGCCAAGCGGTAAGGCAGCAGGTTTTGATCCTGCCATGCGTTGGTTCGAATCCAGCCGCCCCTGCCATTTTCCTATACTCATCCAGGTATACCCTCAGCCTCCAGGTACTGCGCGTGTCCAAGATGATGGTCTTTACGGGGAACGCTAACCCCGATCTGGCTCGGCGTGTCGTACGTCAGCTGCATATCCCTCTCGGTGACGTCTCTGTCGGTAAATTTTCCGACGGCGAGATCAGCACTGAGATCAATGAAAACGTCCGCGGTAAAGACGTCTTCATTATTCAGCCGACTTGCGCGCCAACCAACGATAACCTGATGGAACTGGTAGTGATGGCCGATGCCTTCCGCCGCTCCTCAGCATCCCGAATCACCGCCGTGATTCCTTACTTCGGATACGCCCGCCAGGACCGCCGTCCGCGTTCGGCACGTGTAGCCATCAGCGCCAAAGTGGTTGCTGACATGCTCACTGTCGTGGGTATCGACCGTGTTCTCACCGTCGACCTGCACGCTGACCAGATCCAGGGCTTCTTCGATATTCCGGTCGACAACATCTACGGCTCGCCCGTACTGGTCGACGATATCGAAGACCAGCGTTTCGAGAACCTGATGATCGTCTCCCCGGACATCGGTGGTGTCGTGCGTGCACGTGCCGTCGCCAAGTCCCTGGGTGTTGATCTGGGTATCATCGACAAACGCCGCGAAAAGGCCAATCACTCCGAAGTGATGCACATCATCGGCGACGTCGAAGGGCGCACTTGCATCCTGGTAGACGACATGGTCGACACCGCCGGCACCCTGTGCCACGCGGCCAAAGCCCTGAAAGAACACGGCGCTGCCAAGGTTTACGCCTACTGCACGCACCCTGTTTTGTCGGGCCGCGCGATCGAGAACATCGAGAAGTCGGTACTGGACGAGCTGGTGGTGACCAACACCGTTCCGCTGTCCGCCGCTGCTCAAGCCTGTGACCGTATCCGCCAGCTGGATATCGCACCGGTTGTTGCTGAAGCGGTACGCCGCATCAGCAATGAAGAATCGATCAGCGCGATGTTCCGCTAAGCGGAACTCGTGTTGATGTGAAGCGCCCCGCCCCAGCATTTGTTGGGGCGGGGCTTTTTTGCCATCCCCGTTGGCGCTGGTCGCAAACGCCCTCGGGGGGCTATTTTGGAGATACAAAATGACTGATTTCATTCTGAACGCCCAAGCGCGTACTGACCTGGGGAAAGGTGCGAGCCGCCGCCTGCGTCACTCCGCCAACATCCCTGCCGTTGTATACGGTGGCGATAAAGAAGCCCAATCCCTGACCATCGTGGCCAAGGAAATCGCCAAGCTGTTCGAAAACGAAGCTGCCTTCAGCCACGTTATCGAACTGAACGTCGACGGCGCCAAGCAAAACGTCGTGGTCAAGGCCATGCAGCGCCACCCGGCCAAAGGCTTCATCATGCACGCCGACTTCGTTCGCGTCGTTGCTGGCCAGAAGCTGACCGCAGTAGTTCCAGTGCACTTCATCAACGAAGAAGCACCGGTCAAGAAAGGCGGCGAAATCTCGCACGTTGAATCGCAGATCGAAGTTTCCTGCGAAGCCAAAGACCTGCCTGAGTTCATCGAAGTCGACCTGGCCAACGCTGAAATCGGCACCATCATCCACCTGTCGGACCTGAAAGCTCCGAAAGGCGTAGAGTTCGTAGCTCTGGCCCACGGTGATGACAAAGCTGTTGCCAACGTTCACGCCCCGCGCGTTGCTCCAGAAGCAGAAGGCGCTGCCGAGTAATCCACTCGCACGCCGGTGTTGATCGGGTTACAGTGCCCCGCGCCCTGTAACCCACCAACTCCAAGGAAGAGCCCCTGACGTGACCGCCATCCAGTTGATCGTCGGCCTGGGTAACCCCGGCCCCGAATACGAACAGACCCGGCATAACGCAGGGGCTCTTTTCGTTGAACGCATTGCCAGCGCCCAGCGTGTTTCGCTGACCGCTGACAAAAAATATTTCGGCCTGACGGCTAAATTCAGCCATCAGGGCAACGATGTTCGCCTGCTGATTCCCACCACCTACATGAACCGTAGCGGCCAGTCCGTGGCGGCTCTGGCCAATTTCTTCCGCATCAAGCCGGAAGCAATCCTGGTGGCGCATGACGAACTCGACCTGCCTCCGGGCGTCGCCAAGCTCAAGCGCGGCGGTGGCCATGGCGGGCATAACGGCCTGCGCGACATCATCGCGCAGCTCGGCAACCAGAACGACTTCCACCGCCTGCGGCTTGGCATCGGCCACCCGGGCGACGCCAAACTGGTCTCCAACTTCGTCCTGGGCCGCGCACCGCGCGCCGAACAGGAGAAGCTCGACGCCAGCATCGATTTTGCCCTCGGCGTGCTGCCGGACGTGCTGGCCGGCGACTTCGCCAAGGCCATGCGCGAGCTGCACAGCCAGAAGGCCTGATTTCCTAGAGAGGGGAATAACCATGGGTTTCAATTGCGGCATCGTCGGCCTGCCCAACGTCGGCAAGTCCACCCTGTTCAACGCCCTGACCAAGTCTGGCATTGCGGCTGAGAACTTCCCCTTCTGCACCATCGAGCCGAACAGCGGCATCGTGCCGATGCCCGATGCGCGCCTGGCTGCGCTGGCGGAAATCGTCAAGCCTAACCGCATCCTGCCGACCACCATGGAATTCGTCGACATCGCGGGCCTGGTAGCCGGTGCCTCCAAAGGTGAAGGCCTGGGCAACAAGTTCCTCGCCAACATCCGCGAAACCGACGCCATTGCCCACGTGGTGCGCTGCTTCGAAGACGAGAACGTGATCCACGTTTCCAACAGCGTCGACCCCAAGCGCGACATCGAGATCATCGACCTTGAGCTGATCTTCGCCGACCTCGACAGCTGCGAGAAGCAACTGCAGAAGGTCGCCCGTAACGCCAAAGGCGGTGACAAGGATGCGCTGGCGCAAAAGGCCATCCTGGAAAAGCTGATCCCGCACTTCACCGAAGGCAAGCCGGCACGCAGCCTGATGAAGAACATGGCTGACGACGAAAAGGCCGTGATCCGTGGCTTCCACTTGCTGACCAGCAAGCCAGTCATGTACATCGCCAACGTCGCCGAAGACGGCTTCGAGAACAACCCGCACCTGGACGTGGTCAAGGCCATCGCCGAGGAAGAAGGCGCGGTCGTGGTGCCGGTGTGCAACAAGATCGAAGCGGAAATCGCCGAACTAGAAGACGGCGAAGAAAAGGACATGTTCCTTGAGGCCCTTGGCTTGGAAGAGCCGGGCCTTAACCGCGTGATCCGCGCCGGTTACGAGCTGCTCAACCTGCAAACCTACTTCACTGCCGGTGTGCAGGAAGTTCGCGCCTGGACCGTGCGCGTTGGTGCCACCGCGCCTCAGGCTGCAGGCGTGATCCACACCGACTTCGAAAAAGGCTTCATCCGCGCTGAAGTGGTGGCCTATGACGACTTCATCCAGTTCAAGGGTGAAGGCGGTGCGAAGGAAGCCGGTAAATGGCGCCTGGAAGGCAAGGATTACATCGTTAAAGACGGCGATGTGATGCATTTCCGCTTCAACGTTTAATTCTGCTCCATCAGCGACGCCCTCTTCGCCCGCGAAGAGGGCGTCGTCATTTGCGCACTAGACTGAATACGGTTCACATCACTTCGGTCCAGTGCAATGCACGAAACACCCCCACCCCCGGATTCCAACTGGCAACGCTGGCTGCCCGGCCTGGCCACCCTGCTGCACTACCAACCCAGGTGGCTGGCAAAAGACATTGCCGCAGGCCTGGTGCTGACCACCATGCTGGTCCCCGTTGGCATCGCATATGCCGAAGCATCGGGGGTACCGGGCATCTATGGCCTCTACGCCACCATCATTCCCCTGCTCGCTTACGCCCTGTTCGGCCCCAGCCGCATTCTGGTGCTCGGGCCAGACTCAGCGCTGGCAGCGCCAATCCTGGCCGTGGTGGTGCAGTACGCCGCCAGCGACCCACAGCGGGCAATCACCATCGCCAGCATGATGGCCCTGGTAGCCGGCGCCTTCTGCATGGTCGCCGGGCTGCTGCGCCTGGGCTTCATCACCGAGCTGCTGTCCAAACCTATCCGCTACGGCTACATGAACGGCATCGCGCTCACCGTGCTGATCAGCCAGTTGCCCAAGCTGTTCGGCATTTCCGTCGACAGCCAGGGGCCGCTGCGCGATGTGTGGAACCTCGCCCAGGCGCTGATGGCCGGCCAGGGGCACTGGCCAAGCTTCGTGGTAGGCGCCGGCAGCCTTGCCCTGATACTGCTGCTCAAACCCTTCAAGCGCGTGCCGGGCATCCTGATTGCCGTGGTACTGGCAACACTGGTGGTGGGGCTGCTCAACCCCGATGAACACGGCGTAAAAGTACTGGGCGAACTACCACAAGGCCTGCCTGCGTTCGCTTTCCCGTGGCTTACCGACATCGACCTGGTGGAAGTATTGCTGGGCGGGATCGCGGTCGCGCTGGTGTCGTTTGCCGACACCAGCGTGCTGTCACGCACCTACGCGGCCAGGCTGAAAACACCGGTAAACCCGAATCAGGAAATGTTCGGCCTGGGCGTTGCCAACCTGGCATCCGGGCTGTTTCAGGGCATCCCGATCAGCAGCAGCTCATCGCGCACACCTGTAGCCGAGGCGGCAGGCTCCAAAACCCAGCTCACCGGCATCATCGGCGCACTGGCCGTCACACTGCTGTTGGTGATGGCGCCCAACCTGATGCAGCACCTGCCCAACAGTGCGCTGGCTGCGGTAGTAATCGCTGCGGCACTGGGCCTGTTCGAAATTGCCGGCCTGAAGCGCATCTTCCACATGCAGCAGTGGGAGTTCTGGCTGTCGTTTACCTGCTTTGTGGGTGTGGCCGTGTTTGGGGCGATCCCCGGTATCTGCATCGCCGTGGTGATTTCGGTGATCGAGTTCCTCTGGGATGCCTGGCGGCCGCATTACGCGATCATGGGACGGGTGGACGGCACCCGTGGCTATCACGATGTGCAACGTTATCCACAGGCACGGCGCATCCCCGGGCTGGTGCTGCTGCGTTGGGATGCGCCACTGTTCTTCGCCAATGCCGAGCAATTCCAGAGTACGGTGCTGGGGGCCGTCGAATCGTCCCCAACCCCGGTGCAACGGGTGGTGATTGCGGCAGAGCCGGTCACCAGTGTGGATATCACCTCCGCCGACATGCTCGCAGATCTGGACCGCACGCTGGAGGCGCGAGGGGTGGAGTTGCAGTTCGCCGAAATGAAAGACCCGGTCAAGGACAAGATGAAGCGCTTCGGGCTGTTCCAGCACTTGGGCGCAAAAGCGTTTCACCCAACCGTAGGCGCTGCGGTGGACGACTATCTCGAAACCACAGGGGTCGACTGGCAACCCTAGGGCGCGGGCTCAACAGGCTTATCGGGCACCTGTAGCGCCACCCACTGCCAGAACAGCACATAGGTCACCGCCAGAATCACCGGGCCGATAAACAAACCAATGATGCCTTTGACCACCATGCCGCCTAGCGCGCCAATCAACACAACCGGCATCGGTACATCCACGCCACGCCCCAGCAACAGCGGTTTGAGCACGTTGTCGGCAAGGCCGGCCACGAATGTGTACACGGCAAAGGCGATGGTGGCGGCGGTAAAACCTTCGGCATTGAAGATGTAGAGGATCACCGGGATGGTGACCAGCGTTGCCGGTGCCTGGGCAATCCCCAGCATCAGCACGACAATGGCCAGCATGCCTGCCCCCGGCACACCCTTGACCACGAAGCCGACGCCAATCAGCAGCATCTGGATAAAGGCGATGCCGATTACACCCTGAGCGACGGCGCGGATGGTCGCGGTGCACAGTTTGGCCAATGGCCTGCCCCGCTCTTCTCCGGATACACGCATGGCAATGCGCTGGGCCGCAACCTCGCTGCGCTCGCCAAAGGCCATGATGACCCCCGAGATGATCACCGCGCCGATGAACAGCAGAAATGCCCCGCCCGCGCTGGCCGCCGCACCCAACACCGAAAGCCCCGCGCCCTTGAGGTGCGGCATCAGGTTGTTCAACACCGGCGCCAGGCTCTCGGAGGCCGACTGCCACAGTGCGTAAAGGTGAGGCCCTACGAGCGGCCACCCCGCAACGGACTCCGGCGGAGGAGGAACATGCCACGCTCCACTCTTGAGCACATCGATCAGGCTATGTACCGACTCGCCGATGGATACCACTACCAGATAAATCGGTACCAACAACACTACCAACACCAGCAGCACGACCAAAGTTGCCGCATAGCCGTCCTTCAACCCCGTACCACCTTTGATCCGTCCGTAAAGTGGATATAACGTCACTGCCAGGATCACGGCCCAGAGCATCAAACCCAAGAATGGCTGGAACACTTCAAAGGCAAACAGCACCAATGCGGCGACCAACCCTGCCTTGATCAGCACATCGAGCAAACCGCGCGACAATGCGCTGTCGAGCTTGAAGTTTGGCTGCATGGCGCCCCTCCTTGTTCAATGTATTCAGAAACGTTCTTCAATCACTTTGAACGGGTAAGGCACGGCCTTGTATTTGCCGATCTTGCCGCGCTTGGGCAGCTTCACCA
Source organism: Pseudomonas sp. PSKL.D1 (assembly GCF_028898945.1). Taxonomy (NCBI): domain Bacteria; kingdom Pseudomonadati; phylum Pseudomonadota; class Gammaproteobacteria; order Pseudomonadales; family Pseudomonadaceae; genus Pseudomonas; species Pseudomonas sp. PSKL.D1. Next base: position 5,018,495 of record NZ_CP118607.1, read on the forward strand.
CCTCGTCGCGGGTAATGTCTTTGTAGGGGATACGCGTCAGCAAGTGGCCGATGATGTTTAGCCGAGCCTTGCGCTTGTCATCGGAATGGGCCATGAACCAGGGCGCCCAGGAGGAATCGGAGGCGGCGAACATGTCGTCGCGGGCGCGGGTGTAATCATCCCAACGGGTGTAGGACTTCAGGTCCATCGGTGACAGTTTCCACAGTTTGCGACCGTCGTTGATGCGGTCTTGCAGGCGTTTGGTCTGCTCCTCGGCGCTGACTTCGAGCCAGTACTTGATCAGGATGATCCCCGATTCAACCATCATTTTTTCAAGCAGCGGCACCACGCCCAGAAACCGGCTGGCTTGCTCGTCGGTACAAAAGCCCATCACCCGCTCCACACCGGCGCGGTTGTACCAGCTGCGGTCGAAGATCACCACCTCACCGGCGGCTGGCAGATGGGTGAGGTAGCGCTGGGCATACATCTGGGTCTTTTCCCGTTCGGTGGGGGCTGGCAGCGCCACCACCCGGAACACCCTCGGGCTGACCCGCTCGGTGATTGCCTTGATGGTGCCGCCCTTGCCAGCGCCATCACGGCCTTCGAACACGATGCACACCTTCAGGCCCTTGGCCACGACCCATTCCTGCAGCTTCACCAGTTCGACATGCAGGTTTCGCAGCGCCTTTTCGTAGGCCTTGCCGCCCAGCTTTTCTGGCTGGTCTGAAGAATCCTTTTTCCGGGACGACTTGGCCATGGCACGCTCCTCGGGCAAATGAAGAGTGAGTATGGTTGATCCTTGCCAGTTTGCTGGCAGCGCGCTCGGTGTATGAGCTTGCACGACCTGTAGGAGCGGCCTTGTGTCGCGAAAGGGCCGCAGAGCGGCCCCGGCAATACTGGCTGCGAAGCTGAAACCCTGGGACTGCTGCGCAGCCCTTTCGCGACACAAGGCCGCTCCTACAGGAGGATGCGCTGTATCAGCCCCGGCAAAGCACCAGTTCGTTCAGCGCACGGGCCATGTTCAGGTTATGCACGGTGTTGACCAGCATCCCGATGCCCGGCTCGCCGGCATTGCCGCAGATGTATTCGTCGAGGGTGTCTTCGATGCCTTTCAACAACTGCGCAACGTACAGCAGCGCTTCAGGTGACGGCATATCGCTGTTGATGGTGTAGAAACGATTGGATTGGGTGGCGGGTGGATCAGGAACGAGCTTTTTCATGGTGTTTCTCCGAGTTCATTGGCAAAACCACCACCCCGCTTCCTCTCACAGAATCAGGTGGCAGCCGTACGTGGGGTGAGAGACCGGCGAACATCGGAATTCCGGCCAGGACGAATCCTGCCCACGAACGGCTGCCATAACACGGGCACGATGTATCGACGGGCTCTCACACCCGGTCGTCAAACCAAGACGACCCGGGGAAACTAGCCCTGATGGACAACATCGACAACAAAGAAACGTCAGCGGTGCGCGTAGGATATTTCCCAAAGCCCCTAAACCTGAAGCATTTGCTGTCAAGTTCAGAAAAAACGCACTGCAATACGCGGCTCCTGTAGGAGCGGATTTATCCGCGAAACAGCCTACGCAGTGCTTGGCACCGGCTTCACCGGTGATCTCGGCTGAAGCCGCTCCTAAACGGCAAGTGGCGCATCGGTAAGTAACCATTGGTTCACAAATTCCTGAACTAATTATTTCCCCCCAGCGATTTTTCCCTTCACCAACCCCCACCAGAATCGCTTCACCACAATCACAATAACCGTGAGGCCACTCCCGTGGACCAGACACTCCAGGTACGGCAGGCCGCCGCCGACCTCGTAGCCGCCTTCGCCAGCAACGACACCGCCCGCTACTTCGCCTGTTTCAGCGAAGACGCCACCTTCCTTTTCCACACCTTGCCGCAACCGCTGCTCAGCCGCCGCGCCTATGAAGAACTCTGGGCACAATGGCAGGCCGAGGGTTTCGCCGTGCTTGGCTGTAAATCCAGCAACGTGCAGGTGAGCCTGCAAGGTGATGTGGCGATCTTCATGCACGACGTGGCCACGCACATCCGCATGGCAGGCGAAGAGCACCTGCTGGCCGAACGCGAAACCATCGTGTTCCGCCGTGAAAACGATCGCTGGCTGGCCTGCCACGAGCACCTGTCGGTCGTCACCGCAGCCTGATTCAATTTTTACGCGGCCCTGCCGCCCTGCCATCGCACCCACAAGAAGGCCCGCGCACCGCGCCGGCCCACAACAACCGCGCTGGAGCATCACCATGAGCCACTCGACCGGTATCGAGACCAACGGCGTCGAACAGATCCCCGACGATCAACGCGACGCCTCCCCGCTGGACCTGTTCCGCCTGATTTTTGGCGGCGCCAATACCTTTGCCACCGCCGTGCTGGGCAGCTTCCCGGTGCTGTTCGGGCTGTCATTCCAGGCCGGTGTCTGGGCGATTTTGCTGGGCGTTGGCGTGGGCGCGCTGATCCTTGCGCCGATGGGCCTGTTCGGCGCGCTTAACGGTACCAACAACGCGGTATCGTCCGGCGCGCACTTCGGCGTGCACGGGCGCATTGTCGGTTCGTTCCTGTCACTGCTCACCGCCGTGGCGTTCTTTTCGCTGTCGGTATGGAGCTCGGGAGACGCGCTGGTCGGCGGCGCCAAGCGCCTGGCCGGCTTGCCGGAAACCGACTTGACCCTGGGCCTGGCCTACGGCCTGTTCGCCGTGCTGGTGCTGGTGGTGTGCATCTTCGGCTTCCGCTTCATGCTGTGGGTAAACAAGATCGCGGTGTGGGCGTCGAGCCTGCTGTTCCTGCTGGGCATCTTCGCCTTTGCCGGGCCGTTTGATGCGGGCTATGCCGGCAGCGTCAACCTTGGTCAGGCCGGCTTCTGGGCCGCGTTCGTCGGTGCGGCGATCCTGGCGATGAGCAACCCTGTGTCGTTCGGGGCCTTCCTGGGTGACTGGTCGCGTTACATTCCGCGTGAAACGCCCAAGGCGCGCATCATGCTGGCGGTGATCGCCGCTCAGGCCGCCACGCTGATCCCGTTCCTGTTCGGCCTGTGCACCGCCACGCTGGTAGCCAGCCAGGCGCCGGACTACATCACCGCCAACAATTACGTGGGCGGCTTGCTGGCCATTTCGCCAAGCTGGTTCTTCCTGCCGGTGTGCCTGATTGCGGTGATCGGCGGTATGTCCACCGGCACCACCGCGCTGTATGGCACGGGCCTGGACATGTCCAGCGTGTTCCCGCGCCTGCTCAGCCGCGCTGGCGCGACGTTGCTGATCGGTGTGCTGGCCATCGGCTTCATCTTCATCGGCCGCTTCACGTTCAACCTGGTGCAGAGCGTGTCGACCTTCGCCGTGCTGATCATCACCTGCACCAGCCCGTGGATGGTGATCATGATCCTCGGCCTGATCACCCGCCGCGGCTTCTACCACGCCGACGACCTGCAGGTGTTCACCCGCGGCCAGCGCGGGGGGCACTACTGGTTCCTGCATGGCTGGAACTGGCGCGGCATGGGCGCCTGGATCCCCAGCGCGGCGGTCGGCCTGTGCTTCGTCAACCTGCCGGGGCAGTTCGTCGGCCCGCTGGGTGACCTGGCCGGCGGCATCGACCTGAGCCTGCCGGTAACCCTGGGTATCGCCGGCGTGCTGTACCTGCTGCTGCTCAACCTGTTCCCTGAACCAGCCGGCGTATATGGCCCCAAGGGCCCACGCTGGGTGCGCTGCAAAAGCACCCCGCACACGCCGGTAACCGCTGCCGAAATGGCCTGACTGGATACCGATCATGACTATGTCCCACTACATCGCCGGCCGTTGGGTCGAAGGCCAAGGCAACGACTGCATCAGCGTCAATGACCCAGCTCTGGGGCTGCCGTTCGCGGAACTGATGGCCGCCAGCGTCGCCCAGGTCGACCAGGCCGTAAACGCCGCGCGCCAGGCACTGCCTGAATGGAAAAAAGCCAGCGCAGGCACCCGCGCTGCCTTCCTGCGTGGCTTTGCCGAACAACTGGGCCTGCGCCGCGAGGAACTGATTGCCCTGCAGATGCGCAACAACGGTAAGCCGCGTCACGAGGCCGAAATCGACCTGGACGATGCCGTGGCGACCTTCGCCTACTACGCCGACCTGGCTGAGCAGTTGCCTGAGAAAAACCGCGACGTGCCACTGGCTGCACCGGGCTTTAGCGCCCGCACCCGCCTGGAGCCAGTAGGCGTCGTCGGCCTGATCGTGCCGTGGAATTTCCCTTTGGTGACCAGCGCCTGGAAGCTCGCCCCTGCCCTGGCAGCAGGCTGCACCGTGGTACTCAAACCCTCGGAAGTCACCCCGCTGATCGAACAGGCCTATGGCCAGATTGCCGACAAGCTGGGCTTGCCTGCCGGCGTGCTGAACATCGTCAACGGCAAGGCCGAGACCGGTGCGGCACTGAGCAGCCACAATGGCCTGGACAAACTGTCGTTCACCGGCAGCAACAGCGTTGGCAGCCAAGTGATGCGCAGTGCCTCGGCCCAGTGCAGGCCGGTGACGCTGGAACTGGGAGGCAAGTCGGCCATCGTGGTGTTCGACGATTGCGACGTCGACCAGGCCGTGGAGTGGATCGTTGCCGGTATTACCTGGAACGCCGGCCAGATGTGCTCGGCCACCTCCCGCTTGCTGGTACAGGACGGCATCGCTGACGCTCTGCTGCCACGCCTGCAACAAGCCTTGGAAAACTTGCGTGTCGGCAACCCGCTGACCGAAGAAGTAGATATGGGCCCGCTGACCAGCCAGGCGCAATGGCTGAAAGTGGCGAGCTACTTTGCCACCGCCCGTGAAGAAGGCCTTGAATGCTTGGCAGGCGGCAAGACGCTGGACCGCGACGGCTGGTTCGTCAGCCCGACGCTGTACATCGAAGTGCCTGAAGACAGCCGCCTGTGGACAGAGGAAATCTTCGGTCCAGTGCTGTGCGCACGCCGCTTTAGCACCGAAGAACAAGCCATCGCACAAGCCAACGACAGCCGCTTCGGCCTGGTCGCCACCGTATGCTCAACCGACCTGGAGCGCGCCGAGCGCGTTGCCGATGCGCTGGAGGTGGGCCACGTGTGGATCAACTCGGTACAGGCGGTATTCGTCGAAACGTCGTGGGGCGGTACCAAGGGCAGCGGGATCGGGCGTGAACTCGGGCCTTGGGGGTTGTCGGCTTACCAGTCGGTGAAGCATGTAACCCGTTGCCTGGGTTGATGGCTACGTCGTCTGGTCGCTTGTGTAGGAGCGGATTTATCCGCGAAGCAGCCACGCGTTTGGTGGCACCGGCTTCGCCGGTGTTCGCGGCTGAAGCCGCTCCTACAAGCTCCGCGAACAGGCCGGCAACCGCACCACGCAGTTAAGTGACTTTACATCCTGCGCATGAAGTCCCACTCCCTGGTACCCCACAATCACAACACCAGGCCGGACCACCATGCACCCTCAACGCACTGCCTTGCACAACGAACTGCACGCCCGCCCGTCGCTGTATTTCGACGGCCCGGCACACGTTTTCCACCTGGCTTTGCTCGGCGGCGATGCCGCTTGCGCCGCACTGTTGCAACGCTGCTGCCCGCAGGCCAGCGAGACGGATGCAGCGCAAGGCATCACCACGCTGAACGGGCACCCGTTCAAGTGGGAGCGCCACACCGAGTTCTTCACCCTGACGCTGGTGGTGCCCTGCTCCACCACCGACACCGAATGGCAAGCACTGCCGCCGGTGCTGGCCGACGCCATCACGCCACAGGCAGCGCAAGTGATCAACGCTGTGCAGATACTGGTGCGCGACGAACAGGGGCTGGACCTGCAGCACTACCAGTTCAAAGACCCGTGCGGCTCCTGCGTCGGGGGTGGCGATGCGGTGGTGTGGAGCGATTTCCGCCTGACCGCCGATGGCACCAACCGCTTCCTGTTCATCAATCGCCGCCTGAATGCTTATCGCCAGGGCCGTATGATTCGTCGGCTGCTGGAAATCGAAACGTACCGGATGATGGCTTCTCTGACCCTGAACACGGCCAAAACCCTGAGCTCGGAACTGGACGCGTTTGACAAAACCTTGGTCAGCTTGTCAGAACGCAGTGCCGGGGGGGATGGCCACGATTCCAAAGGCTTGCTCGAATCAATTGCTCACTTGTCACGGCAGGTAGTCAGCCGCACGGTGAAAACCCGCCATCGTTTCGGTGCGACCCAAGCCTACGCGCAACTGGTGTTCGAGCGGCTGGGGGAGTTACGCGAAAGCCATGTGGGCGATTGCCAGCGGCTTGGGGTGTTCATCGAACGCCGGTTCAAACCGACCGTGCGTTACTGCGCGGCCACCGAGCAAAGGCTGGAGCAGTTGACGAAGAACGTCGCCAACCTGGGCGACCTGCTGCAGGCACGCGTGCAGGTGGAAATGGAAGAGCAGAACGCGGGGATCCTGCATAGCCTCAATGCCCGCGCCGATGCTCAGGTGAAGATTCAGCGTGCGGTGGAAGGGCTGTCGATCATTGCCATCACCTATTACCTGCTGAACCTGTTCAAGCTGCTGTACGGCGGGTTGAATGTGCTGGGGTTGGGGCTGACGGCGCGCGATGCATTGTTGGCGATGGCGCCGCCAGTGGCGCTGGTGCTGCTGGTGATTCTGCTGCGGATAAGGCAGGCCAAGCAGCATTAGCGCATTGCCCTGTAGGAACGGCTTCAGCCGCGAACACCGGCGAAGCCGGTGCCAGCCACCGCGTCGCCTGCTTCGCGGCTAAAGCCGCTCCTACAAGAACATCATTACGCCAGCTCTTCAGCCGAGCGACCACCTTCCTGCAACAACACCATGCTCTGCGGCGACGACAGGGCAATCCCTTCATCGCGCAGGCGCCCCAGGATGGTAAACAGCAGGTCACTGCGCGCACCCGACACTTGCCGCGGCCCCGCCACATAACCACTGACACTGATCACCATGCCAGCGCTGGTGAGGTCCTTGAACGTTACCGAGCTGGCCGGCGCATCCAGGATCGACTCGTGCTCGTGGTAAGCCGCCAACAGCAACTCGCGTACCCGGTTGGCATCGGTTTCCAATGGCAGTGTCAGCGTAATGCCAACAACGCCCAGCGCGTTGCCCATGGTCACGTTGCGCACGTTCTGCGAAATGAATTGCGAGTTGGGCACGATTACCGTGGAGCGGTCGGACATCTGTATTTCGGTGGCGCGCACGTTGATGCGGCGAATATCGCCCTCGACGCCCGCCAGGCTCACCCAATCGCCCACCTTCACCGGGCGTTCGGTGAGCAGGATCAAGCCTGAGATGAAGTTCTGCACAATCTGCTGCAAGCCGAAACCGATACCAACCGACAGGGCACTGACCACCCAGGTCAGGCTGGTGAGGTTGATACGCAGGGTCGACATCACCAGCATCGCCAGGAACAGGAAGCCCAGGTAGCCGACCAGGGTCACCAACGAAGCGCGCATGCCGGCGTCCATGTCGGTTTCCGGCAGCAGGCGCTCGCTCAGCCAGCGCTTGAGCACACGAATGCCGAACAGGCCGCCGAAGAACATCGCCAGCGCCAACAGGATGTCTTGCGGCACGATGTTCAGGTTGCCGAGCACCTTACCGCCGGTGCCATCCCAGTCACCCAGGCTCAACAGCAGCTCACCCGGGCTGGTACCCGACGGCATCAGCGCCAGCAAGGCGGCGAGGAACAGCAGCACGGTACGGCCGATACCCGCCAGCAAAGTACTGAACTGCGCCTGGTGACGCGGCGCCAGGCCCAGGCCGGAGGCCAGCGCAAGGCCGCCGGGCTGATGCGGCGACAGCAACGAATCGCACAGGTCGCCGAAGAACGTGGTCAGCAGGTAGGCACAGGTGGTGACCACGCTGATCCACAGCAACTTGGCGGTGAGGAAGTATGCCAGGGTCAGATAACCGGCCAGCAGCGTCAGCACGATCAAACCGACCCACACCACGATCACGAACGAAATCAGCCCGATCCAACCCGTCGGGCGCTCCAGTTCATGGGTGCGCAGGGTGCGGCGGTAGCGCATCAGCGCGGCGGAGAAGATTGCCGCCACCACCAGCGCTGTCAGGCCGTTGGTCGCCACGGTCAGCGCCAGGCTGGTGCCGATCACGCTGTTGATGCGCTCCATGGTCAGCATCACCATCAGCGCCAGTGCCAGCACCTTCGGGAACCAGCCCAGGGCGCTGGCCACCTCGTCGCTGATCGGAGGCAAGCGCCACGACGGGCGCTGCAGCATCAGCATCGCGCGGCCCAGGCCCGAAATGAAGGCACTGAACACCACCAGTGTGAGTACGTGGTTGGTCAGGCTGGCCAGGTCAGAGCCCAGTTCGGCGCTGTTTTCCAGGCCCCAGCGCAGCAGCGACACGGAGCCGGCAATGGTCCCCAAAGTGGCCAGGCTGACACTCAGCGCCAAGGCGCTGCGGCGCAGCCTGCCCTCCGGAAGTACGCGAATCATGCCGTGAGCGAGCATGCGCTCAAGCAGCCGGCGCACCAGCGTCCACACCAGAATCGCCGCGATCAGGCTGCTGATGAACAGCCAGCGGTGCTCGGCGCTGAACGCGCTGGCCACGGCATCGGCCGCCTCGCCGCGCAGTTCGCGCAAACGCAGCACGTCTTCATCGGTGGGGCGAATCAGCGATTGCCAGAAGGCCGGGCTGAGCGGGCTGGCCGCGCGGCTGGTGACCTGTGAGTTGAACTGGCTGCGGCGCAGGTTGACGATCTGGGTGGACAGGTCGCGCGCCGACTGGGTCAGCTTGGTGGCTTGGTCCTGTTCGGCAAGCACAGCCTTTTTCTCGGCCTCGAGCTGCTTGCGTTGCTGGGTGAGGCTGGCGGCTTCATCAGGCTGCAGCGGGCCGATTACTTTAAGCTTGTCGTCCAGTTTTTCCGCATCAGCCGTGCGCTGGGCACTGAGGGCATCGGCCTGGCGCTGAACCTGCACAGCGGCAAGGCGCAGCTGCGAGAGCAGGTCATCGTTGGCATTGCTGGATACACCCTGGCGAATCTGGTCGAGCCGGTCGCTCAACTGCTCGATGCTGGCGTTTTCATCCAGCACCGACAATTCGGCGGAGGCCAGGCTGGACACGGGCGTAGAGGCCGACCAGGCCGGCGCGGCAAGCGCCAGCATCAGGGTGAGCACCCCTAAGCAATAACGGGCAAGGCTGACACGCCTCATCGAACTTTCCTCTTTACAACTCGATTTGGCGGTGGATTCTACGCGGCTTGAAGCAATCAGGAGAGTGCCGTTTCTCGCTCAAGCAATTGCCGCTTGCGTTCCACGCCCCAGCGATAGCCGCTGATATCACCGTCCTGACGCACCACGCGGTGGCACGGGATAGCCACCGCGATGCGGTTGGCCGCGCAGGCCTGAGCCACGGCGCGCACGGCCTTGGGGGCACCGATACGCTCGGCGATGGCGGTGTAGCTGACCCGGCTGCCAACCGGCACTTCACGCAGGGCTTGCCATACCCGCTCCTGAAAGGCGGTGCCTTGCACATCCAGCGGCAAGTCCAGGCCGAGGGCCGGGGCTTCAACAAAACCCACCACTTCGGCCACCAGGCGTTCGTAGCCTGGGTCGCCACCGATCAGCCGGGCTTTGGGGAACTGGTCCTGCAACTGCTCCAGCAATGCTTCGGGCTGATCGCCCAACAGGATAGCGCAAATGCCCTTCTCGCTTTGAGCCACCAGAATGGCCCCCAACGAGCATTGGCCAATGGCGAAATGAATGGTCGCGCCCGTGCCGCCCGAACGGTAGGCCAGTGGGCGCATGCCAAGGCGTTGATCTGCACTTTCGTAAAAGCGGCTGTTGGAGTTGTAGCCAGCATCGTAGATGGCATCGGTGACTGAACCGTGCCCATCACCCAGCCGCTCGCGCAGACGCCTGGCGCGGAAGGCCGATGCGTAGGCCTTCGGCGTGAGGCCGGTGTGAGCCTTGAACTGACGTTGAAGGTGGAACGGGCTGACGGCCAGTTGCTCGCCTAACTGGTTGAGGCTGGGCGGGGCATCTTCGGTTTCGAGCAGGCGGCAAGCGCGAGCAACGAGGTCGCCGCGGCGGTTGTGTGAAGGGTTGTTCAGGCAGCGCCGACAAGCGCGGTAGCCGGCCAGTTCGGCAGCAGCGGCATTGCTGAAGAACTCGACGTTCTCGCGTTTGGCCAAGCGCGACTTGCAACTGGGCTGGCAGTAAACGCCAGTGGTACGCACGGCGTAGACGAAGTGGCCGATGGCGGCGGGATCGCGGCTTTGCACGGCTTGCCAGCGTTGAGTGTCGGTGCTGTAGCTGTTCATTCCGGTATTCCTTGGTTTTCTGCCGCCAAGCATTCAGGCCCGCCACAGGTACCAGGCAGCAATGGTCCGATAGGGGCTCCAGGCGCCGCCAATGGCGCGCATCTTTGCTGGAGTGGGGGCTTTGTCCATTCCCTTGAGCCGTCGATACCCTTCGCGCACGCCAAAATCGTCCACGGGCAAAATGTCCGAACGCTCCAGGCTGTAGATCAACAGCATTTCCACCGTCCAGCGCCCCACACCGCGCAACGCCACCAGGCGCTCGATCAAGGATTCGTCACTCATTGCCAACGCTTCATTTCTGCAAGGTACCTTGCCGTCGAGGGTGGCTTGGGCAATGCCTTGAACCGTGGCCAGCTTGCTCGCCGAGAAACCACAAGCACGCATTGTCTCTGGCGGCACCCCAAGCAGTTGTTGGGGTGCAGGAAAGCTGCATTCAGGGAACAGCGCCAACAGGCGGCCCAATATCGCCTCGGCAGCGCGGGCGTGCAGTTGCTGGTAGGCAATTGCACGAACCAACGCCTCGTAAGGCTCACGGCCAGGCGTTGCCTGATGCAGGCATGGGCCGACAGCGGCAATATGCCGCGCCCAGTCGGGGTCCATACCCGCCAGGTAGGCGGATGCCTCGCAGTAAGCTTCAGGGGTGAGGTCAGCCAGGATCATCCGCGGCTCCAGCAGGTTTCAGGGCAAGCTCAGCTTACCCCAGCCGCTCGTCGGGTAAACGCCGGTTCTTGCGCGGCTAATTTCTGGTATGCCATTGCTACGTGCCATCACTCACGCCTAGAATTGAGAACTATTCACAAAAACATGCATGATGGGACCGGGCTTTCGATACGATGCAGATCAACGACACGCTCAAGCCGGCCGAAGTCGCCCTGCTCTATCAGTCCCATCATGCATGGTTGCGTGGCTGGCTGCGCAGCCGGGTCGGCTGCCAGGAACACGCGGCCGACCTGGCCCAGGACACCTTCGTGCGCCTGCTGCGTGCACGGCAAGTATCTCCACTCAAAGAGCCGCGCGCCTACCTCAGCAGCATTGCCCGCGGCCTGATGATCGACCAGTTCCGACGCCGCGCGCTGGAACGCGCCTATCAAGAAAGCCTGGCCTTGGTGCCTGAGGGCGAAATGCCCAGCGAAGAACACCGGCTGATCATTCTCGATACCCTTGAGCGCCTTGACCGCGCCTTGCTTTTGCTCAAGCCCCGCGCCCGCCAAGCCTTTTTGCTGGCCCAGCTCGATGGCCTTAGCATCCCGCAAATCGCCCTGAGGCTAGATGTATCGCGCGCCACCGTTGAGCGAGACTTGGCCAAGGCACTGGGCGCCTGCTACCGGTTACGTTATGCCGACCTGTAGCAACGTGCCCAGCCAGGCCCAGGTAGACCAAGCCATCGAATGGCTTGTGAAGCTGCGCTTCGACGCCCCGAGCCCACGTACCGAGCAGCAATTTCAGCAATGGTTGGCCGTTCACCCGAACAATGCAGAGGCCTGGCAACGGGTAAGCAACATGAGCGACGAACTGGCCGGACTGCCTGGCAACCTGAGCCGACGCACCCTGGAAGGTAGCCAGCGCCAACGCACAAGCCGCCGCGACCATTTGAAACTGCTGGCGGTGTTGGCCGTCGGCGGCAGTTTGGGCTGGACCGCACGCGAGCCGCTGGGGTTACCGTCGTTGATGGCCGACAGCAGCACGACGACCGGCGAACGTCGCACCATGCAGGGCAGTGACGGCAGCCGTATCCAACTCAACACCACCAGCGCCATCGACTTGCACTACACCCGTGACCTGCGCGAACTGACGCTGCTGCGCGGCGAAATCAGCCTGGACAGCAACGCCGACGATAACCGCCCGTTCCGCATTGCCACACGCGTGGGCGATCTCGCCACTCAGGATGGCCAGTTGCTGCTGCGCGATAACAGCCTCGGGTTGCTGTTGGCGGTGCGTCGTGGCGAGGTGACCTTGTTCCCTTCCTCTTCCACGCCATACCGTGCCCATTCCGGTGAAGTCCTGCAGGTATCGGCAGACGGCACATTCAAGCCGGCCGCTTTGCATGGCGACCCGTGGGGCTGGACCGACGGCGTGCTGAGTGTGCAGCAAATGCCGCTGGGCGAGTTTGTTGCCGAACTGGCGCGCTACCGCCCGGGCATGCTGCGCTGCGCGCCGGAAGCGGCCGGGCTGAAAGTGTCCGGCACTTACCAGTTGGCCGACACCGAACAGATACTGCAGCTGCTGGCGCGCAGCCTGCCGGTTCGGGTCGACTATCACACCCGTTACTGGGTGAACATCGTCCTGAGCTAAGCGGTCAGTCCGCCACTGCCCGCAACCTGCCCGCCCGCCGATACGACTGGCGCGCAAAACATACGAACAAGCCTGCCATCACCGCCAGCGCCATCGGCAGCCCATGGGGTGCCACATCCATTGCCGCACCGCTGACCAGCGGCCCGACCAGGCTGCCAACACCCCACAACAACCCCACGCTGGCGTTGGCCGTGACCAGGTCCTGGCCCTTGAAGCGTTGGCCGATCAGTACCAGCGCCAGGGTGTAGATGCCACCCGCCACTGCCCCCAACAGCACCAGCAGCGGCCACAGCAGCCAGGTCATCTGCAACAACCATGGCAGCGCGATACCGATCGCCATCGCCACCAACCCGCACACCAGGTGCAGCCCGGTGCGCTCGACCCGGTCGGCCAGCCAGCCCAGTGGCAGCTGGAACACCATGTCGCCGGCGAACACCACGGTGACCATCAACGCCGCCACGCCCACTGCAAAGCCATGGCTGGTGGCATACACCGGCAACAGCGACAGCACCACGGCATCGAAGAACGAAAAGAACAGCACCGCCACGCACAGCGAGGGCGCCACGCGGAAGAACCCGGCCAGGCCAAAGCTCTTTTCACCCTCGTCGCCATGCGCCACATGATCGTTTGGCACGGTGAGCACGATGCACAGCAGCGCCAGCCCATAACAGGCGGTCACCACACCGGTAATCCACGGGCTGTTGGCGCCCAGTACCGACAGCATGGCGGGGCCAAGCACCTGGAAGCCGGTGAAGCTGGTGGCGTACAGCGCCATGATCTTGCCGCGATTGTGGTCGGGGCACAGTTCGTTGACCCACGACTCGCCCAGAATGATCGCGATGCCCATGCCGATGCCCAGGCCTAGCCGCAGCGCTGCCAGCAACCAGATCGAATCGAATGCCTGCTCCAGCAGGGCGATGCTGACCGTGCACAGGCTGAAGCACAGCAAATAGATGGTGCGCCGGGTCAGGTACCGGCAGCAGGCGTCGACCATGAACGCCGAGAGCATCATCCCCGCCGCGGGAATCGCCGAAATGATGCCGATCTGCAAGGTGCTCGCACCGGCCTCGTGAAGACGCAACGACACCAGCGGCAGGCTGGCCCCCAAACTGAAGCCGACAACCGACACGGCGAACAGAAGGCCCGCCAGCAAACGCATGTTCATGTACCACTCCCGCAAACTGAAAAAGACGCGCAAATGCAGGCGCCCACGCGCACGCCGGCACGGCGGGCGATACAGGGGCGCAGGTCAGTTCAGGGCGAGGTGTGGCGAGAAGGTGAAGGCAAACAGCACGCTGCGACGGCGCTTGAGCACCGTGTCGCTCGGCCACGCACGACGCATCGCCTGCAGGGCAGGTTGGCGAGCATGTGGTAGGGACGAAGTACGGCGCATTGCTTTGGCGACTACGCAGGTTTTGTGAAAAGAGGCGGCACTCTAGGGGATGGCAGGTCAGGTCGTCAATTGGCCGGGGGCCTGCGCGAGGCCCCCGGTGATCTCAGCGCTTGCCGGTATTTGGCAAAAATACCGCCAACAACCCGAACAACGGCAAAAACGAGCACACGCCATACACATACTCGATACCGCGCAGGTCGGCCACATAGCCCAGCAACGCTGCGCCGATACCGCCAAAGCCGAACATCAGCCCGAAGAAAATCCCGGCAATCATGCCCACGCTGCCCGGCACCAGTTCCTGTGCATACACCACGATGGCGGAAAACGCCGAGGCCAGGATGAAGCCGATCACCACGCTCAGCACGGTGGTCCAGAACAGGTCGGCATACGGCAACGCCAGGGTGAATGGCGCCACGCCAAGGATCGAGAACCAGATCACAGCCTTGCGCCCGATACGGTCGCCAATCGGGCCACCAAAAAAGGTGCCCGCCGCCACGGCACCCAGGAACAGGAACAGGTGCAGTTGCGAACTGGCCACCGACAGGTCGAATTTCTCGATCAGGTAAAAGGTGAAGTAGCTGGTGAAGCTGGCCATGTAGAAGTACTTGGAGAACACCAGCAAACCCAGCACGATCAAGGCAGCAATCACCCGCTGGCGCGAAATGCCGTGGGTGGCCTGCACGGCCTTGCGCGCCTTGGCCTGGTTGAGGTGTTCCTTGTACCAACGGCGCAGCATCAGCGTTACCGCAAAGAAGAACAGTGCCGCAACGCCAAACCAGGCGACGTGGGTCTGGCCAAACGGGATGACGATGGCCGCCGCCAGCAGCGGGCCGAAGGCTGAACCTGCGTTGCCGCCCACCTGGAAGGTGGATTGCGCCAGGCCGAAACGCCCCCCGGAAGCCAAACGCGCGATGCGCGATGTTTCAGGGTGGAACGTTGATGAGCCAATTCCCACCAACGCCGACGCCAACAAAATCATCGGGAAGCTGCCGACGAACGCCAGCATGACAATGCCGACCAGCGTGCAAAGCGTGCCCATCGGTAAAAGGTTAGGCGTGGGCCGGCGGTCAGTGAAAAAGCCCACCCATGGCTGCAACAGCGACGCGGTTACCTGGAACGTCAGGGTAATCAGGCCGATCTGGGTAAAACTCAGGTCGTAGTTGGCCTTGAGCATCGGGTAGATCGCCGGCAGCACCGACTGAATCAGGTCGTTGATCAGGTGCGCCAAGGCACAAAAGGCGATGATGCGCATCACCAGCGGGTTGGCCTGGCTGGCCGCTCCGGTGCTGGCGGTGGAGGTGCTGCTGATGGCCATGGGTGTGAATTCCGTCCGCAGATTTGGGATCCGATTATCAGGAAACAAATAGATACATAGCTACCTTTTTTTCCCCTCGTCGCACACACTTGCAAATGGTTCTCAATATATTTAGCATCCCAAGCCTATATTCTCCGTAATCGTTGGGCCAAACCGCCCTCTCACGAGCACACCGCCCATGAGCCCGATGCCCGCCATGCAAGTTCAGGCCGACCCTCAGCAGGAAGCGCTGGAGTGGTTCTCGCGCCTGCGCCAACCCGGTTGCGACGAGCGTGAACGCCAGGCATTCGCCCAGTGGTGCCAAGACCCGCTCAATGCGCGCGCCTATGCCGAACTCGAAGCCTGCTGGCAACAATTGCAGCCGCCCCCTGCCCGCCCCCGTCCGCGACAGATCAGTGCCCGACGCAGCCACCTTGGCAAGGGGCTGGCAGCGGTGTTCCTGCTGGCATTGGCAGCGCTGGCGTATTTGTACTGGCCACTGATGCAGCGCCTGGGCAGCGAGCTGCACACCGATGCAGGCGAGCGCCGCAGCGTGCGCCTGGCCGACGGCTCTGCCCTGCACCTGGACAGCGCCAGCGCCATGAATGTGGACTTGCGCGGGCGCACCCGGCTTTTGCACCTGGTACAAGGGCAGGTCTATCTGGAAGTGATGCTCGACGGCCGCGCCATGGAAGTGCAGGTAGACGATGCCCGGATCCAGGTGTTCGGCACACGCCTGATGATCGCGCGCCACAGCGACCATGACGAACTGGTGGTGATCAATGGCAAGGCCATGGTTGCCTTGGGTGGCGACCAGCGCATGGTATCGGCCGGTGAACGCGTGACGTTTACCAAGGAACGTATCAACCCTGTGCAAAAAGCCGACGTGAAAACCGCCGACGCCTGGCGCAACGGGCAACTGCGCGCCAGTGACATGCCGTTGGGGCAAGTCATCGAACGGCTGGCCAGCCACCAGGGCCGTCGCGTGTGGCTGATGGATGAGCAAACCGCTTATAGGCGTGTAAGCGGCAACTTCAACCTCGACCGCCCTGCCGAAACCTTGGACGCACTGGCAGCCGCACAGCAATTGCAGCTTCACGGCGTGCTCGGGCAGTGGCTGATCGTCCGCTAGAACGGGCTTGGCGGCTAAGTTTTTGAAAGCGTGCAAATTTTTTTTGAAATGAGTGTTGACACAGGGGCATCACAAGGGAATAATGCGCGCCATCGGCTACATAGCTCAGTTGGTTAGAGCATAGCATTCATAATGCTGGGGTCCGGGGTTCAAGTCCCTGTGTAGCCACCAAACTTGAAAAGGGCTTACCGCAAGGTAGGCCCTTTTCTTTTGCCCGCAGAAAACCTACAGAAAAAAGCCGCCCCCTGTAGGAGCGGCTTCAGCCGCGATCACCGGCAAAGCCGGTGCCCTCGTCAACGCACGCCACTCACCCCCACAGCCATGCCAAGGCCGATCAACGCCAAACCGATCAAGCGGTCCACCAGTTGCTGCCGGTCGATCATCGCCTTGCGAAGCGCGTTGTTGGAAAAAAACACCGCCACCAGGCTGAACCAGGCCCAATGGGCAAACGACATGAAAGCGCCATAGGCAAGGTTCAGTGCCAGCGGGCTGCCCGGCTGAACAACCTGTGTGTAGGCGCTGACCACAAACAGCATGGTCTTGGGGTTGAGGGCGTTGGTCATGAAACCGTTGCGTAACGCCGCCAACCGCCCCGCCTGCGCCAGCTGGCCATCGAGGCGGATGCGGGTGGTATTGGTCAGTGACTGGTAACCCAGGTAAATCAGGTAACCGGCGCCGAGCACTTTCATGGCCAGGAACAGTGACGGGCTTTGGCTGATGATCACGGCGATGCCCAGCACCGTATACAGCACGTGCACTTGTACACCCAGGGCAATGCCCACTGCCGCCGCCAGCCCGGCCCTGCGGCCGTGGGTGTAGCTGCTGCGGGTGACCATGGCGAAATCGGCACCCGGGCTGATCACGGCCAGGATGGTGAACAGGGCGATGGCAAACAGTTCAGTCATGAAGGCAGCTCTCTATAGGCGATGAAAATGCACAGATGTGGCGATTATCGCGAGCATGCCTGTTTAGAAAAATCGATTTATAGTGGGGCTTGTCTGATAGTTTTTCTCACACAAATGCTGTGCCGGTAATCAGAAACCATGAAGCTTCCAGCCCTCAACGCCTTGCGCTATTTCGACATCGCCGCCGAAACCGAAAGTTTCGTGCGCGCAGCCGAGCGCCTGCATGTCACCCACGGGGCGGTCAGCCGGCAAATACGCCTGCTGGAGGAAAGCCTCGGCGTCGACCTGTTCGAAAGGCGCAACCGGGCAATCTTCCTTACCCCGGCAGGCCGCGCGCTGCACGGCACCACTCAGGCCATCTTCGAGCAACTTGACGGTGCCGTGCAGCGCCTGCAGCAACAGCAGCGGGACAACGTACTGGTGCTGTCTTGCGAGCCCACCATCGCCATGCGCTGGCTGATCCCGCGCCTGCCGCGTTTTCACGCTGCGCACCCGGGCCTGCAAGTGCAACTGGTCGCCGCCGGCGGCCCTGTAGATTTCGCCCGCAGCGGCATCGACCTGGCCCTGAGGCGCGACGACTTCCATTGGCCGCCCACCCTATACAGCCAACCAGTCTGCGAAGAATGGATTGGCCCGGTCAGCTGCCATGCCAACGCGCAGCTCGATGGCCAACGCCTGCTGCACAGCAACACCCGCCCAACCGCATGGTCCACCTGGCTGCGCCTGAGCGGCCAGCGGGCACGGCATACCGAGCGCAGCGACTTTGAGCACTTCTACCTGTCACTGCAGGCTGCCAACGCTGGTTTGGGCGTAGCCATCGCCTCAGCACTGATGGTGCACGACGAACTCGATAATGGGCAGTTGCATGCGCCTTTCGGCTTGTTACGAGACGGCTCGGCTTACGTATTACTGAGCCCGCAACCGATCAACGATGGCGGCAAACGCCAGCAATTCGCCGACTGGGTAACCGCCGAAAGCCGGGCGTGCCTGAATCAGATGGATTTGCTGCAGAACGAAGAACCGGCACTGCCATCACCACCCCACGTGCGATAACCCGCCGTGTCGAGGTGAATGCGCCCCGTGGGGTAACGTCCCAGACCCATGTTCCAGGCCTGGCCGTTCTGCCGCCAGAACTGGCACAGCGGCTTGGGGTCGGCCCCGCGCGGCAACAGGATATCAACCGCAAAGGCCCGAGTATGTGCGCTGCCCACGGCGCCACCGGCGCAGCGGTTCAGGCTTGGGTCGCGGTAGGCTGAAACCACTTCGAACTGGCCTATGAGGCCTTGGGAGTCGAGCGTTTTGATCAACGCCAGAGTAGAACGCACCGCTGGCCAGTTGGCCGAAGGCGGCACCACGAAGGGTGAGGCATGGCACTGTTTCCAGTCAGAAGCCGAGCGCAACAATTGGTGGATCGGCACTACGCCATACAACCGTGCATCCACCAGCATCTCGCGAAACGGCCGGGTTTGATGATCACCCGCCCATTGCGCGAACATCCACACATCGCGCTCATCGGCCTGGGCCGAACCGGCCATTACCGCCATCAACAGCCACGTTGCGCCCCTCATTCACGCCCTCCGTGTGGTCACTCAGTCCTCAAGCAAGGTACAAGCCATCACCAACGCATCCTCCCGACCACCCGCAACCGGGTAATAGTCGCGCCGCCGGCCAATCTCGTTGAAGCCATAGCGCTCATACAGGCGATATGCCGACTGATTGCTGGCCCGCACCTCAAGAAAGCACTCACGCCCATTCATTTGATAAGCCCGCGCCATCAGGTGCTCAAGCAAGCGTAGCCCCAACCCGCGACCTTGGTTCTCGGGCTTGACGGTAATGTTGAGCAAGTGCGCTTCATCGATGATCACGTTGATCACCCCATGGCCGACCTGCTGCTGCCCGTCGAACATCAGCCACACTTCGTAGGACTTGAGCGCATCCTGGAAGATGCCGCGGGTCCAGGGGTGGCTGAAGGCGGCATATTCAATCTTCAGCACGCTATCCAGATCCGCCTCGGTCATCGGGCGGAAGCTGATCGAGTCACTCATTCAACGCTCTTCCAGCGCGCCATCAGCTGGCGCATCGCTTGCCAGACGTCCGCCTTGCGCTGCGGCTCGTCCATCAACAGTTCAAGGCCCGGCAAGGCCCAGGCATCGCCCAGGCCGTTGGGCTTGAGTACTTGGTAATAAGCTTCGGCGTCGGCATTGCCGGCATAGCGCAGGGCCGGCAGGCCGATCAGCCACAAACAGGTGCAGGGAGCCTCTTCCAGGCGCGCCTGGATGAACCCCTGCACGAAATCGCGCGCGGCGTCCGGGCCTTGGTCCATGTTGCCGCGCACCAGTAACGGCCAGCGCACCGGCTCGCCGATAATCTGCGGGGCGTCGGGCAGGCCAGCGGCGCGCAGCATGTCCTTGAGCAGCAAGTAGGACGGGTCGCGGCTCTGGAACGGCTGGCCGGTGGCCAGTTCCACCAGCAGCAGGCAACTGCCGGCCCGCAGCAATTGCAAGGCAAAACGCGGAGGCGGAACCGGGGCCGGGCGCGGTGCAGGGGCTTTTACTTCTTCCTCGGCAGGCTTTGCGGCGGGCTTTGGCGTGCTGCCCGGGCGCGGCACTTCGATCTTCGGGCGCTCTACCGAGCGGGCCTGAGGGGTGGCTGGTGCTTCGCGAGGCGCCACCGGTGCCTCGAACTCCACCTCTTCGACCGGCGCCTGCGGCAGCAGCAATTCGGGCCGTGAAGGCGCTGCAAACGGCAGTTCGGCGCGCGGCAGCCAGTGCACCACTTGCATGGCGGAAAGGTAGGCGCGGCGGCGGGGTTCGGTGAGCAAGGAATGGGGTCCGGGGCTTGGTTTGGGGGGGTATTCTAGCGTGTACACCTCGGGTTTTGCAGCGTCTGAGCGACCGAGCGCCGCCGGTGCGGCGCATCGCGGATAAATCCGCTCCTACAAAGGCGTACGCGATCCCTGTAGGAGCGGATTTATCCGCGATGCGCCGCAAAGCGGCGCCAGATCTCACAACCACAACAAACCTCACCGCTCCCCCCAAAAAACCTCATTACAGACCAAGGGGTGAAAACCTCCCCCCCGGATGAAGTACAATCGCCCCCTTTTTACTTGGCAACGAGTAGACGCCAATGATCGAACCCAAGCGCGTCCTGCGCGCCCTAGCCGAACACTGGGCCCTGATCGAGCCGCTGTGCGAGCGTTTCGACCAGGGCACCCTGAGCCTGGTGGAACTGCGCCAGCAATTGGGCCGCCAGCAGGTGGAAAGCACGCCGCAGGACATCACCCAGCTGCTCGACGTATGGATCCGCCTGGATATCCTGGTGCCGGTGGCCAAGAGCCCGAACCGCTTCGAGCTCAATGCCCAGATCCACGACTTCCTTGCCTATCTGCGCCGCGAGCACCGGCTGGGCCTGTGCCTGGAGATCGAAGCCTACCTGCGCCACCTGGAGCGCCTGGCTGGGCACATTCAGGACGCCTTCGACAACCGGGACAGCGACGACCTCGCGCGCCAGCTGCGCCTGCTCGACATGCGCGTACGCGATGTGCTGAAAAAGCTCGACAACGACGAACAGGCCCTGGTGGCCGTGGCTGAACGGGCCAAGACCAGCAACCGGCAGATCCCGCTGCGCCAGCGCTATGCCGAAGTACTGGCAACCTGGGACGAATACGTCGAGCCGATGATCCAGCTGGTCAACGCCGACGGCGCCTTCGAACAAGGCGTGCGCAAGGTCGAAACCGTTCTGCTCAAACTCCTCGGCGAGCAGGCGCGCCTGGGCCACCTGGTCGACGACGACATGCTGCTGCGCACCCACGCGCGCATCCTGGAAATGCAAACCAGCGCCCAGCTCACCCTGCGCCACGCCCGCGAACTGTTGCTGCCGCTGCGTGAAGAAGCCCGCCGGCACAACGCCGTGACCCGTGGCGCCGCGCTGGCCCTGTCGGTAATCCGCCGCAAAGGCATCGACGCCGTGCCGCAGGCCGCCATGCCGCTGTTCACCCGCCCGCAAAGCACCTTCCTCGGCAGCGCCAGCCAGGTTGAGGCCTACGTTTATGCACTGGCGCGCTTCGAGCCGAAGCCAGCCAAGTTCCCCAAGGCGCACAAAACGCAAAAAGGCCCGCTGCCGAGCGCACCACGCACCGTCAAGGAAATGCTCGAGCGCTGCGAAGACGCCCTGCCCCTGCCCGACCTGATGGTCTGGCTGCTGGAGCAGGAGCCCGAAGGCGCCACAGACGAGCTGCTGTACTGGTTCTCGCGCCTGTCACGCGAGAAGCGCTTCAAGCGCGAACGCCTGGAGCGGCGCGAGTACTCCACCCATGAACACCTGGTCAGCCTGCGCTCGTTCGCCCTGGCCTCCAGCCGCGAAGCGCAACCTGAAACCCACGCGAGCCCAGCCAATGCATCTTGATCTTTCCGAACTGTCCCAGCTCGCGCCGATCTTCCGCGAGCTGTTCAAGGGCTTCCACGTCAGCCGCCGCGACCCGGAAATGTACGCCCAGCTGTCCAACTTCCAGGACCAGTACCGCACCCTGTTCAAGGCCCTGGGCTTCGAGCTGGTGTGTGACACCCGCGGTTTCTACTACTTCGTGCCCGAACAGGCTGCCGCGCAGGTCAACAAGACCGCCCAGCGCCTGTCGCTGTTCACCTTCATCCTGGTGGAACACCTGGCCGACCAGGGCCGCGACCCGATGGCCGTGCTCGATGGCGGCAGCATCGGCCGTGACGAGTTGCCGTCCTTGCTGGACAAGTACCGCGACCTGTTCCTGCAAGCCGAAGTGCAAACGGTCGACGAGCTGGAAGAAAAGATCATGCGCCGCATGACCCAGCTCGGTTTCGCCCATGAAGAAGGCGGCATCTACCGCTTCCTGCCGCCGATGCACCGTTTCCTCGACGTGTGCCTGTCGGTGCAACAGGACCGCGACCTGGCCGCCAGCCTGCACAGCGACCTGCCGCTGCCAACCCCGGTGCTGGTCGAGGAAGAAACACCCGAAGAACTCAACCGCACCGATGACCCGCTCGACCTCGCGCCGTTCGGCGACGAGGAAAGCGAGGAAGAAGCCCTGGCACGGGCCATCCGCGAAGAGCAACAGGAGATTGACGCATGAGCCAGGAACGCTACGGCATCCGCCGCTTCGCACTGCTCAACACCGCCGGCTACAGCCTCGGCCTGTTCCCGCTGGAGCACCCGCTGTCGGTGTACGGTGCCAACAACCTGGGTAAATCGGCGTCGATCAACGCCCTGCAGTTCCCGATCCTGGCACGCATGTCGGACATGAGCTTCGGCAAGTACAGCCTCGAGCAGTCGCGCCGCTTCTACTTCGCCAGCGATACGTCCTACATCCTGTGCGAACTGAACCTGCCCCACGGCCCACACGTGATTGGCGTGGTCGGCCGTGGCCCGGGTGGCGGTTTCGGCCACCAGTTCTTTGCCTACAAAGGCGAGCTGGACCTGGCCCACTACCAGAAGAACGACACCTGCCTGCGCCAAAAGGAGCTGTTCACCAACCTTGAGCGCCTGGGCCTGAAAGCCTACGAGCTCAAACCGGATGAACTGCGCCGGCTGCTGGTCGGCGGCCACACCTCGTGCCCGCTGGACCTCACCCTGATCCCGCTACGCTCCACCAGCGAGCAAAGCCTGAAAACCTTCCGTGCGTTGTTCATCAACCTGCTGCACATGCGCGAAATCACCGCCGCCAAGCTCAAGCAACTGTTCCTCGATGCCTTCGAGCACAGCCTGCGTTCGGGCAGCGTCGACTACATCGCCGCCTGTGAAGAAGCCTTCCGCGACGTGCGCCGCATGGAACAGGACTACAACGCCCTGGTCGCTGCCGGCCCGTTGGTCGAGGCCCTGGCCGGTGGTGTGGCCCAACGCGACATCCTGCGCGGCAAGCTGCACCGCCTTTCGCCCCTGCTCGACAACCTGCTGGGCACCTGGCAGGAATACGCCATGGCGCGCAAGGAAGAACTGGTTATCCAGGCCGAGCACTACCGTGGTGAGCAAGACCGCCTGCAGAATGACCAGCGTGGCGGCACCCAGGAGCTGATGCGCCTGGAACGCGAAATCACCGGCATCCAGCGCTGGCTAGGCGAGCTGTCGGTGCTCAAGCACCGGTTCGCGCTGGTCGATGACGTCAAGATGCTCGAACAGCAGCTGCTCGCCGCCAAGGATGCCCACGACGAGCTCGCCGGTGCCCTGGCCCAGTCGCGCCAGTTTTCGGCCGAAGACCTCGACGAGCGCGTGCGTGACCTGGAAAAACGCCTCAAGCAGGTGAAGCAGCAGCTCGACCACGCCGACAACAACAGCTACGCCCGCCTGCGCGAAGAGTTCTCCCAGCAAGACGTCGACCGCCTGATGCGCCTGTTCAACGGCGCGCTGTTCAGCCTGCCACTGGGCGACCGCGGCATCGAGCTGGACGACAGCGACCTGTGGGTAAAATCCCTCGAAGCGGTGCTCGAAAGCTTCAAGGGCGAGCGCTTCGAGGCGCCGGGCATCTCCATCGATATCTCGCACATCGACCCACCGGCCCTGCAGGCCCTGGCCGACCGCGCCGCTCTGCGCGACCAGAAAGACCGCCTGGACCGCGAGCTCAAGCAGCTCAAGACCCAGCAATCGGTAGCGGCCGACCGCACCGCCTCCAAAGCGCAGACCGAAGCCCTGTACCAAGAGGTGCTCGACGCCCAGAAGGCCCTGGAAGACTTCCGCCGCAGCGAAACCCTGTCGGCTGAAGAACCCGAGAAGATGGAGCAACTGGCGCAGCTGGAAGCCGCCCAGGACGAACTCAAGCGCTCCAGCGACGCCTTCACCGAGCGCGTCCAGCAGCTGTCGGCCAAACTGCAACTGGTTGGCCGCCAGATCGCCGACCTTGAAGCCAAGCAACGCACCCTGGAAGACGCCCTGCGCCGCCGCCAACTGCTGCCAGCCGACCTGCCGTATGGCACGCCGTTCATGGAAGCGGTCGACGACTCCATGGACAACCTGCTGCCGCTGCTCAACGATTACCAGGACAGCTGGCAGGGCCTGCAGCGCGTCGACAACCAGATCGAGGCACTGTACGCCCAGGTTCGCCTCAAAGGCGTGGCCAAGTTCGACAGCGAAGACGACATGGAGCGCCGCCTGCAGCTGCTGGTGAATGCCTATGCACACCGCACCGACGAGGCCCTTACCCTGGCCAAGGCGCGCCGTGCGGCGGTCACCGACATCGCCCGTACCCTGCGCAACATCCGCAGCGACTACGACAGCCTTGAGCACCAGCTGGCCCTGTTCAACCGCGAGATCAACAAGCGCCAGGTGTCGAACCTGGAGAGCTTCCGCGTGGTACTGGCGCCGAACAAGGAAGCGCTCAAGCACATCGACCAGATCATCCACAGCGCTGGCCAGTACGAAGAAGGCGAAACCCTGTCGGTGTTCGACCTGACCCAGAGCGCCGAGCAGGACCACAAGAACGAAGAGGCCAAGGAGTACCTGGCGCGGCTGGTGGCGGCCAACCACAACCAGCTGGGCCTGAAAGACCTGTTCGAGCTGGCATTCGAGATCACCAAGATCAACAGCCAGCCCGTGATCCACGCCGACATCGACGGCGCCGCGTCCAACGGCACCACCATGACCATCAAGGCGCTGACCAACATGTACTTGTTGCTGCACCTGATGGACCGCGACCTGGCCGGGCGCATTCGCCTGCCGTACTACCTCGACGAGGCGGCGGACATCGACGAACGCAACCAGGCGGCGCTGCTGGAAACCAGCTTGCAGCTGGGCTTTGTGCCGATTCTGGCGAGTGTGAAGCCCCAGGTTTCTGCGCGGGTAGCAATCGACCTGGAAGGTGGTAGCGGGCCGAATGGCATCTACATCGATGAGGCGGACTGGAAGTACATCAGCCGCCGGGATGAGGTAAAGGCGATTGTGCGGGAGGATGAGGCTGAGGAATTGGCCTGATTTGATTGGGGCCGCTTCGCGGCCCATCGCGGATAAATCCGCTCCTACACGGCTTTGTAGGAGCGGATTTATCCGCGATGGAGGCCAAAGGCCTCCCTCTTACGCTATCAATGCGCCCAAGGCAGGATTGGTATCGCCGTCACCGCATTCTGCGGGCTGCCTTCGATCATGCGGTCGCTGTACACCAGGTACACCAGCGTGTTGCGCTTCTTGTCCAGAAAGCGCACCACCTGCATGGTCTTGAACACCAGCGAGGTGCGCTCCTTGAACACCTCTTCACCGTCCTTCAACTCACCCTTGAAGTTGATCGGCCCTACCTGACGGCAGGCAATCGATGCCTCTGCCCGGTCCTCCGCCAACCCCAATCCACCTTTCACGCCGCCAGTCTTGGCGCGCGACAGATAGCAGGTCACACCTTCAACCTTGGGATCATCAAAAGCCTCGACCACAATGCGATCATTCGGCCCGAGGAACTTGAACACGGTGGAAACCTGACCGATCTCCTCGGCCGTTGCCACTACCGGCAGTGCGAGCAGTACAACGGCGAACAGCCGCTTCAGCAGGCTCATACCAGCACCAGGTTATCGCGGTGCACCAATTCCGGCTCGGCGCTGTAACCCAGCAGGCTTTCGATGGCGTCTGATGGCTGGCCAATGATCTTCTGCGCTTCGAGTGCGCTGTAGTTGGCCAGGCCGCGCGCCACTTCAATGCCATCCGGGCCCACGCAAACCACCATCTCACCACGACGGAAGCTGCCTTGGACGGTTTTCACACCCACCGGCAGCAGGCTCTTGTTGGCCGCACGCAGCGCCTGTACGGCACCGGCATCCAGCACCAAAGTGCCACGGGTTTGCAGGTGGCCGGCCAGCCACTGCTTGCGTGCCGCCAGCATGCCGCGCTCAGGCGACAGCAGCGTACCCAGGCGCTCACCGGCCTTCAGGCGGTCCAGCACGCGCTCGATACGGCCACCGATGATGATGGTGTGCGCACCGGAACGTGCTGCCAGGCGAGCCGCACGCAACTTGGTCTGCATGCCGCCACGGCCCAACGCGCCGCCGGTACCACCAGCCACGGCGTCGAGCGACGGGTCGTCGGCGCGGGCTTCGTAAATCAATTGGGCTTCGGGGTTGTTGCGCGGGTCAGCGTCGAACATGCCGTCACGGTCGGTGAGGATCACCAGCAGGTCGGCTTCCACCAGGTTGGCCACCAGCGCAGCCAGGGTATCGTTGTCGCCAAAGCGGATTTCGTCGGTGACCACGGTGTCGTTTTCGTTGATCACCGGCACCACACCCAGGTCGACCAGGGTACGCAGGGTGCTGCGTGCGTTGAGGTAACGCTTGCGATCGGAAAGGTCGTCGTGGGTCAGCAGGATTTGCGCGGTGTGCTTGCCGTGCTCGCCGAAGCTCGACTCCCAGGCCTGCACCAGGCGCATCTGGCCGATGGACGCAGCCGCCTGCAGCTCGTTCATCGCGCTCGGTCGGGACGTCCAGCCCAGCTGGCTCATGCCAGCGGCCACGGCCCCGGAGGACACCAGCACCAGTTCCACACCCGCTTCACGCAGGGCCACCATCTGCTCGACCCACACGGCCATGGCGCCACGGTCCAGGCCCTTGCCATCGGCGGTCAGCAGCGCGCTGCCAATCTTCACGACCCAGCGCTTGGCGCCAGTCACCTTGCTTCGCATCTTCTCTTCCAACCTGTGTCGAATCTGTAGATACCAAAACGCCGCTCATTTGAGCGGCGTTTAGTGTACTGCAACCGGTCAGTCGCGCACGTAAATGATTTCCGGGCCGTCTTCGTCGTCCTCGAAATCATCCCAGTCGTCATCATCGCCGATGTCGTGCACGCTCTTGACGCCGGTACGGCGCAGGGTGCGCGCGTCGTCCAGGGCCTGCAGCTGGGCACGGGCTTCGTCTTCGATGCGCTGGTCGAGTTCGGCCAGCTCTTCGGCGTAGGCCGGGTCGTTGGCCAGGCGGTCGGCGCGGTCTTCGAGGTAGCGCATCAGGTCGTGGCTGAGCTGCTCGGTGCCCTGTTTGGAGATAGCCGAGATCACGTAAACCGGGCCATCCCAGTTCAGGCGCTCGACCACTTCCTTCACGCGCTCCTCGCGCTCGTCGTCCATGACCATGTCGGACTTGTTCAGCACCAGCCAGCGCTCGCGGTCGATCAATGCCGGGCTGAACTGCGCCAGCTCGTTGATGATCACTTCGGCAGCGTCGGCCGGGCTGCTGCCGTCCAGCGGCGCCAGGTCGACCAAATGCAGCAGCACGCGGGTACGGGCCAGGTGCTTGAGGAAGCGGATACCCAGGCCGGCACCTTCGGATGCGCCTTCGATCAGGCCGGGAATGTCGGCGATGACGAAGCTCTTCCAGCGGTCGACGCTGACCACGCCCAGGTTTGGCACCAGGGTGGTGAACGGGTAGTCGGCCACTTTCGGCTTGGCGGCGGAAACCGAGCGGATGAAGGTGGACTTGCCCGCATTCGGCAGGCCCAGCAGGCCAACGTCGGCCAGTACTTTCAGCTCCATCTTCAAGTCGCGCTGATCACCTGGCTTGCCCGGGGTGGTCTGGCGCGGCGCACGGTTGGTGCTGGATTTGAAACGGGTGTTGCCCAGGCCGTGCCAGCCGCCTTGGGCGACCATCAGCTTCTGGCCAGGGGCCACCAGGTCGCCGATCACTTCCTGGGTGGAAGCGTCGATCACCGTGGTGCCAACCGGCACGCGCAGGAACAGGTCTTCACCTTTCTTGCCGGTGCAGTCGGTGCTGCCGCCGTTGGCGCCGCGCTGGGCTTCGTGGTGGCGGGTGTAGCGGTAGTCGACCAGGGTGTTGAGGTTTTCGTCGGCAACCATGTACACCGAACCACCATCACCACCGTCACCGCCGTTGGGGCCGCCGTTCTCGATGAACTTTTCGCGACGGAAGCTCATGCAACCGTTGCCGCCGTCACCGGCTTTGACCCGAATGGATACTTCGTCAACAAACTTCATTCAAAAAACCGCCTCTCGCCTTCCGACGAGTTGAATACTTAAAAAACCTGAGGCTCTTGCAAAAATGAGCGCGGCGGCCCCGTACGACCAGTTAACCACGCCGGCAGCCCATACAAACAGCTTTGCAAGAGGCTCACCACAAACGAAAAAGCCCCGTCGCATGACGGGGCTTCTGGAGCGACGTCGCTATTAAGCGGCGACGATGCTCACGTAACGGCGCATGAACTCGCCTTTCTTCTCGAACTTGATCACGCCTTCGATCTTGGCGAACAAGGTGTGGTCCTTGCCCATGCCAACGCCGTAGCCAGCGTGGAATTCGGTGCCGCGCTGACGGACGATGATGTTGCCTGGCTTGATAACCTGGCCGCCATACATCTTCACGCCAAGGCGTTTCGATTCTGAGTCGCGACCGTTACGAGTACTACCACCAGCCTTTTTGTGAGCCATGGTTCAATCTCCAAATAAATTCAGGGGAACCGGGCGATTAAGCCTGGATACCGGTGATTTTGATCTCGGTGAACCACTGGCGGTGGCCCATACGCTTCATGTGGTGCTTACGACGACGGAACTTGATGATGCGGACTTTGTCGTGACGGCCTTGCGAAACGACTTCAGCCACAACTTTGGCACCAGCAACGACTGGAGCGCCGATGGTGACGTCGTCGCCATTGGCAACCAGCAGAACGCGATCGAAGGTTACGGATTCGCCAGTGGCGACTTCCAGCTTCTCGATCTTGAGGAATTCACCTTCAGCGACTTTGTACTGCTTGCCGCCGGTAACGATTACTGCGTAAGACATGGGTATTTCTCCGATAATCCTGCTCACCCAGCGCTTTATATGATGAGTATTGGCTGGCATGGCTGCACGAGGCTGGAAAGGCCCGGTGCAATTGCGTAAGGCAGGTGCTGCCCAGGAAGTTAGGGTGCGCGATTGTACGCAACCCGGGTTTTGCTTGCAAGTGCCGCCCCCTGCCAGCGGGCAGCGCGCCTTGACACACCGGGGCCTGCGACCTAGCATGCCGCGCAACCTCACTGGAGCAGCCGATGCAACCCCAAACCTTCTACCGCGCGGTGGCTGAAGATTTCAGCGCCGTCGACGAGATCATCAAGAAGCAGCTGACCTCGCGCGTGCCGCTGGTATCGAAGATCGGCGACTATATCACGTCCGCCGGCGGCAAGCGCCTGCGCCCGCTGCTGGTGCTGCTGTGCGGCAAGGCTTTGGGCCGCGAAGGCGACGACCTGCGCCTGCTGGCCGCAACCATCGAGTTCCTGCACACCGCCACCCTGCTGCATGACGATGTGGTCGACATGTCGGGCATGCGCCGTGGCCGCTCCA
Organism: Pseudomonas sp. PSKL.D1; assembly: GCF_028898945.1. Taxonomy (NCBI): domain Bacteria; kingdom Pseudomonadati; phylum Pseudomonadota; class Gammaproteobacteria; order Pseudomonadales; family Pseudomonadaceae; genus Pseudomonas; species Pseudomonas sp. PSKL.D1. Next base: position 5,047,988 of record NZ_CP118607.1, read on the forward strand.
CCGCCAACGCCCTGTGGGGCAACGCGCCGAGCGTGCTGGTGGGTGACTTCCTTTATTCGCGCTCGTTCGAAATGATGGTCGAACTGGGCTCGATGCCGGTCATGCAAATCCTCTCCAAGGCCACCCGCGTAATCGCCGAGGGTGAAGTGCTGCAGCTGTCGCGGGTACGCGACGCCAGCACCACCGAAGAGGTGTACATGGACGTCATCCGCGGCAAGACCGCCATGCTGTTCGAAGCCTCCACCCACAGCGCCGCCGCGCTGGCCGAGGCCACCGAAGAGCAGCGTGAAGCCCTGCGCACCTTCGGCGACCACCTGGGCGTGGCCTTCCAGCTGGTCGACGACCTGCTGGACTACGAAGGCGATGCCGAAGCGCTGGGCAAGAACGTGGGTGACGACCTGGCCGAAGGCAAGCCAACCCTGCCGCTGATCTACGCCATGCGCGAAGGCACGCCGGAGCAGGCTGCGCTGGTGCGCCAGGCCATTCAGAAGGGTGGCCTGGAAGACCTGGAGCCGATCCGTGAAGCGGTCAAGGCCTCGGGCGCCCTGGCGTACACCGCGCAACTGGCGCGTGACTATGTGGCCAAAGCCATCGAGTGCCTGGAAGTGCTGCCAGCCAGCGAATACCGGGATGCGCTGGTTGAGCTGAGCGAGTTCGCGGTAGCACGGACCCACTGACAGTTCAAAGTAGTCTTCATTCGCGGCGCTTCGGCGCCGCGAAGCTTTTGGGCACACAGAAACACTTCGCGCACAAAACCTTATACAATATGGGCCTTTAACCGTCCGTCTGTTTAAGGAACCGAAGTGAGCACGCTGCCTCCCTGCCCCAAATGCAATTCCGAATACACCTACGAGGATGGCACTCAGCTGATCTGCCCCGAGTGCGCCCACGAGTGGTCGGCCAATGGCGAAGCAGACGCCGCCAGCGATGACGTGGTGAAGAAGGATTCGGTCGGCAACGTTCTGCAGGACGGCGACACCGTCACCGTGATCAAGGACCTCAAGGTCAAGGGCTCGTCCCTGGTGGTCAAGGTCGGTACCAAGGTCAAGAATATCCGCCTGTGCGACGGCGACCACGATATCGACTGCAAGATCGACGGCATCGGCGCAATGAAACTGAAGTCGGAATTCGTTCGCAAGGTCTGATTTACACAAAAATTGCCAATAGGCACTTGCTATTTTGATAATAAGAATTATTCTCATTGGAAATGCTTTCCAAGGAGAATAGCCATGACTTATCTGATAGACGCCTGGCTGGACCGCCCCCACCCTTACCTGCGCATCCTGCACCGTGAAACCGGTGAAGTGTGCGCAGTGCTTGAAGAAGAAGCACTGGATGAACTGCGCGACCAGGGTGACCTGGACTTGAGCGGGTTGAACTCCAGTGAGCCAGTGGTGCTCAAGGAGCTGGTGCGGAATTTGTTTCTGTTCTGCTATGCGCGGGCGTTGCGGCCTGCGGGTACGGACTGGAATTGATGGTTGCAGGCCTGAAGCCATCGCGGATGAATCCGCTCCTACCGGGGGTGCACCCCGGCCTGTAGGAGCGGATTCATCCGCGATTGGCTACACAGGCATTACAGAACGTCGAGCAGCTCGACGTCGAACACCAGCACGCTGTGCGGCGGGATGCTGCCAACGCCTTGGGCGCCGTAGGCCAGCTCGCTTGGCACATACAGGCGCCATTTGCTGCCAGCGTTCATCAGCTGCAGGGCTTCGGTCCAGCCAGCGATCACGCCACCAACCGGGAATTCGGCCGGCTGGCCACGCTCGTAGGAGCTGTCGAACACGGTGCCGTCGATCAGGGTGCCGTGGTAGTGAGTACGCACGTTGCTTTCGCGGGTTGGCTTGGCGCCTTCACCAGCAGTCAGTACTTCGAACTGCAGGCCCGAAGCCAGGGTGGTGATGCCGTCACGCTTGGCGTTTTCAGCCAGGAATTCCTTACCGACAGCAGCAGCGGCTTCAGCCTTGGCTGCCGCTTCGGCTTGCATCACGTCACGGATGACCTTGAAGCTGGCCGACAGGTCGGCCTCGCTTACGCGGCTCTCAGCGCCATTGAAGGCGTCGGTCAGGCCAGCAAGGATGGCTTCCAGGCTCACGCCTGGTGGCGGGTTGTCGCGCAGCTGGCCGCCCAGCTGACGGCCGATGCCGTAGCTGACGCGCGTTTCGTCGGTGGTCAGGTTGAGTTCGGACATTGTCATGCTCCACTGCAGGGCGCAGTGAGGCCGCGCCCTTGATGAAAAGGGCGAGCAGCCTAGCACACTGGGGCTGCGGGGCGCAGCTACCAGGCCGAACGGGGTGAAATCGGGACTTTGAGGTCTTCTTCCGGGTGCGAACCCATGCCGACCATTTCGTCCTGCACAGACCAGTGCACCAGGTTCATCGACACCATCGGAATGGTTTGTAGCACCGTGCGCGCATCTTCCACCGAACGCACGCGCAAACGCTCGCCGCGGTTGTCTGCCAACGGGTGGGCACGGCCTTTGACTCGGGCTTCAAGCAGGTAATCGCCACCTTCAATGGCGATCAGGTTCACTTCATCGACATGGCCAGCCCTGGCCTCGGTATTGAGCTGTTGCAGGTTCATGAGAGCACCTCGCCTGTGAACCACGCATGAGTGCTCATTTTTTGTGCAGGGCGGGGAAATATACAAGACGTGACAGAGGCCGCCGGTCAGTTCACGAATTCTGTAGGAGCGGCCTTGTGTCGCGAAAGGGCTGCAACGCAGCCCCGGCAATATCAGTTGCGAAGCTGAAATCCAGGGGCCGCTACGCGACCCTTTCGCGACACAAGGCCGCTCCCACAACAACCGGGCGCGGCAGGCGCTTAGTGCTTGGTGACCTTGTCCAGGTACCCCATGCAGAACGCCGACACCACAAAGGTCATGTGGATGATCACGTACCACATCAGGTAATCCGTGGAGATGTTCTGTGCATCCATGAACACCCGCAGCAGGTGGATGGACGAAATCGCCACGATCGACGCGGCAACCTTCATCTTCAACGACGAAGAGTCCATCTTGCCCAGCCAGTTGAGCTTCTCCTTGCTGTCGTCGATGTCCAGCTGCGACACGAAATTTTCATAGCCGGAGATCATCACCATCACCAGCAGGCCGCCAACCAGCGACATGTCGATCAGCGACAGGATCACCAGAATCAGGTCGGCTTCGCTCAAGGCGAAAACGTTGGGCAATACGTGGATGACTTCCTGGAAGAACTTGAGGGCAAGCGCCAACAAACCCAGGGACAAGCCGAAGTAGATAGGGGCAAGCAGCCAGCGCGAGGCATACATTGCGTTTTCGAGAATACGTTCCATGAAGGGCTAGGGACTCGTCAGGTGGCTGGAAAGCGACGGCGAGTATAGCCAGCCACCTGTGACAGCAAAAGCCTGCGGCGTGTTGCCGCAGGTTGCGTTCAGGTTTCCGGGTGGAACTGGTAATCCCCGAGGTTTTTGCAGCGCTCGCCATTGATGCGGCGCAATTGCGCCTGCAAATGCAAGCACCAGATTTGCGGCCCATCCGCCACTTGGTAGCCATGCAGGGTCAGGCTGTCGACGATGGCATTGAGCACGGATTCGGCCACCAACGGCCCGTGGAAAGGCCCTTGAGCCTTGATGGCCGAAGGCTGCTCACCGGCCATGCCGGCGGCAAACAACAGCGTCCACATGCCGTTGTCACCGGCCAGTGGGCGGATGCTGCATTCGATGCGGGTCACCAGGCCCAGGCACTGGCGAGTAAGGCTGAGGTTGCGCATGGCCGCGTCCCTCCAGAAAGCCCTGTTCAGCCTGCATATGCCAGGCTGTTTCCATCCTGAACCCTGATGCCGTCCTAAGTTCCAGCATAGAAGAAAGGTGCGAAAAGATGGAAAACCGGCGCTAAACGGTAGCACATGGCCGCTAGCGCCGGTTTATTGACTCAGGCTGGCTTGGCCTGGGCAATCACCTCTTCGAGCCGTTCTTTTTCCGCCTTCTCGACTTCCTCTTCGCTGATCATTTCGGAGATTTCGCTCAAGCGCTCTACCACACGCGCATTCACGCTGCCTTCGGTGAACACGCCCTTGTCGTCCAGCACACCAGCTTCCTCACCTACCAGCAGGCTCAGCGCCTCGTCGGCCTGGCTGACTGCGTAAACGTGGAACTGGCCATTCTCCACCGCCTGCAACACGCGCTCGTCGAGCATCAACGTGGCGACGTTGGCACGCGGGATGATCACCCCCTGCTCGCCTGTCAGGCCACGCGCCTCGCACAAGCGGAAGAAGCCTTCGATCTTTTCGTTCACACCGCCCACGGCCTGCACTTCACCGAACTGGTTGATCGAACCGGTAATGGCAAAGCACTGTTTGAGCGGCGTGCGCGACAGGGCCGAGATCAGCGTGCAGGCCTCACCCAGCGATGCGCTGTCGCCGTCCACGTAACCGTAGGACTGCTCCAGCGCGATACTGGCGGAAATCGCCAGCGGGAATTCCTGCGCGTAACGGCTGCCCAGGTAACCGGTGAGGATCATCACCCCTTTGGAGTGGATTGGCTGGCCGAGATTAACCTCTCGCTCGATGTCGACAATGCCACTGCCGCCCGGGTACACCGTGGCGGAAATCCGCGCCGGCATACCGAACGCCGAATCGCCCACCTCCAGCACGGTGAGGCCGTTGCACTTGCCGATGGCCGCACCTTCGGTGTCGATCAGGATGATGCCGGCGAGCATGTCGTCCAGCACCCGCTGGGAAACACGCCCCGTGCGGGTGGCCTTGGCCTTGAGCGCACGCTCGATATGGCCGGCGTCGGTCATCTCGTCGCTGGCCAGCTGGCGGATGAAGTCCGCCTCGCTCACCAGCTGGAACAAGTCGCCGATACGTGCCGACAGTCGCGACTGGTTTTCTGCCAGGCGCGCGCTGTAGGTGGCCAACCGCGCCACGGCATCGCTGGTCAGCGGCGCCATGCCTTCTTCGTTGGTGCGGGTGCGCAGCAACTGGGCGAACTGCTCCAGGTTCTCGTCGACCATCGGCAGGTCTTCGTCGAAGTCGACCAGCACGCGGAACATCTCCTGGAAGTCCGAGTCGTGGTCTTGCAGCGCGTAGTACAGCTGGCGCGACCCAATGATCACCAGTTTGACGTTGAGCGGGATCATCTGCGGCGTCAGGCTGACGGTGGCGACGCGGCCCAGCTCACCCAGCGGCGACTCCATCTTCAGCTTGCGCGACTGCAAGGCACGCTTGAGCGCATCCCACACGAACGGCTCGCCCAGCATTTTCTCGGCTTCCAGAATCAGGAAACCGCCATTGGCGCGGTGCAGCGCGCCCGGGCGAAGCTGGCGATACGAGGTGTACAGCGCACCCTGGTCGGTGCTGTATTCGATGCGGCCGAACAGGTTGTCGTAGGTCGGGTGCGGCTCGAACACCACTGGCGCGCCGCCGTCTGCGTGATGGCCGACCACCAGGCTTGGGGCGTACTGCTCTTCCAGCAGTTTGCGGGCCACGGCGTCGGTCTTGCTGTCGTCGACCAGTTGCTCCACCACCGTGCGCAGCAGGTTGAGCTGCATGGACTGCAGGTAGGCGCACACGGCCGCGTTTTCGGCGTACTTTTCCGACAGCGGCGCCAGCAGCGGCTGCAGGGCCAGGGTGATGGTTTCTTCGTTGAGCTGACGCAGCTGGTTGTTCGACTCGCGCTTCCACTGCGGCAGGCTCGCCAGCTCTTCGTTCAGCCGCTCTTCGAGCAGTGCGATGTCCTCGTGGAACTGCTCGCGCACTTCTTCCGGCAACTGGGCGAACTCCGCTTCGTCCAGCGCCTTGCCGTCGGCCATCGGGGTAAAGGCGACGTTACTGGCGTCGCGGTAAAGGGCCACGTCCTTTTCCAGCGAGGCGCGCTCGATCACATCCAGCGCACGGTCGTAACGTTGGTTGAAGGCGCGGTCGATGGCGCCCTTTTTCTGCTGGTAGGACGGGTGCTCGAACACCGCCGGGAAGGTGGCCAGCAGGTTGTCGATCAGCACGCCCATGTCGGCGATGAACGCCGCCGCGCTACCGGACGGTAGTTCCAATGCGCGCGGTTCGCGGGTGTCGTCGAAATGGTTGACGTAGACCCAGTCGGCCGGGGTCTGCTGGCGCTTGCCCTCGGCCTTGAGGTAGCGCTTGACGAACGAGAAGCGGCCAGTGCCAGGCTCGCCCATCACATACACGTTGTAACCCGGGCGCGGCATGGCCACGCCGAACTGCAGGGCCTCGACAGCACGCTCCTGGCCCAGGACTCCGCGAAACGGCTCCAGATCGTCGGTGTTGGTAAAGGCAAACTGCTCGGGGGAGAAACGCCGGGTCAGGGCTTCAGGCGCAAGACGCAGGCGCGCAGCGACAGGATCGGGCATTGGGTTTCCTTACTTCGGCGGGCAGATACGCAGCATTCTGGCGCTGCCCGCGCGCGCCTTGCAAGGCTCGGCGGGACTTTATGTCGCAGTAGACTATTCATCATCGGCAAGCAAATTTTTCGCAATCAATGACGCAACCTTTAGATCGTGCCTAAACTCCAAGCTGCGCGGGTGGGTGAAACGCTTTCCCGACCTGGCAACCGAGTTGCCAGAAACCCTGACCCTTGGTTAAGACAAATAGAGAACAAATGCTATGAAACGGATTCTTCTGGGTACTCTGTTCACCGTGGTCTCGCTCAACGCCATGGCCGAAGCGCCAGGTGGCCCGAACTGCGGTTGGGGCAACATGCTGTTCGAAGGCCAACGCGGCACGCCAGCACACTTCCTGGCCTCCACCACCAACGGCACCTCTGGTAACGCCACCTTCGGCATGACCTCCGGCACCAACGGCTGCTCGACCAAAGCCTCGCTGACCTACGGCGGCAAATCGTGGTTCGCCATGAATGGCATGATGAACGAGCTGTCCGAAGACATGGCCATGGGCCAGGGCGAAGCGCTCACCACCTACGCCGTGGTGCTGGGCGTTGCACCTGAAGACCGCGGCTACTTCGCTTCGGTTACCCACCAGCATTTCAACCAGATCTTCAGCAGCGCCGACGTGACTGCCGAAACTGTCCACACCAACACCCTCGCCGTTCTGAAGAACGACCCGCGCCTGGCCAAGTACGCTACCGAGGCCTGATGCCGGTTGCTCCCGCCCCGGCTCCGGGGCGGGCTTCGCCTTTCTTTCGGCATCGTTCAGAAGTAGTTGCCCGACATGCTCAAACGCCTCGCTTACCTGGCGCTGTGTGCCTGCGCCCCGCTGCATGCTGCACCCCTGCTGGATGAAAGCCGCCTCCAGCAACTGGCCAACACCCCTTACTGGATTGCCCTGGGCCACTACGAAACCGCCAAGCTCGGCGGTTGGCGCAGCTATGTGGACGATGACAACTTCTTCCTGGCCGAGGACGGCGCGCACCACCCGGACCGCGAATTGCGGGCCACGGTACAAGCGCTGTATGCCCCGGCGAGCCTGGGCGACAAGCATGCCCAGTGCGTGTTCCCGGCCCGCACCCGCTGGCTGAGTGAACAACTGAACCTGCAAGACCTGCCAACACCCGACTGCCAGGAATTCAAAACCTGGTACAAATCGATCGCCCCCCACAGCGCCACGCTGATTTTCCCGGCGGCCTACCTGAACAGCCCGTCATCGATGTTCGGCCACACCCTGCTGCGCATCGACCAGTCCAACACCCGCAGCGACGACACCACGCTGCTGAGCTACGCAATCAACTTCGGAGCCTACATCGAAGGCAGCGACAACAGCATTTTGTACGCCTGGAAAGGCCTGATGGGCGGCTACCCTGGCTTGTTCGCGCTGATGCCCTACCAGGAAAAACTCTCCGAGTACCGCAGCCTGGAAAACCGTGACCTGTGGGAATACCAGCTGGACCTCACCCCCGAAGAAACCGGCCGAATGGTCGAACACGTGTGGGAGCTCAAGCAGGTCCAGTTCGACTACTTCTTCTTCGACGAAAACTGCTCGTACCGCCTGCTGGAACTGCTACAGGTGGCGCGGCCAAGCCTGGACCTGACGTCACAGTTCCCGCTTACCGCCATCCCCACCGACACGGTCAAGGCAGTGAAGCAGTCAGGCCTGGTGACCGACGTGCGATATCGCCCTTCGCGCGAGCGCGAGTTGCTGGCCCGCGCCGAACCGTTGGACCATGCCGAAAAGCGCCAGGTGCTGGCCGTCAGTGCCGACACCGCGCAACTGCAAAGCCCGGAATTCACCACCCTGCCCCGCGAGCGTCAGGCACTGGTGCAGGACGCCGCTTACCGACTGGAACGCTACCGCGCCAATGGCGAAGTACGCGACCCGGGCCAGGCCAAACGCAGCTTCGAGCTGTTGCGGGCAATCAACCGCAACCCACCGCCCCCGCTGCAGATCGAACGCCCCGGCTTGCCCGAGGACGGCCACGACTCACGCACCTGGCAATTGGGCGTAGGCACCCGGGAAGACCGCGCTTACGCCGAGTACGGCCTGCGCATGGCGTACCACGACCTCAATGACAACGCCTACGGCTTCCCGCTTGGCGCGCAGATCGAAATCCTGCAGCTCAAGCTGCGCCAGTACGAGGGCAACGACTGGCAGGTACAGCGGCTGGACCTGGCCACCATCCGTTCGCTGACTCCGCGCAACGAGCTGCTCAAGCCCTGGTCATGGCAGGTGGCCGGCGGCCTGGAGCGGGTGCCGGGCAAGCATGATGACGAAGTGCTGGTGAGCCATGTGAACGGTGGCGCCGGGGGCACCTGGCAACTGGCTGACGGGTTGCTGGGCTTTGCATTGGGCACGGTGCGGGTGGAGCATCACAACGACTTTGCCCAGTTCATCGCCCCGGCGGCCGGGTTCAACGGTGGGCTGCTGTGGCGCAACGGGTTGGGCAACATGACGCTTGAGGCCAAGGGGGATTACTTCACCAATGGTGAGGTACGGCGCAGCGTGAGCCTGAACCAGCAGTGGGAGATCAGCCAGAACCTCGGGTTGAGGTTGAGTGCTTCGCGGGAATTCAGCCATTTGGCAACTGCGCAGAACGAGGTGATGCTGGAAGTGAAGTGGTATCACTACTAGGCCGATGTACACCGGCACTGTGAACCAACCGACTCTTTGACACTGTTTTGACACCTGCCCGACAAATCGCCACCTAGACTCTTCAGCATCATTCGAAGAGTCTTGTGGCCATGTTGCGGTACGGTTTTGCGCTAGGCGTTGTGTTGTTGCTGGCAGGTTGCCAAACCACCCATGAGCAGATGCTCAACCAAGGCTACCCGCCCGCCTATGCCGACGGTTTTCAGGACGGTTGCAGCAGCGGCCGCCAGGCCGCAGCCATGATGGCCGGTGATTTTCGCAAAAACGTACCGCGCTACCTGCAAGACCGCCAATACGAAAGCGGCTGGGACGATGGTTTTCGTCAGTGCCAGGCCATGCAGCGCAGCGAAGAGCAGCGTGAGTACCACGAACGCTTCTGGGATGACCGCGACCGCGAATGGCAGCAAGAGAAAGACCGCGACGCCGCACGTGCCTACCGACGCAATTAGGTCGCAAACGGGCATCTGCTGAAACCGCCAACCTGTCACCATGGTCTCCTGCACAAGGAGGCCCCTTCATGAGCCGAGCATTCGTCAACGAGGACAACGCCGCCGCCCAGGCCGACCAGCCAGTGGAGCGGCGCGTCAGTGAGCAGCCCAACTACGTGACCGCCAATGGTTTGCACCAGCTACAGCATCGGGTGGCCGAGCTTAATGCCTTGCGCAGCGAACTGCAGGCGCAAGGCGAGCGCGGCGACAAACAGCGGCTGGCGGATGCCGAACGGGACTTGCGCTACTTCAGCGCCCGGGTGCAAAGCGCGCAGGTGGTGCCACCCGCCACCTCGATCAGCAAGGTGCAGATTGGCAGCCGGGTGCGGTTTGTTGACGAGCAGGATCAGGAACATGTGGTGCAACTGGTTGGCGAGGATGAAGCCGATGCCGGGCGTGGGCTGATCAATTGGGGCTCGCCACTGGGACGGGCTTTGATGGGGGCCGGGCCAGGGGATGAGGTGCTGTGGCGGCGGCCGGCGGGGGATCAGATGATCGAGATACTTGCAATTGAGGGTGAAAGCTGAGGGCCCTGGGGGCCGCTGTGCAGCCCATCGCGACACAAGGCCGCTCCCACAGAAATATCATTAAGCCTGAGGCTTGCGCAGTCCCTGTGGGAGCGGCCTTGCCGGGACGCCGGACCGGTCGGAAAGGGCCGCACAGCGGCCCCGGCAGTCTCAAATCAGACCACGCCTTGAGCCAGCATCGCGTCCGCCACTTTCACAAACCCGGCAATGTTCGCACCCTTCACGTAATTGACCGTGCCATCCGCCTCTTCGCCGTAATGCACGCAAGCATGGTGAATCGACTGCATGATGTGGTGCAGCTTGCTGTCCACCTCACCGGCAGTCCACAGCAAACGCATGGCGTTCTGCGACATTTCCAGGCCCGATACGGCAACACCACCGGCGTTGGAAGCCTTGCCCGGTGCGTACAAAATGCCAGCTTCCAGGAAGATATCCACAGCCTCCAGCGTGGTCGGCATGTTGGCGCCTTCTGCCACGCAGATGCAGCCATTGCGCAGCAGGGTGCGGGCGTCTTCGGCACCCAGTTCGTTCTGGGTGGCACATGGCAGTGCGATGTCGCACGGCAGGCTCCATGGCGTGTGGCCCTTGCGGAACTCCAGGCCAAACTGGTCAGCCAGCTCGCTGATGCGGCCACGCTTGACGTTCTTCAGCTCCATCAATGCGTCCCACTGGGCATCGGTCAGGCCAGCTTCGGCGTACAGGGTGCCTTCGGAGTCCGACAGCGAAATGACCTTGCCGCCCAGGTCCATAACCTTACGCGCTGCGTACTGGGCCACGTTACCGGAGCCGGAAATGGCCACACGGCGGCCGTCAATACGCAGGTCTTTGCGCTTGAGCATTTCCTCGGCGAAGTACACGCAGCCATAGCCGGTGGCCTCTGGGCGGATGAGGCTACCGCCGTAGGTCATGCCTTTGCCGGTCAGCACCGACGTGAACTGGTTGGCCAGGCGCTTGTACTGGCCGAACATGAAGCCGATTTCGCGAGCGCCCACGCCGATATCACCGGCAGGCACGTCACAGTCGGCACCGATGTGGCGGTACAGCTCGCTCATGAAGGCCTGGCAGAAGCGCATCACTTCAGCATCGCTTTTGCCTTTGGGGTCGAAGTCCGACCCGCCCTTGCCGCCGCCCATGGGCAGCGAGGTGAGGGAGTTCTTGAAGGTTTGTTCGAAGGCCAGGAACTTGAGCACGCTCAGGTTCACCGAAGGGTGGAAGCGCAGGCCGCCCTTGTAAGGGCCGATGGCGCTGTTCATCTGGATACGATAGCCGCGGTTGACCTGGACTTTGCCTTGGTCGTCAACCCACGACACCCGGAACAGCACGGCACGCTCTGGTTCGACCACGCGCTCAAGGATGCCGGCTTGCAGGTAGTGGGGGTTGGCCTCAAGGAAGGGCCAGAGGCTACGCAGGACTTCTTCCACGGCTTGGTGGAATTCGGGTTGGGCAGGGTCGCGCTGCTTGAGGCGTGCGAGGAAATTGTCGACAGATTCGATCATGGTAGACATCTCACCAAGAGGATTGGACTTATTGGTTTTTTCGGGAATGTACCAAGAAGCAATCGCACTGGAATAGGGCGCAATGTCGTTTTTATGAAATTTTTTGGTGCGTTTTGTATAAGTGTATACAAAATTATTGCAAGTCTGGCCTGATTGCCAGGCACAAAAATGGGGCCTCAAAGGGCCCCATTTCTGTGCATCCAAAAACCGGCTTACTGGGCCAGCTTCTTGTGACGCACTCGGTGCGGCTGGGCAGCGGCATCACCCAGGCGCTTTTTGCGGTCTGCTTCGTACTCGGTGTAGTTGCCCTCGAAGAACACCACGTTCGAGTCGTCTTCGTACGCCAGGATGTGGGTGGCCACACGGTCCAGGAACCAACGGTCGTGGGAAATCACGATCGCGGCGCCCGGGAAGTCCAGCAGGGCTTCTTCCAGCGAACGCAGGGTTTCGACGTCGAGGTCGTTGGACGGTTCGTCCAGCAGCAGGACGTTACCGCCCTCCTTCAGAGTCAGCGCCAGGTGCAGGCGGCCACGCTCACCACCGGACAGGTCCTTGACGAACTTCTGCTGGTCGCCACCCTTGAAGTTGAAGCGGCCAACGTAGGTGCGCGACGGGATCTCGTAGTTGCCGATGCGGATCTGGTCGGAGCCGTCGGAAATCTGCTGGAACACGGTCTTAGCGCCGTCCAGGTCTTCACGGCTCTGGTCCACGCAGGCCAGTTGCACGGTTTCACCGATCTCGATGCTGCCCGAATCCGGCTGCTCCTTGCCCATCAGCATGCGGAACAGGGTCGACTTACCGGCACCGTTACCACCGATAACGCCGACGATGGCGCCTTTTGGCATGGCGAACGACAGGTTGTCGATCAGCACGCGGTCGCCATAGCCTTTGCTGACGTTTTTGAACTCGATGACCTTGTCACCCAGGCGCGGGCCGGCCGGGATGTAGATCTCGTTGGTTTCGCTGCGCTTCTGGAATTCCTGCGACTGCATTTCTTCGAAGCGTTGCAGACGGGCCTTGGATTTGGACTGGCGGGCCTTGGCGCCTTTGCGCACCCACTCCAGTTCTTCTTTCATGGCCTTTTCGTGGGCGCTCTGCTGCTTGGACTCTTGCGCCAGACGGTCCGACTTGGCCTCCAGCCAGCCCGAGTAGTTGCCTTCGTACGGGATACCAGCGCCGCGGTCCAGTTCGAGGATCCAGCCAGCGACGTTGTCGAGGAAGTAACGGTCGTGGGTAATCGCTACCACGGTGCCCGGGAAGTCGTGCAGGAAGCGCTCCAGCCAGGCCACCGAGTCGGCGTCCAGGTGGTTGGTTGGTTCGTCGAGCAGCAGCATGTCGGGGGCCGACAGCAGCAGGCGGCACAGGGCAACACGGCGCTTTTCACCACCGGAGAGGTGCTCGATGCGCGCATCCCAGGCCGGCAGGCGCAGGGCGTCGGCGGCAACGTCCAGCTGGCGCTCCAGGTTGTGGCCGTCGGCAGCCTGCAGGATGGCTTCGAGCTTGGCCTGTTCGGCAGCCAGCTTGTCGAAGTCGGCATCCGGCTCGGCATAGGCGGCGTAAACCTCGTCCAGACGGGCCTGGGCGTCCTTGATCACGCTGACCGCTTCCTCGACCACTTCACGCACGGTCTTGGTCGGGTCCAGTTGCGGCTCCTGCGGCAGGTAGCCAACGTTGATGTCGGGCATCGGACGGGCTTCGCCGTCGAATTCCTTGTCGACGCCCGCCATGATCCGCAGCAAGGTCGATTTACCCGCGCCGTTCAGGCCGAGCACGCCGATCTTGGCGCCAGGGAAGAACGACAGGGAAATATTCTTGAGAATTTCCCGCTTCGGCGGCACGACCTTGCTCAGCCGATGCATGGTGTAGACGTATTGAGCCAAAACCAAGCCCTCTAATCAGATAGGTAAAGACATCGACGATCGCCCCGGCGCAACGGCCAGGGGATGTGTTTACGGGGTGTAGTGAACAAAGACGACCATTCTACGCCAACGCGCGGCGTTGCACAGGGTGGTCGGATGGTGGGAGCAGAGCTTGCATGATTCTTGTGGGAGCGGCCTTGTGTCGCGAAAGGGCCGCGCAGCGGCCCCAGAATATCGGCTTTAAAGCAAATATTGTGGGGGCCGCTGCGCAGCCCTTTCGCGACACAAGGCCGCTCCCACAAGAGAAAAGGCCAATTGGCCTTGAATGATTCAGACGTGACGCTGTTTAACTTTGCCACGCGGCAGCCGGCAGCGGTCGCCTTGCTCGGCCAGGCGCGCAGCCCAGGCCGATTTCACGCTAAAGCCACCGCTACGCGCAGGCTTGGCCTGCACTTGGGCCACAGCCGGTGCCGCCGCCACCTTGGCGGTCTTGCGCAGCTCGGCCAGCGAAGGGGTTTTATTCTTGGACGCAGCAGGCGCGTCAGCCTTGACCAGCGAGCGCTGGCACGATTTGCAGGATACGTCCTCGGTCACGGCAGTGCTGACAAGGGTCTGACTGCTGCGCCCACAGGCGGAATCGAGGCCATTGGAGGAAAAGTGAGTAACCAAAACCAAACATCTCCGATGCGTTGTCATTGAAGCGGGCCGCATTCTCGCACAGGTTGCAGGGGCTTGCCGAACGCACCCGCTTCACCACGACCGTCGGCGCTTCACCATCATGCTGGCACTTTGACACAATGACAGGCATGCTAGCCCGTTTCGGGTATCCGGCTATATAGTGCGCCACCGCAGTCCAGGCCGCTGCGAACCGGCATATACCGTGCATGACTCAACCTGCCATCGCCAGCCCAATCGCAGGACCTACGCTTGACCAATCTCAATCAACCGTCTTCGTTGCGTTCCGCTCCACCGGCCCCGGGCGCGCCCCTGCGCGGTTCGGTGAAGGGTGCATTGGCGCTGCTGGCCCTGATTTTGTTGGGCTTGCTGCTCTGGCAGCTGTTCGCCCAGTTCCGCCACACCCAGGCCGACCAGCGCGAACAGAGCCTGATGGCCACCGCAGAGCTGGCCGACCACCTGAGCCTGAACATGGCGCTTAAGGCCCAGCAAGCGCTCAACCTGGTCCAGCCCTACGTCAAACCGCCGACGCCCGACGCATTGCCCACCTTGCTGGCGACCCTGCGCGAACGCCTGCCCACCCTGCGGCACATCGCCTGGCTTGACCACTCCGGGCAACTGCGCAGCGACAGCCTGGCCAACAGCCCCGACCGCCAACTGATTGGCGAACTGCTCGAGCTGAACAAGGGCAATGGCTACTTTTTCGCCAATGCAGCGGACAACAACAGCATCTACCTGCTGCTGCGCCAGACCAGCGAACAGGACCGTGGCTACTGGCTACTTCGCCTTTCCCCTGACTATTACCGCGAGCTGACCGTACACCTCGACGGCCCCGGCCACCCGCTTTGGCTGCTGGAAAACAGCCGCAGCGGCGATGTGCTGGAGCGCCATGGCCCCATGCCCACCAGTGACGAACCCCTGCAAAGCGTGATGCTGGCGTTCATCGAGAACAGCACCTGGCAACTGCGTGGCCTGTTCGATGCCGGCATGGCCCGCCAGCAACTGCTGCCGGCGCTGCTGGGCAAATGCCTGCTGGCACTGTTCTGCGCCCTGTTGCCAGTGCTGGCGCTGATCAACATGCGCCGCCGCCAACGCGCCCTGCAGGAGGACCGCCGGCGCTATCACGAAATTTTCGAGGGCACCGGCGTGGCACTGTGCGTGCTCGACCTGTCCAGCCTGCCCGGCCAGCTCGACCGCTACCACCTGCGCAACCTGGCCGGGCTCAAGCAGAGCCTGGCTCTGGACCCAAGCCTGCGCCGCTCGCTGCTGCAGGAATTGAAGATCACCGAAATCAACCAGGTCGCACGCCAGCTGCTCAACGTGGATTGCCACGAAGGCGCCTGGCAACGCCTGATCGACGGCAGCGGCGATGGCCGCGAGAGCGTTGGCATGCAGTTGATCGACGCACTGATCGAACAGCGCCCGTCCCTTGAGCTGGAAGTACGCCTGCCTGCGCCACTGGGTGGCGAACTGCACCTGTGGCTGATGGCCCGCCTGCCCCAGCAGCGCCGGGATTACCAGGCGGTAATCCTGAGCATCAGCGACATCACCAGCCGCAAGCAGGTTGAACTGTCACTGCTGGAGCGTGAGAGCTTCTGGTCGGACGTGGTGCGCACCGTGCCCGACCAGCTCTACGTGCAGGACGTGTTCAGCCAGCGCATGATTTTCAGCAACCGCCACCTCGGCCAGACGCTGGGCTACGACCGCAACGAGCTGGCGCACATGGGTGACCGCTTCTGGGAATTGCTGCTGCACCCCGAAGATGCCACGCACTACCAGACCCTGCGCCAGCAGCAGCGCGACAACGGCCACAGCCAGTCGCTGCACACCCAACTGCGCTTCCGCCACCGGGACGGCGGCTGGCGTTGCTACGACATCCGCGAGCAAGTGTTGACCCGCGACAGCGAAGGCCTGGTCACCCGCATCATCGGTGTGGGCAAGGATGTGACCGTGCAGATCGAAGCCAGCCAGTCCCTGCGCGACAGCGAACAGCGTTACCGCATGCTCGCCGAGAGCATCAGCGACGTGATCTTCTCCACCGACAGCGGGCTGCAGCTCAACTACGTCAGCCCCTCGGTGCAGGCGGTGCTTGGCTACCCGGCGGAGTGGATTTTCGAAAACGGCTGGCAGTCGATCATCGCCAACCCGTCCCAGCTCACTGGCATTTACGGCCTGATGGAAAAGGTCAGCAAGGCCATGAGCGACAGTGAGCAACTGGCGCAACTGCGCAGCCAGTTGCCTACGCAACTGTTCCTGTTCGACTGCCTGCGCGCCGATGGCCGCAAAATCCCCATCGAACTGCGCCTGGTGCTGGTGTGGGACGACCACGAACGCTTTGAAGGCGTGCTCGGCGTAGGCCGCGACATCAGCCAGCAACGCCGCGCGGAAAAAGACCTGCGCATGGCCGCCACGGTATTCGAGCACTCCACATCGGCCATCCTCATCACCGACCCGGCCGGCTACATCGTGCAGGCCAACGAGGCCTTCAGCCGAGTCACCGGCTACGCCGTCAGCGATGTGCTCGACGAGTTGCCCGGCATGCTGGCCGTGGACGAACAGCAGGAAGGCCACCTGCGCTACGTGGTCAAGCAACTGCACCTGCGCGGCAGCTGGGAAGGTGAAATGTGGCTCAAGCGCCGCGACGGCGACCGCTACCCGGCGTGGGTAGGCATTACCGCCGTGCTGGACGATGAAGGCGACCTGGCCAGCTACGTGTGCTTCTTCACCGACATCAGCGAGCGCAAGGCCAGCGAGCAACGCATCCACCGCCTGGCCTATTACGACGCCCTCACCCACCTGCCCAACCGCACGCTGTTCCAGGACCGCCTGCACACCGCGCTGCAGCAGGCCGAGCGGCAAAAGGCCTGGGTGGTGCTGATGTTCCTTGACCTGGACCGCTTCAAGCCGATCAACGACTCGCTGGGCCACGCCGCCGGCGACCGCATGCTCAAGGACATGGCCCTGCGCCTGCTGGCCTGCGTGGACGACGACGACACGGTGGCGCGCATGGGTGGCGACGAATTCACCCTGCTGCTGCAACCGCGCGCCACCCGGGAAATGGCACTGAACCGCGCCATCCACGTGGCCGAGAACATCCTGGCCAGCCTGGTGCGGCCGTTTGTGCTGGAAAGCCGCGAGTTTTTCGTTACCGCCAGTATCGGCATCGCCCTCAGCCCGCAGGACGGCAGCGAGCTGAGCCAGCTGATGAAAAACGCCGACACCGCCATGTACCACGCCAAGGAACGCGGCAAGAACAACTTCCAGTTCTACCAGGCCGAAATGAACGCCAGCGCCCTGGAGCGCCTGGAGCTTGAAAGCGACCTGCGCCACGCGCTGGAGCAGAACGAATTCATTCTTTACTACCAGCCGCAGTTCAGCGGCGACGGCATGCGCCTGACCGGCGCCGAAGCGTTGCTGCGCTGGCGCCACCCTACCCGTGGCCTGGTGCCGCCGGGCGACTTCATCCCGGTGATCGAAGAGCTCGGCCTGGTGGTGGATGTGGGCGACTGGGTGCTGCGCGAAGCCAGCCGCCAGCTCAAGGCCTGGCACAAGGCCAAGGTGCGCGTGCCTAAGGTATCGGTGAACATTTCGGCGCGGCAGTTCTCGGACGGCCAGCTGGGCAACCGTATTGCCGCCATTCTGGAAGAAAGCGGCCTGCCGCCGGCGTGCCTGGAGCTGGAGCTGACCGAAAGTATCCTTATGCGCGATGTGAACGAGGCGATGCAGATTCTCGACGGCCTGAAGGTGCTGGGCCTGAGCATCGCGGTTGACGACTTTGGCACGGGTTACTCGTCGCTCAACTACCTGAAGCAGTTCCCCATCGATGTGCTGAAGATCGACCGCACCTTCGTCGACGGCCTGCCCGAAGGCGAGCAGGACGCGCAGATTGCCCGGGCGATTATCGCCATGGCCCACAGCTTGAACCTGGCGGTAATTGCCGAGGGCGTCGAAACCCACGAACAACTGGAGTTCCTGCGCGAGCACGGTTGCGACGAGGTACAGGGCTACCTGTTCGGCCGCCCGATGCCCGCCAACCAGTTCGAAGCGCAGTTCAGCAACGAAACGCTGTTCATGTTCCAGTAACTGCTTGTGGGAACAACTGCCTTGAGCTGCCACCACAAGTTCAGTGCTCACCTCAAGGCATGCGCAAACCCTGTGGGAGCGGCCTTGTGTCGCGAAAGGGCTGCACAGCAGCCCCAGCAACATTGGCTGCAAAGCTGAAATCCTGGGGCTGCTACGCAGCCCTTTCGCGACACAAGGCCGCTCCCACACACAGCGCGTAAAAGCGGACTTTTGAGTCAACTCCCGCACGCATCCAGCCCAGTCGCCACGCGGGATACATCATGAAAGCCATTGGTCCGCGACTTGATGCCACTTCATATGCCATGCGCGGATCAATCGGTTAGAATGCCCCCCCAATTCAGCCCGATCCTTGAGGACCGCCATGTTCAGCCGTGATTTGACTATTGCCAAGTACGACGCCGAGCTCTTCGAAGCCATGCAGCAAGAAGCTCTGCGCCAGGAAGAGCATATCGAGCTGATCGCTTCTGAAAACTACACTAGCCCTGCCGTCATGGAAGCCCAAGGCTCCGTGCTGACCAACAAGTACGCCGAAGGCTACCCGGGCAAGCGCTACTACGGTGGTTGCGAGTACGTCGACATCGTTGAGCAACTGGCCATCGACCGCGCCAAAGAGCTGTTCGGCGCCGACTACGCCAACGTTCAGCCGCACGCTGGCTCCCAGGCCAACGCTGCTGTTTACCTGGCCCTGCTGTCGGCCGGTGACACCATCCTGGGCATGAGCCTGGCCCACGGTGGCCACCTCACCCACGGTGCCAGCGTTTCGTCCTCGGGCAAGCTGTACAACGCCATCCAGTACGGCATCGACGCCAACGGCCTGATCGACTACGACGAAGTCGAGCGCCTGGCTGTCGAGCACAAGCCAAAAATGATCGTTGCCGGCTTCTCGGCCTACTCGCAAGTGCTGGACTTCGCCCGCTTCCGCGCCATCGCCGACAAGGTAGGCGCCTACCTGTTCGTCGACATGGCCCACGTTGCCGGCCTGGTTGCCGCTGGCGTGTACCCGAACCCGGTGCCGTTCGCCGACGTGGTCACCACCACCACCCACAAGACCCTGCGTGGTCCACGTGGCGGCCTGATCCTGGCTCGCGCCAACGCCGACATCGAGAAGAAGCTGAACTCCGCCGTGTTCCCGGGCGCCCAAGGTGGCCCGCTGGAGCACGTCATCGCCGCCAAGGCCATCTGCTTCAAAGAGGCCCTGCAGCCTGAGTTCAAGGCTTACCAGCAACAAGTGGTGAAAAACGCCCAGGCCATGGCCAGCGTGTTCATCGAGCGTGGTTTCGACGTGGTTTCCGGCGGTACTCAAAACCACCTGTTCCTGCTGTCGCTGATCAAGCAGGAAATCTCCGGTAAGGACGCTGACGCTGCCCTGGGCAAAGCCTTCATCACCGTCAACAAAAACTCCGTGCCGAACGACCCACGTTCCCCGTTCGTTACCTCGGGCCTGCGTTTCGGCACCCCAGCCGTTACCACCCGCGGCTTCAAAGAAGCCGAGTGCAAGGAACTGGCCGGCTGGATCTGCGACATCCTGGCAGACCTGAACAACGAAGCGGTGATCGACGCCGTACGTGAGAAGGTCAAGGCCATCTGCAAGAAGCTGCCGGTTTACGGCAACTGATTGCTGATTGCTTGATGTGAAAAAGCCCGGCCCAGTGCCGGGCTTTTTCATTCTTTGAGTACACTGCCCGCTTTGCGCGCGCCAGCACAGGCCTCCTCGTGACCAGAGAACAACTCGAAACCCACCAGACCTCCATCTACTTTGCCGCCGTGCTCGCGGCCATGGCCTTCGGCCTGCTGGCTACAGACACCGCACGCCATCTGCAAGCCTTGGTCACCCCCGCCATTGCCGTGCTGATGTACGCGATGTTTCTGCAAATCCCCTTCCTCGACCTGCGCCAAGGCCTGGGCAACCGCCGCTTCATGGGTGCGCTGCTGCTCGCCAACTTCGTGCTGGTGCCACTGCTGGTATGGTTGGGCACACGTGGCCTGGTCGACCACCCAGCCATCTTGATCGGCGCCTTGCTGGTGCTGCTGACCCCGTGCATCGACTACGTCGTGGTGTTCACCCATCTCGGCAAAGGCGACGCCCGCCTCACCCTCGCTGCAACGCCCGTGCTGCTGTTGGTGCAGTTGATGCTGTTGCCGGTTTACCTGGCTGTAATGCTGGGCAACAACAGCGAAGTGACCCTCTCGATTGCCCCCTTTGTGGAAGCGTTCGTGCTGCTGATTGTATTGCCGATGATCCTGGCCGTGCTCACCAGCGCCAGCGCTCGCCGCTCGCTTGCCGCAGCTGCCTGGAACGATGCCTGGGCATGGATGCCGGTACCCGCGATGGCCTTGGTGCTGGTGGCCGTGATTGGCTCGCAGATTGCCGTGGTGCTGCGCGACTTCGACCGCTTGCTGCCGGTGGTCCCGGTGTACCTCGGCTTCATGCTGCTGGCGCCGGTGCTGGGCTTGGTATCGGCAAAGCTGTTCCGCTTGCCGGTGGCCGAAGCCCGCTCGGTTACATTCAGCGCGGCAACGCGGAACTCGCTGGTGGTATTACCCTTGGCGCTAGCCCTACCGGAAGACCTGCGCGGTTTGGCTGCAGCTGCCGTTATTACACAAACGTTGGTCGAGCTAGTGAGTGAATTGATCTACGTGCGCCTGGTGCCAACCCTGATTCGGACGTGATCCCTGCACGGTCGAGGTAGGAGCGGCTTCAGCCGCGAATGGGCTGCAAAGCAGCCCCAGCCCTACCCCGCCACCCGCAAATTATCCACATCCATCACCCGGCCAATATCAGCCGCAACGCCGGCAATTGCCCGGCACACGTTCATTGTTGCCAAGTCCGCATCAGCGCCCCGCTCAACCTGACAGCTATGCAGCCCTGTGGCACAGGTCACCACGTCACCCTTCAGCTGCAAACCAAGCACAGCCACCAACCGCATCGCATCGGCCCCATCGACGATAGGGTCCCACGCAAGCCATGCCACACAGTCCCCGAAGTCCCGGTAATAGCCAGCCGCCCCACCCTGGTAAACCAGCTCAATTCCAATGGACTTGGCCGAGAGCTCAATCAACTCGTTGTCTGTCACGCTGCCCACCACTCCCCAAGGCCCCAGCCCAAATAGCCATCAGATGGCTATCAACCGCGCGATTCTGTCAAACAACCTTGTTCCCAGCCAGTACCGGCTGGAAGGATCCCACGCCGACAACCAGCGCTTCACAAACTTCATTGATATATGCGCAAATCCGTATATTCAAATTTACACATGCGAAGCCAGCCCATGCCCCTTTCTCCTCCCGTAGTTTTCAAATGCCTGGGCGACGAAACCCGAGCCCGGATCATGCTGATGCTGTTTGCAGAAGGAGAACTGTGCGTATGCGAACTCATCTGGGCGCTGGATGACAATCAGCCGAAAGTCTCCCGCCACCTCGCCCAACTGCGGACGAGCGGCCTGCTGGAAGACCGACGCCAAGGCCAGTGGATTTACTACCGCCTTCACCCTCAACTGCCCGAGTGGGTCAACGGCGTGCTCCAGGTGACCCTGGAAGCGCATCGCGACTGGCTGGAAGGCGACAAGGTTCGCCTTGCCGCCATGGAAGGCCGCCCCGTTCGCCAAGTGGCGTGCTGTTGAAACGCCTCCACTCGCCCGCACTCCAGGAGCCCCCAATGAAAGTACTGTTCATGTGCACCGCCAACAGCTGCCGCAGCGTGTTGTCCGAAGGCTTGTTCAACCAAATGGCACCCGAGGGGATGATTGCCGTGAGTTCCGGCAGCCACCCAAGCGGCCGCCTGAACCCATGTGCCATCAGCACCTTGCAAAGCCTTGGCGTGGAAACATCCAGGCTCTACAGCAAAGGCTCCGACAGCTTCCAGAACGACCCGCCAGACATCGTGATCACCGTGTGCGACAACGCCAACGGCGAGCCCTGCCCCGTGTACTTCGGGCCCGCCGTCAAGAGCCACTGGGGCCTGCCCGACCCTTCGGACGTTCAAGGCAGTGATGAAGAAGTGCAAGCCGCCTTCGACGCCACCGTGGCTCACATCCGGCAACGCCTCAGCGCCTTCTTCGCCCTCAACCACAGCGCCATTGCCGCCGCAGAGCTCAAGCATGCGCTGGACCGGATTGGAGCCATTTGATGATCGACTTCACTCAGAAAACACCGCAAAACCTCCCCAACCTGGACCTGCCCCTGTTCGACGCCCCCACTGATGCCAAGCTCCCACAAAGCACCGCCAATGAGTTTGCCGGCGTATTAGCCAGTTAGAACCTTGCCCGCAGCGCCAGGTTGAAATTGCGCGGCTCGCCATAGAAGTTCCAATAGTTGGGGTTGCCCAGGGTCTGGTAATACTTCTTGTCGAACACGTTATCCAGGTTGTACTGCACTTCGAGGTTTTTGTTGATCTCGTAGATCGCGTGCAGGTTGGTCAGGTGGTAGGCGTCCTGCTGGATCTTGTAGTCTTCGCCGACTTCGGTTTGGGTCATCTTGCTTTGCGCATAGAAGCTGCCACCCACACGCAGCTGATTGAGCGCACCCGGCAGGCGGTAGTCGGTCGCAACCTTGAACAGGTGGCGGGGCGAGGCGCCGTTGAAGTCTTCGCCTTTCTGCTCACCACCGATGTACTTGGACTGGGTATAGGTGTACCCCGCCGATACGTTCCAGTCCGGCAGCACCTCACCTGTCAGCTCCAGCTCGATACCTTTGTTGCGCACCTTGTCGGATGCTCGGTAGCAGGCAAAGGTCTGCGCACAGGTCACCCGTTCGGCACGGCCTGTCTGGTCGGCCTGGAACAACGCCACGGAAGTTTGCAGGCGCTTGTCCAGGAACTCACCCTTCAAACCGATTTCGTAGTTGGTGCCGGTCATCGGCAGGAGCGTGTTGCCATCTGGGTCCTGCGAACTCTGCGGCTTGAAGATTTCGGTGTAGCTGGCGTAGGCCGACCAGTTTTCGTTCAGGTCCTGCACCAGGCCGGCATAAGGGGTGACTTCACCACTCTTGGAGAAGTGCTTATGGTCTGTGGCCTCACGCACGCCATTGGTGTCGTCCAGCGCATCGTGGCTGTAGCAGCTCCAGCGGCTGCCGAGGATGAGCGTGGTGCTATCGGTAAGGCTGAACCGGCTGGCCGCATATACGCCCTTCTGCTCCTGGGTGCGGTTGTATTGCCACTGGTTGACGTTGAGGGCGGTCGGGCTGGGCGGGTCGAACGCGGCCAGGTTGTTCATATCGACGATGTAGCGGTATGTGGCATCGCGCCCGCCGTGATAGTCAAAGTCGTCCTTGTTCCAGTTGCCGCCAACAATCAGCTCATGCTGGCGGCCCAGCAGCTGGAACGGGCCGGTGAAGTAACCGTCGATGCTGGTCTGAGTGTCATCGAAGTGAAAATGGCGCGGGTTGAGGGTGAACAGGTCGGTGCCGCCACCAGGGTAGGTGTAGTTGCCCAGAAAGTCCGACTTGGCCCACATCTGGTTCACCGCCACCACACCCTTCCAGCCGTTGGCGAAGGTGTGCTGGATATCGGCAAACACGGTGGTATTGCGCTTGTCCAGGTGGTTCCAGTCGCCGGTCAGCGAGGTAGAACGCGAAATTGGGTAGAACGCGCCGCTCTCCTGGCTGGGCAGGCCCGACCAGTCATAACCCGAGTTGCGGTCCTTCTGGTAGGTGAAACCGAAGGTGGCCAGGGTCGACTCATCCAGATCGGCTTCGACAATGCCGTAGATCAGCTGGTTTTCTTTCTGGGCAGTGTCCAGGTAGCTGTTGGCATTGTTGTAGGTAATGACCGAACGGCCGCGCAGGGTGCCTGCTTCGTTCAGCGGTGCAGACAGGTCGACCATGGTCTTGTAATCGTCCCACGAGCCGACCGAGGTCTCGATCAACGCCTGGCGCTCGGCCGTGGGCCGCTTGCGAATCAGGTTGATGGACGCCGACGGGTTACCCGCGCCTTCCATGAGCCCGGTGGCGCCGCGCACCACTTCCACACGGTCGTAGATGTCGGTGTTGGGCTTAGAGATGGTGTCCATCGAGTACGGGTTGCCGATGTTGGTCGGCACACCATCAATCTGCAGGTTTTCGACTGTCTGCCCACGGGCCTGATACAGAGAGCGCTCGCCGCCGTTCTTGATGATGGTGACGCCAGTGGCATTGCGCATCACGTCATCGAGGTTTTTCATGTTCTGGTCATCCATGCGCTGGCGGGTGACCACCGTGACCGACTGTGGCGTTTCGCGCAGGCTCATGGGTAGCTTTGTGGCGGTGGACGAACGCCCCGTGGCATAGGCCCCCGTACCCTCTGTCACATCGCCCAGGCCCTGACCGGAGATGGTGGTGCTGCCCAGGGTTACTGCACCCGCTGGGTCTTGGGCCTGACGCACCAACTGGAATTCCCGCTCGCCGGTACGCACCGCTTGCACACCACTGCCTGCCAGTATCTGTGCCAGCGCCTGCTCCACACTGGTAGCGTGCACCGCTTGGCTCTGCTTGTTGGTGGTGAGCGTGGCATCACCGCCAATCAACAAGCCGGCCTGGCTGGCCAGCAGGTTCAGTTGCCGCGCCAACGGCCCGGCCGGAATGTCATACACCACCCCTTGTGCCACTGCGCCGTTACTGTCGGCCTGGGCGGCAGCAGTGTGGCAGCCAAGGGCAAGGAGAATGGCCAGCGCCAACGGGTGATGGCGCGAGGAAGCAGAGTCGCGGAGCAGCATGAAGGGGTCCTTCCGGAAGTAGGATGAAGTAGCGTCATCCCACCAAGCGCATGAGCATCTCAAAACCAGAAAAAGAATTTTGATTTGTTTCAGTTCGGCTCGACGGAGACCCACCAAGGCAAGGTGCGCACTACCCGAATGGGCAGCGAACGCTCAAGCATTGCCAAGGTTCGGTCCGTGTCCAGCAACGGGAAGGTACCTACCGCACGCAAGCTGTTCAGCGAAGGGTCGATGCCCAGGTGCCCATGGCGGTAGTCGCGCAGCACGTCGATCACTTGGCCCAACGGCATGTCTTCTGCAACCAGCACTCCACGGCTCCAGTCCTGGCGCAAGGCTTGTGCAGCCGCGGATGTGCTGGCCTGATGCTCATCGAAAACCAGCATTTGCCCGGCGCCCAGTGTGGTTTGCAAACCACTGTCGGAACAGGTTGCCTGCACGGCGCCCTCGAACACGCTCAAGGTCGTTTCCAAACCCTGATCCCGCACGCTGAAGCGCGTGCCAAGCGGTTGCATGCGGCCTGCCCGCGTCACCACGGCCAAGGGCCGATGGTCTTTGCCGGTTTGAATCAGGATTTCACCGTGATACAGGCGAATCTGCCGCACGCCCTCATCAAACTGCACATCCAGCGCCGTTTGGCCGTTCAGCCACAGCTGGCTCCCATCGGCCAGAGTGAGCGGCCGCACTTCGCCCAAACCGGTGCGGTAAGTGGCAAACCAGGCCCGTGGCGAGTCCACCCAACCCCGCTGCCAGCTGCCCCACCCCAACAGCCCTGCTGCACCTGCCACGCAGAGGCTGCCAAGCACGGTACGGCGCGATTGCTGGCTACGGCGCACGCTGTCGAACACCCGCCGCGCCTGTTCTGTTTGGCCGTTGAGGGCACCGAAACGCTGGTTGATGTTTTCTACATAGGACCAGGCCAGGCGGTGGCGCGCATCCTCGTTCAGCCAGGCACGCCATTGTGCGTTGACAGCAGGGTCATGCTTCGCTGCGTACAGCCGCGCAAACCACCCGGCAGCCGCTTGCAGCACGGCATGGTCGAGTTGTGCCCTGCTCATGTCAACGCTTCATCCAGTTGCACTTCCAGCAGCAAGCACTGGTACATCGCCTGGGCCAGGTACGTGTTCACGCTACGCTCGCTCACGCCCAGTTGCTCGGCGATCTCGCGTTGCTTCATGCCGTGCAGCTGCGCCATGAAAAACGCCTCGGCCACCCGCTTGGGCATGCGTTCGAACATCGCCTGCAATTGCGCCAACGTTTCGAGGATGACGGCCTGATGCTCCAGCGATGGCACCAGGTGCTCTGGCTGGGCTGCCAGCACTTCCAGGTAGGCCTGTTCCACCCGCCGCCGCCGCCAGAAATCCACACAGGCATTGCGCGACATGCGCCCCAAGTACGCACGGGCATGCTCGTGGTCATTGAAGGCGCGGGGTTTGGTCAGCAACCGCACAAACACATCCTGCGCCAGCTCCGCTGCATCATGGGCATTACCGAGCTTGCGCTGCAGCCACTGGCGGATCCAGCCGTGGTGGGCACGGTAGAGTGCCTCCAGTTCGAAACCCGGAGCTGGAGCACTGGGAGGGGCATTCATGGGGGGAGGCCATTGTGCTAATAGGAATTATTAGCAATGGTAGCTTGGATGAATGGGGGTGGGCAATTAGCTGCAGTGCAGCCCCAATCCAGCCAACACAAATCAAAAAGAGATTGATAGGCACGCCAAGCATGCCTATCCAGGCAATGCACAATTACAAGCGACTGGCCCGAGCTACACCAAGGCCTCGCCCTCGACCGAAGCCCCCTTTAGCGCCCCCAGCTTTCCACATTGCTCACTGGCCAGCCGACTGATGATGCGAATCGCCTGATGAATGCCGGCAGTATTGCGAAAGCTCAGCCGAGGGTTGTGCTCGCATTCCAGCATCTCGTCGTGCTGGACCAGCGCTTCACCAAGCAGTTCGAGGGTCCAGGCGTAGCTTTGAATGGTGGAGAGGTGTTCAAGGTCAGTCATGGGGCACCTGCCTTGGGGTTGGCTTTGGGCGGGGGGCGGTGCAGATGGGGTAGAAACGGTGAGGCTCCGGGGCTGGCGGTTGACGGCGGCGGAGGAGAACGGATGCGAGGATCCGTAAGGGATTTATGGTGGGCATGCATGAGTTCCTTTCGTTGTGGAACTGCCACCGCTCGCGGCCAAGCAAGTTGTGGTGGCAGCAGTACGCGGGTTGGCCGACCGGGACGAAAGGGGCCCGGCACACCCGAAGGTGTCCCGCGCACCACTGCCATAGCGCGACATCGCGGGCACAAAAAAAGCGCCTGCGATGAAGACTGGGCGCTGATGCGCCTTTCGATTCCGACCGGCCAAGGTCGCATCGCCGATGCTTCGGCGACTGGGGCAATTTATCCCCAGTCAGTCGCTTTCGCAAGTTTCCTTGGCCTGCGAAACGGCAACGCGGCTTGTATGACTGACAACCTCCACTGTCCGCCATGCACGATTTGTGTAGGAGCGGATTCATCCGCGATAGGCTGCAAAGCAGCCTCATACGATCTGAAACCATTAATAGGCACACCAAGCATGCCTATCTCAACAATGCACAAATGCAAAAACTCGCCCGACTTACACCAAAGCCTCGTCCTCGACCGAAGCCCCCTTCAGCGCACCCAGCTTTCCACATTGCTCACTGGCCAGGCGGCTGATGATGCGAATCGCCTGATGAATGCCGGCAGTATTGCGAAAGCTCAGCCGAGGGTTGTGCTCGCATTCCAGCATCTCGTCGTGCTGGACCAGCGTTTCACCAAGCAGTTCGAGGGTCCAGGCATAGCTTTGAATGGTGGAGAGGCGTTCAAGGTCAGTCATGGGGCACCTGCCTTGGGGTTGGCTTTGGCCGGGGGGCGGTGCAGATGGGGTAGAAACGGTGAGGCTCCGGGGCTGGCGGTTGACGGCGGCGGAGGAGAACGGATGCGAGGATCCGTAAAGGATTTATGGTGGGCATGCATGACGCTCCAAGTTTTGGTTGGAACTGCCACGATCCTTCCTACGGGATTGGGTGGCAGCTGTGTGCGGGGTAGGAATACCGGGAAACTTGGAAACCCGGCCAAGCCGAAGCCTGCCCACACACAGCCGCCATGACAGGGCACGGCTGGCACAAAAAAAGCGCCAGCTGTGGTCAGGGGCGCCTAGTGCGTGCGCCAAGTTTACCAACGGGTTCCTACGCCCGGTCGCGGAATTTGCCGCGACTTGGGGAATTTATTCTCATTGTGGATGCTGGGCAAGCTTTAAATTTGTAGGAAATTTCTCTGAATTCAGCACGAATGACTTCGATTGAGTCGTTAAGTGCTAAAAATCCGGAGAGTCTGATGGGTATCCCTTGAATGACATTAATCTCTAAAAAAGGTGCGTCGGGGTTGCTCCCTGCACGAGTCTGCTGGAAGCGTTTTGGATAAGACCAAACGGGGGTCTTAATAAGATTGTTGCGGAGACAGGAATCGAAGCTTCATGCGACTACTTGATATATATCTACTATTCAGTAATTACAGGAATAATTATCTCAATTTCTACCCTTTTAAGGATAGCCGATAGCAGAACTGAGAAGCTGCGAAGAAATTATGTATGCACAACAACTGATTGCAAAATTCAATCAATATGACATGATCAATAGCT
Organism: Pseudomonas sp. PSKL.D1; assembly: GCF_028898945.1. NCBI lineage: Bacteria > Pseudomonadati > Pseudomonadota > Gammaproteobacteria > Pseudomonadales > Pseudomonadaceae > Pseudomonas > Pseudomonas sp. PSKL.D1. The sequence continues at coordinate 5,076,482 of NZ_CP118607.1, forward strand.
ATTAATAATCATATGCCGATTTACTGTCGTGAAATAAAATCCTTAATTTTCAATGTGTTATATGTAAATTCGCATCGTACGAAGAAAGAATGATGGCCCCAAGCTAGCACCGCTCAAAAAAAACCTAGATAATCGAAAATTGCACTCTTCTTACTTAATCGGTTGGCTCAAGCTTACTCAAGCACTCAGCCGGAATTGCTTTTTGTAGGTTGGCAGTTGTTAGCTAGCGAAAGGGACTTTTATGGTAGACGTGCGTAATCTGATTGGGGGTGATTTTAAAGGATGGACCCTGACAAGAGAACTGGGCCGTGGAGCTGATGGAATTGTATACTTAGCTACTAAAGATAAAGAAATTAGAGCTGTAAAGCTATTTTTTCCAGAGTCTCTACAAAAAAATGGGCTAGAAGAGCAACTGGAAAGGTTGGAGCTGCAAATATCTTTATCGGGCAGTAAACAGCACCCAAATCTTGTAGAGGTTTTTGAGGGTGGCCTCTGCGAAGAAACAGGGGCCATGTATCTCTTCATGGAGTTCGTCCCTGGGCAAACTTTAGACAATGTAATTGGTAAATTCCCACCTACGTCTATAGCTCCTCTCATCTCCCAGCTAGCAAGCGCGGCTTGCTTCCTAGAAACTAAGAACCTAGTTCATCGCGACATCAAACCAGCTAATATCATTGTCAATGATGATTTTACTACACTTTGCTTGCTGGATTTGGGGATCGTTTATGATTCCATTAAAGACGAGGCTGGCGACTCTCGACTTTCCGGTGATGAATTTGTTGCGTCTCTACGTTATAGCCCACCAGAATTCGTCTGGAGACGCGAAGCGAGCTCTGACAGCAATGCATGGCGTGCAATTACCTTTTATCAAATAGGCGCAACCATTTATGAAATGGTTGAAGGGCGATGTTTATTTGATGGCCACGATAAACCGAGGGCCTGTTTGTATGACTCGGTAAGGTGGAGGACTCCGATTTTTTCAGAGACAGCATCAGAAGACTGGATAATACAATTAGCACAATCGTGTTTAGTTAAAGATTGGCGAGAAAGAGTTTCCCTCATTGACTGGTCTAGTTTTTCAGGCCCGACTGAGTCGGCGGACTTTTCGCAATTACGACGTTCCATCAGGCTCAGGCAAATACACTCGGACGAAAAGAAAGTGCTTGACAAAGAGATCAGCCCAATTGATTCCGGCATAGCTCTCAGAAAGTCCCTGTGGGAAATCCAAGGCAGAGTTTTTATTGAAGTCAGACAATTTCTAATTTCAGAGAAAATCTTCCCTAGATTTAGCGGAAATCATAAAAGTACATCAGATACAGAATATCTACTTCAATACGTTTTCGAGATTGATGAGAGGCTCAACTTTGATAAATCTCTCGAGTTTCACATCGTCCTTAGCTTGCCTGGTACAAACCAGCAGAGCATAGAGACATCAATCTCCGCAATGGTCAATGGTGAGTTGATCTTCAAAGGGTTGTGGCTAGAGGTTTTCTCGGTAGAGAAAATTTCTGAGCGATGCAAGCTGGCCCTGTACACGGTAGCGGACAAGATAGTGCCTGTGGCTTAAGGAGCAAGGAAAGATGAGTGCATTCTGGATAGGCGAAGGCGATTTAGATGAATTTCAGAAAAAAGCAGTTGGAGGAATGGGCGCTGATGCAAGTTTCTTACTAACTGGTCCTGCTGGGTCTGGAAAAACCAACATATTACTACTTAGATCAAAGTGGTTAAAACTTAAGAACATAAGCAATTTCAAGATAGTAGTATTCACCGCTAGCCTGAAAGAATTCTTTCAGCACGGGTGTGCTCAGTACAACATACCCGGCGACTATGCCGTCACCGCCATGCAGCTGTTCCGAGACTTACTTGCAGAGTACAGCTTGGAATGTGACAGCACCGGAAACTTCGAAGAGGATCGAACTTTACTTGCTGGCATTCTAAAGTCATTCATAACGGACAATAACATTCATAACATTTTTGAGGCGCTATTAATTGACGAGGCTCAAGACTATAGCGATACAGAACTATTCATATTCAGAGCGCTAGCAGAAAGACTAATTATCGCCGCTGACTCCAGGCAGTCGATTTATCGGGTAGCACAAACCCCCGGCCTGATGGAAAGTTTAGTAGACGGGAATACCGTCAAACTAAAGTACCATTACCGAAGCGGGCACAATATATGCCAAGTCGCCGACGGCATAAACAAAGACCATACAACATACCCACACATAACGGGCGAGTGCAAATATGATGAATCCGCCCGCCCATCTTCTGTACACATAATGAAATGCGACAATCTGCAATCTCAAATTGCCGAAATAATTTCAAAGCTTCGTGATGAGTTACTTTTATACCCTGGAGAAAAGCTCGGCGTTTTCTTTCCTAAAGCAAACCAAGTTGCGGAGTTTAAGAACTCACTAGCCGCATCCAACGTTTCAGATAAGGACCGAATCATAGTCTGGACCCTCCACTCTAGCAAAGGCTGGGAATTTAGATCTGTGCACATGGGAGGGTGCGAATCGCTATCTCAGATGCGTGCGACGCAGAAGAGACTAGCCTATACTGGAATTCTTCGAGGTAAAACTTCAGTAAGCCTATACTACTCTGGTAATATCCCCGGGTATCTAGAAAGCGCTCTTCGGGTTTTGTCACCTCCCGCTGAAGATCCTACCTTCGACACCTTATTTGGAGCTTGAAGATGCTTGTTGAAAGCTGGCTGGACTTAAACGAAATCATCCAAAGTGGCAACTCCGAAAAGGGGATCAAAGAAGATCTATTCGAATATTCTGTACCTTTAAAAACAACAAAGCATCAGTGCTTTGAAAACAAAGACCCAGACCTGCTTCAACTTCCAATCTTTGTCGTTCCAAACAATGATGATCTGGAGACTTTTTTCGCGGACATCGCTACGTATCATTCTTCTATCTCTCCAGTATCCTCATACATTCATGTTTGCAGTAATCAAACAGCCAAAAATTTGCTCTTAGGCAGTAAGAAAGCCTACAAAGCCAACAAACCGAGCGAGCACAAGTTAAAGCTATACTTAGCTTGCGTACTCGGAGAGGTCATATCCTGCGCACTGCGTGAAAACAAGACGCTCAGCTCAGGCGTAATTAATTACGCCACTTGTACACAATCCGCCACATTTACAATGGCACGCACAAACATTCTTTATCCATGGGTGCAACCTGAGTGCATAGCAAAAAAACTGGTACTTGCTCACACAATCTTGAAAAACGACATAAGCTTTCCGTCGGTAGATTTGGCCCATGACTTCTTAAGCTTGTCAAATAAGGTTACCAAGCCTGTTAAGAAAATATCTCCTGACTTTACAGATCTCAATGACTCCCTTGTTGCTTTCATTTGTGGAGCTATCACTGACCGTCAACTCAGCGAGAAATTTATTGAAAGTTTTGACATAGGCTCTGAGGCTGCCGTCATATCGGGCCCGTTCAACAACAGAATTACTGGATTTAATTCACTGGCATCTACCATAGAGCAAACCAACTTATCCAATAAGTTGAAGTCAGCATGCATCGCCTATTACTGCAACAAAATACTTCCAGGCTCTTTAAATCACGCAGAAGTCTTAAGAAGCAAAATCAGTACCTTCCCAGACATTGTATTTTGGTATTCAATTTTTGCCTTCCTGTCGCATGAGTTCGACATGAAAACTATCGCTTTTGGGTCATGCGTAAAAGTAGCACGTGATTTGATTTCTCCAATTGACTTCGAAGCGAGACCATCTAGCGACATATCAATTGACGAGCTTGAAATACTATCACGACTGACACTGAAAGCATCTGTCATAAAACCTCGACACAAAAGACTAATTAGAGTCTCCCTAATGCCCGGCGTGGAAGTTGAGTTAACTTTTGCCGACTCAGAATCTAAAGATAAGAAACCTGAAATTTATCAGACAAAATACGATTCCAAAAAAATCAGATCGCTTTTATTTGAGGCTTTAGACTTACTGGACGAAAGAAAAGCTCGTTACGAACTAGATGATCGGACATATCCACGAACAACAAGTAAAAAACGAGAATTCTAAATGTCGACATTTGAGGAACTTCCTTTTTACAGAGGATTCAGCGCAAGGCATGATTTATCAAGCCCCAAGCTGCACTTTACGCGCAAGGATCGACGCGCAAGGGATATAAAGCCCGAAATTCACTCGTCAGCGGATGAATGGTTTACTACCAATTTCGGAATCGCCTACCGAAGTCAATCAGTTTTTGTCACTTCAGACCTAAATGTGGCTTTAGCATATGCAGACTCTCCATTGCATGTCGGTAGGATAATTCCCGTTGGCGACTATCGCTTTTGTTGGTCTAAACAAGTCAGAGACATGATGCAATTGTTCATCGGCGGATGCGCCCCGGAAAATATCCATAAAGAACTCGACGGGGCTAATTACATTGAAGGAGACCTCGAAGCCGCGCACAGAAGTGGTCATGAAGTAATGTTGTTTTGCGATACATATTATTCATCCCCGATAGTAATCAATTGACCAGATTCAGATTCCAAATCTGCCTCCTAGGGCGTCTTCAAATTTCACTAGGCGCCTCCCCTTCTATCCCGAACTATCCGACAAAGACCATGCACAGATCGCACTCGTCCTGGTGAAGCGTCCCCCCCGGTGTGAGCTGGCGGCAAACTTTTGCTCCTTACTGGAGCTTTCAGGGGCGCCTCTAAGCTGATGTCAAAGAAAACCCCGCTTGGTAGCGGGGCATCGGTAGGTACACCTGGGCGTCGGATTTTCAGCAATCAAAAGCGAAGACTTACAGGTAGTGGGCAAGCGCCTCTGCCAACGATTCTTCGCTTAGCGGCCGCTCAGAAGATGGAACGTTGTCAAAAATATTGAGGTACGTAGCAATGCTCCAGCTCTCAGTCGGATGCAGAGATCGGCTGATCAAGAAGCGCTTATCGTCGCCGATCAATCCGACACGGCCATCCGTACCTGACACAAACAAGCCAATATTTTGCACCACAGCTGTTTTGCGGTTGATCTCCAGAATCAGCATCGGCGCCTGATAGCTCACAGAAACGCCAGGGTTAGGGCTCTCCTGCTTAAGCGCAGAATGGCGGGTAATCTTCACAACCCCTGCCTCAACCAGTGGGCTAATCCAGCTTTCCAGTTGATCGAAGAGAGCAATGAGCGCTTGAGCCCACTGCTGTGCCTGCTCATTAGCGGGTGCACTGGCGGCCGCGTCCTGTTCTCGCTTGAGGCGCAAAGCCTCTGCCAATTTATCCATGCTCGACATAATTCGTCCACGACGTGTTCCGGTAAGCGGCTCAATGCGCGCGAGTGCATGTTCATCCAACATCAAGTTGGTTTCAAGCCTTGCAGTGGTTCGCCCACCAATGCCATGTCGGTCACCCCATCCGCCGACTTCCGGTCCTCGCCCCACGTCATCCCGCCAAGAATGTTGAGTGTTATCAGGGATCAAGGCCCCTGCGACCTGTGGGGAATGTCCACTACGCGGGACTGGCGGCTCCTTACGACCGGGAGCAAGGGCATCTCATGATCTGGCCTCCTGAGCACCGTTACCGGTGGGCGGGTGGAGGCAGCATTGGCTGACGAGACCAGTGCCTGAAGATCCTGAGCCAAGTGCAAGCAGCAATGCGATGACCGGGGCATGCCTGACTGTCAGTCAGGTGCAGTCCATTCCCTGGTCTGCGGCACCATCATCTACAGCGCTGTTGCTGGTGACATCGGCGTTTGTCACGCCGATTGTCACGAGGGGAATTGCCGCACAGCCATGTGCGATGAGGGCTGCAGCAGTGGTAGAAGTGCCCGTCTCTTTCCAGAAAAAAAGACGGGCACAGGTTGGCGCAATATTCGGCCAAGCGGATGGCTTGCTTCAGGGCAGCGCATTACGATTTATCAGGCGCACGAGACCCGCAGATGTAACGAACGTAAATCACTGGAAAGAGGATCGCGCGAGTCCCCAGCCTTAGGCTCTGTACGAAATCCCGAGAAACCCAATCGCCACCCTTCGGACGCTGAATTTCTGTAGGGTTCCCGGCCATCTACGGAAAGGAATTCTGTGATGGCAAAGCGTTACGAACTCTCGGATGAGGCTTGGACTGTGGTCGCCGATCTCTTCACAGAAACCCATTGCCGGGGGCGGCCCCGCCTGAGCGACCGTCTGATGCTCGATGGCGTGCTTTGGGTACTTTGTTCGGGTGCAGCGTGGCGAGATATGCCGGAACGCTTTGGCCCTTGGTCAACGGTGTATCAACGGTTCCGGGGCTGGCGAAACCAGGGCACATTCGATCAGATGCTCAAACGCTTGCACCTGAGACTGAATGAGCAAGGCTTGATTGATTTGCAAACCTGGATGATCGACTCAACCGCAGTACGCGCAACCCGAGCCTCTTCTGGCGCCGGGAAAAAAGGGGGCCTGACGAGCCTGCCGATCACGCTCTAGGCCGCAGTCGCGGTGGCCTGACAACCAAGATTCACATGCTCTGCGACGCCAACGGGACACCGTTGCGCTTCCTCCTCTCTGGCGGCCAAGCCAGTGACATCAGCTACGCGCAACCTCTGCTGGACGAAGTCAGCATTCCATCGAGCCAACGAGGCCGCCCGCGTAAACGCTGCAAGTGGTTGCTTGCCGACAAGGGCTACGACGCCGAAGCGCTGCGCCGCTACTGCGACCAATATCGAATGCAACCCGTCATTCCGATGCGTTCGATGAAGCGCAAGCCCAAGCCTGGCTTACCCAGGCTGTTTGACCGCCCCAAGTATCGACAGCGCAACATCATCGAACGCATGTTCGGCTGGCTGAAAGAGAACCGCCGGATCGTGACACGCTTCGACAAGCTCGCAAAAAGCTATGCCGCCATGGTCTCGCTGGCTTGTTCCATGCGATGTTTGCGACATCTCTTTTCGTACAGAGCCTAAAGCACCACCGCAGGTGTGCAGCCGCCCTAATAGGTTCGCCCCATTCACCATGGTCGGCACCACAACAACCCCAATAAAGGCCATGTGATAGCATCGGCGTGCCCCTGGAGGGGTAATAACCGAAACCCGCAAGGAATAAGCCCTGTGAAAGACTTCGTCATCAGCGTCAACAACACCGTCCTCTACGTCTCCCTGGCCGTGATTTGGCTGTTCGCCTTCATCGCCATGTTCACCAGCGGCTTCCTACCGGCCCTGGGCATTTTCGTAGTCGGCAGCTTGGTTTGGTGCATTGTTTCGGGCTTCTGGTTTGTTCAGTCTGCTACCTATGATGAACTGCGCAAGCTGAACGCCAGTAAAGAGTGAAAGCATCAGGGTGGTATCGCGAGCTGAGAGATTGGCGTTGTGCCGCGCAAGCCTGTAACTGAATAGCTCACTCCGCTGCCGGCTCGTTCTGGAGACTTTGAAGGCATGCTTGATTGATCCGCCTGGCATCTGCGCGGGCTGGGTTGAAGCTTGGTCGCAAAGGCAGTTTGGTGGCACGGGCTTCGCTCGTGATCGCGGATAAATCCGCTCCTACAGGGATTGCGCCAGCCTATCGTGGATGTGATTGGGTGCTGGGGCCGCCATGGGCCCTTTCCGATCGGGCCGGCACCCCGGCAAGGACGCTTAGCCATCACGATTACCTGTGCGTCTTCACAGGTTGTCGAGAGGCTTCGGGATGAACCCATGCTCCCGCAACGCCTTGTCACCCCAGCACCAGATAAGTCATGAGCGATTGATCTGCCTGTATCGGCGCTACGGTGGTACAGGCAGGATTACGCTTGGATGGAATACGTGTTGGATTCCACAGGCTTCGCTTGTGTTCGCGGCGTGCAAGGGCGGTTGAGGGGGCATCTGTCTCGAAGCAAACGAGCAGGGGATGATTGCACAGGGCGTTCAGCGGTGGTGCAGGGATTGCCGGGGCCGCTTTGCGGCCCTTTCGCGACACAAGGCCGCTCCTACAAGGGGAGGCGAGCACCGCGCCTCGCTCTAGGCTTCGCGGTTCATTGAATTTCTCTGGTATGACTCACTGCCGCTCACCGTGATGAAAAAGTCTTGGCCTTCCAGAAATTAACTCAAACAGGTAAAGACACTATCTGGAAAAATTCCGGAAAATCCCCCGAAAACATTGGGCGAAAGGCAAACAGCGGAAAGTCATTATCTTAAAAATGCCGTAACCAGAACTCGAATGGGAGCGGTATGCCAGTTCAGTGTGGCACCTGCGACTCACCTCACGCAGGGAAACACGCAGCAAACGTTCTGCAAAGAACACATCCCGCGATTTTTTTACCATAGCGGCCTGCAAAGGAGCCGCCGTGGTCACTACCCCCTCCCCCATTTTCAAGATGAAACCTGCCGAACTGGTAGAGCACCCCACCGGCGGCGTCGTCTTTGGCGTGATCCCTCCCATCTCTGCGATGAACCTCAACCTCGCAGAGGGCAGGGTTTATGTCAAAGTCGGTCAGCATCGCCAAGGCAAAGGTGGCCAGGCCAGCGGTCATGGCATTCTGCATATCTGGCACGGGAAGAAAGCGTTTCTACGCAAAAGGGGGATCAAAAACCCGGATCACCTGGCGGCTTTCATCGCCTCGCTCATCGCACTGGGCACCGAGATTTACCACGACGCCAATCATGCCTCAGCGGCAAAAAAGCGAATTACATTGCTGAGAACAGTTGACGGGACGCTGACGCTGGAACCTCGCGAGGGCGACCGTGTGCTCGGCTTTCATTACTCGGTGGTGACCTGGACACCTCAGCCCACCCCACGAGGAAGCAAAGTCGGTGAAATCATGATCGATTGGGCAAAAGAAAAGGCGACCCTTTCGGGGTCGCCTTCGGGTGTAACTGAGGCTGTAGTCGCAGCGATTCTTTAGTTTCCGGATACAAGATCCATCAGTTCAGAACCCAGTCGAATCATCGGCCGTATGGTGGGGCCTATCGACTGTCCCTACGTCAGTGAGTGCCAGTTTCACTGCTGCCAGATTCGGGGGGCCAATTACTGGCAAGCCATGCCCAAAAATGCGCGTTTGCAGTCCTCAGTGCTGATTCTCGAAGATTTACCTTGAAAGGTCAAACAGCCCCTTTGAGCAATTTGTTACAGCGAGCAATCAGGCACGCCATGCCATCGAGGCACAAAAAAGGCCTGCATCGCTGCAAGCCTTGATGTGTGGTGCCGGAGACAGGAATCGAACCTGCGACCTTCGCGTTACGAGTGCGCTGCTCTACCGACTGAGCTACACCGGCGTGTAGCGCAACGTACCACTGCCGCACCCGTTACGCAAACCCCTGTTTCCCCTGACTTATTGCCCTGGCGTGCAGCCCTTCGGCGCCAGGTCTTCCTCGATGTTGGTGGTGCAGCCCCAACCCGCCTTCGTGCGCACCAGCGTCACGTGTTTGCCCACCACATTGGCCGGCGCATCCACCAAGGTGCACGCAATAGAGCCACTGCCCTCTGCCGCCTTGCTGCTCACGGCAATGGCGCAATGGTTCGTGGCCTCTTGCCCGCCCAGCTCGGTAACCTTGTTCACATCCTTGCCTTCGTTCAACCGCAAATCCATCGCGGTTTTCAGTGCGGAAATTTCCAGCAACCCGGCAGCAGCTTTGGTGCGGGACTGGTGGTTGGTGTACATCGGGATGGCGATGGTCGCCAAAATGCCGATGATCGCCACGACGATCATCAGTTCGATCAGGGTAATACCCCGTTGCCCTTTCATGAACGTGCTTCCTATTTCGTTGAGGTCTTTCTCAGCCGGGGCTGGCAGCGGCGCAGTAGGCCTGAACAGACACCTTTTGTCACCCCTGCCCGCCTGGGCGTCATCTTCGCTGAACTACTCTAGTGAGCATCACGGACACGCGCCCCTCAATGGACTGGGCAAGCTGTTTCCAGGCTTGTCGCATGGGTAAAAAAGGACTTTTACATGACCCCTTCAACACACCTCTATACCTGGCAAGGCACCGACGCCAGCGGCGCGGCGGTCAGCGGGCAAATGGCCGGGCGCAGCTCGGCCTATGTGCGGGCCGGGCTACAGCGCCAAGGTATTCGGGTAGCCAGTTTGCGGCCGGCGGGTGCACGGGAATGGCGTTTGCCAAAAAGGCGGGAGAAAACTGATACGGCGGGTTTCAGCCGGCAATTGGCAACCTTGCTAAAAGCAGGTGTGCCGTTGCTGCAGGCGTTTGATGTGATGGGCCGTAGTGGGTGCAGTGCGGGGCAAGCGGCGCTGCTGGAGAAGTTGAAGCAGGATGTAGCGGCGGGGTTTGGCGTTGCGGATGCACTGCAACGGCACCCGGCCTGGTTTGATGGGCTGTTCTGCAACCTTGTGCGGGTGGGGGAGCAGTCCGGCACGCTGGACCGGCAGCTGGAGCAGTTGGCGGGGATGCAGGAGCAACGCCAGGTACTGTTGAAGCGGGTGCGCAAGGCGATGCTTTACCCGTTGCTGCTGTTGCTGACGGGCCTGGGGGTTTCGACAGTTTTGTTGCTGGAGGTGATCCCGCGTTTTGAAAGTTTGTTTGCGGGGTTCGACACGGCACTGCCAGCGTTTACGCAATGGGTGATCGACTTGTCCACAGGGGTGTCACGGTTTGCGCCAGCGCTGTTGTTATCCACAATTCTGGGGGCGCTGGGGGTGAGGCGAGTTTATACAAAGAACGACCAAGCGCGCTTGTGGATATCTCAGCAAGTGCTGCGCACACCGGTGTTCGGACCACTGTTGGGCCAGGCGGCGTTGGCGCGGTTTGCCCGCAGCTTGGCCACAGCCTATGCCGCCGGGGTGCCGTTGCTGGATGCGCTGGGGACTGTAGCAAAAACGGCTGGCGACATGCCCCATGAGCACGCAATCTTGCGGCTACGCCAAGGCATGGCCAATGGGCAGGGGCTGAACCAGGCGATGGCGGCCGAGCCATTGTTCCCGCCGTTGCTGGTGCAACTTACGGCCATTGGTGAATCCAGCGGCACGCTGGACCAGATGCTGGCGAAAGCCGCCAGCCATTATGAGGAACAGGTCAGCCAGGCATTGGACCAGTTGACCAGCTTGCTGGAGCCAGCCATCGTGCTGATCCTGGGCGTGCTGGTAGGCGGCCTGGTGGTGGCGATGTACCTGCCGATCTTCCAGTTGGGTAGTTTGATCTGACATGACGTTATGGACTTTTCTGGCCGAGCAGCCGGCGTATTTCCTCACCTTGGCAACCGTGCTGGGCCTGCTGGTGGGCAGCTTTTTGAATGTGGTGGTGTATCGCCTGCCGATCATGCTGGAGCGCCAGTGGCAACGTGAGGCGCAAGAGGTGCTGGGCCTGCCGCTGGCCGAACATGCACGCTTCGACCTGTGCCTGCCCGCCTCCCGCTGCCCGCACTGCGCGCATCGCATCCGTGCGTGGGAAAACATCCCGGTGGTGAGTTACCTGGCATTAAGGGGGCGCTGTTCGGCCTGCAAGCACTCCATCAGTGTGAGATACCCGCTGGTGGAAGTGGCCTGCGCGTTGTTGTCGCTGGTGGTCGCCTGGCATTTTGGTGCGTCAGCCCAGGCGTTGCTGGCGTTACCACTCACCTGGTGCCTGTTGGCGTTGAGCCTGATTGATGCCGACCATGGCGTGCTGCCGGATGTACTGGTATTGCCAACCCTGTGGCTGGGCCTGATCGCCAACGCCTTCGCCACCTTTGTGCCATTGAGCGATGCGCTTTGGGGGGCAGTGGCGGGCTACCTCAGCCTGTGGAGCGTTTACTGGCTGTTCAAGATCATCACCGGCAAGGAAGGCATGGGCTACGGCGATTTCAAGCTGCTGGCATTGATCGGCGCCTGGGGCGGCTGGCAGGTGTTGCCGTTGACCTTGATGCTGTCGTCGGTGGTGGGTGCGGTTATCGGGCTGTGTTTGCTGCGCCTGCGCAGGCTATCGGTCGGCACGGCGATACCTTTTGGCCCTTACTTGGCCATTGCGGGGTGGATTGCCGTGCTCTGGGGTGATGAAATATACGCCTCTTACCTGCAACTGCTTGGATTCTGATGACCACAGCGGCTTTTACTCCCTGGATTCTCGGCCTGACCGGCGGCATCGGCAGCGGCAAAAGTGCCGCGGCAGAGCGTTTTGTCGAACTCGGCGTGCATCTGGTCGATGCTGACCAGGCGGCGCGCTGGGTGGTCGAGCCTGGCCGGCCCGCGCTGGCGAGCATCGTCGAACGTTTTGGCCCGGGCGTGCTGCAGGGCGATGGCCAGCTTGACCGTGCCGCGTTGCGCCAGCTGATTTTCGCCGACCCGGCCCAGCGCAAATGGCTGGAACAGTTGCTGCACCCGTTGATCGGGCAGGAGATTTTCAGCTACCTGGCCAAGGCCGAGTCGCCTTACGCGGTGTATGTGTCGCCCTTGTTGATCGAGTCTGGCCAGCACAAGAAAACCCAGCGTGTGCTGGTGATCGATGCGCCGCCAGAGCTGCAAGTGGCGCGCACGCTGCAACGTGACAACACCAGCCCCGAGCAGGTGCAGGCGATTTTAAATGCGCAACTGGCCCGCGAGGAACGCTTGCGCCATGCCGATGATGTGGTGGTCAACGACAATGACCTGGCCACATTGCACAAGCAGATTGACCGTTTGCACGATTTTTACCTGACTTTACGAGGAGGCCAGCCATGAGCCAGCCATTGACCGTCGATTGCCCGACCTGTGGCGCACCTGTGGAATGGAACGAGCAAAACGCGTTCCGGCCGTTTTGTTCCGACCGTTGCAAGCTGATCGATCTGGGGGCCTGGGCGGCTGAAGAGCACAAGATTCCTGGGGCGGAAGAGTCGGAAGACGAGTTGTATTCGGGGGATTTGGAGCCTCGGCATTGAGGGTAGCCTGTTAGGGCCCTATCGCGGATGAATCCGCTCCTACAGTACCTGTTGGAGCGGTGTTCACCGCCCGTCATCCTTCCATGGCGCCTGCAGGTACCGCGTGCGGTTGAAGGTTTCCAGCCACTCCGGGCAAAACACCACCAGCGCACTGATCACCATGCCGTTGATGAACGCCTCCGGGAACATCATCAACCACAAATAGCCCACAAAATCGCTGAGCCACTCCGGCATGGCAAAGCGCCCGTCCAGCCACAACACCCCCAACCCCGCCAGCAGGCACACCAGCACCGTCAACGCGGCCGGGAAAAACCCGGAACAGAAGATGTAAACGAACAGGTTACGCGGCTGCGCCCGCTCGACCAGAATCGCGCACACCTCGGTAACCAGCACCGGCAGGCCAACCAGCAGCAAGCCATTCACACCAAGCGCGGCAAGGTCCTGCCGCCCCAGCGCCAGCAAACCCAGTTGCGCGAGAAAGCCGCCCAGCACGGCCAATGGCCAGTCCAGCAGCAGCGTCACCGCGGTCATGCCAATGAAGTGGTACGAAACCCCTGTCTCGAAATCACGCCTGACCAGCCACAGGGCAAACAGGCAAAACACCGTGCCAAACAGCAAATGCTGGCGGCGCCGGTCTGTGCATAACTCCACCCAGCGCGTGCGCGATGCGGCCCAGACCAGCAAAGGCAGGTAGCCCAGCCAGCCAACAACCATGCTGGTGGTGGAAAGCACTTGTGCACTGATCACGTCGCCATCGCTCCCGGCCCGTATCAACTGAGTCTACACCCACGTGCAAACAAGACCTTACCGTTCACAATTGCCGACTAAGCTTGTGTGCATGGATGACTCAGACTACCTGCGCCTGCTTACCATCCAGGCCGAACAAGCCAATGCGTTTCTGTCCAATGCCCGCAAATGGGAGCGTGAGCGTTGGGTGTGCCAACGCCTGCTGCAAGGGCTGAACATTCCCTACCGCAGCGAGGACTTCACCCCCGCCGGCCAGGAGCCACCGGACGTGTTGTTCCGCGATGCCGCGTTCGAGGTGTTTTTCGTGCTGGACGAAGGCCGCCGCCTCAATGACGAATGGCGCGAAGAGCTGCAGCGCCGGCGCAGTGCCTTTTCCCTTGCGCAACTGGTGCGGCGCGAGGCCCGGCCCCGGCGCATCGCGGCTACCGAACTGCTCGCCCGCCTGGCACCGACCTTGCGCAAGAAGGCTCACAACTACCGGGAGCGCGGGCTGGACCTGAGCGAACTGGACATCATCGCCTTCTCCAGCCTCAAGCGCGAAGTGCTCGACCTCAACACCCACTTCCCGCCCCCCACCGAATACCTGCGCCAGGGCTGGCGCTCGCTGTCACTGGTCGGGCCAACATTTGCCCGGGTGCTGTTCGCTCACCCCGACGCGCCGGATTTTTTGCGCGGCAACCTGGGCCGCAGCATCGTGTTCGACGTGGGCATCAGTCTTTGATCCAGTGCCGAGTGTGTTTGCAATGGCGTACACTCGGCGCCAGGGACAGAAAGCTTTATCATTTACCTCAAGTACTTGCCCGAACGCTGTAGCGTTTGTGCAGTCACATACGTCTACCTGACGAGGCCCACCATGACCAGCCGACTGAATCCGGAAGATCAGCGTCGTGTCGATGAGTATCTGCGTGCCCCCCAGCACCAAGTTGAGCGCCGGCCATTTCGGCCTTGGCTGCTCCTTGTGCTGGTGGTGGCCGTGACCATCGGGTTGGGCCTTATCAGCCGCCTGTTGAGTGGACTGGTGCTATGAGCTGCCTCGCGCTCGCCCGCCCCTCATGCAGTTTGCGGCCGGCCCCTTGGGCCACGAATTCCGTAAACCTTATGAGATATTCCCATGACTCATCGCATCGTGATTGTCGGCGGCGGCGCCGGCGGCCTGGAACTGGCGACCCGCCTGGGTAAAAGCCTGGGCAAACGCAAACAGGCTGAAATCACCCTGGTCGACGCCAACCTCACCCACATCTGGAAGCCGCTGTTGCACGAAGTGGCTGCGGGTTCGCTCAACTCTTCGGAAGACGAACTGAACTACGTGGCCCAGGCCAAGTGGAACCACTTCAACTTCCAGTTGGGGCGCATGAGCGGCCTGGACCGGGAAGGCAAGCAAATCCAGTTGGCCGCAACCCTCGACGAAGACGGCCGCGAGCTGTTGCCTGCACGTACGCTGGGTTACGACACCCTGGTCATCGCTGTGGGCAGCAACACCAACGACTTTGGCACCCTGGGCGCGGCGCAGCACTGCCTGTTCCTGGACACCCGCAAGCAGGCCGAGCGCTTCCACCAGCAGTTGCTGAACCACTACCTGCGCGCCCATGCCGGTGATGTGGCCAGCGAGCAGATCAGCGTTGCCATTGTTGGCGCTGGCGCCACCGGTGTAGAGCTGGCGGCCGAGTTGCACCACGCGGCGCACGAACTGGCGGCCTATGGCCTGGACCGTATTCAGCCCAAAGACATGCACATCACCCTGATCGAGGCCGGCCCGCGTGTTCTGCCTGCCCTGCCTGAGCGTATCAGCGTGCCGGTGCACAAAACGCTGGAGAAACTCGGTGTTACCGTCATGACCAACGCGGCGGTCAGCGAAGTAACTGAAGATGGGTTGAAGACCAAGGACGGCGAAGTGATCCAGGCCAGCCTGAAGGTTTGGGCGGCGGGCATTCGTGCACCGGGCTTCCTGAAGGACATCGACGGGCTGGAAACCAACCGCATCAACCAGTTGGTGGTGCGCCCTACCCTGCAAACCACCCGTGACGACAACATCTTCGCCTTTGGTGACTGCGCCGCCTGCCCGCAACCAGGCAGCGACCGCAACGTGCCGCCACGCGCGCAGGCTGCGCACCAGCAGGCCTCGTTGCTGGCCAAGAGCCTGAAGGCGCGGCTGGAGAACAAAGAGCTGCCGACCTACGCCTACAAGGACTACGGTTCGCTGGTGTCGCTGTCGCGGTTCTCGGCGGTTGGCAACCTGATGGGTAACCTGATGGGCAGCGTGAAGCTGGAGGGCTGGTTGGCGCGGATGTTCTACGTGTCGCTGTACCGCATGCACCAGATGGCGCTTTACGGGTTCTTCCGCACGGCGATGCTGATGCTGGGGAGCAAGATTGGCCGGGGTACAGAGCCGCGGTTGAAGTTGCATTGAGGATTGGCGGGGGCGCTATGCGCCCCATCGCGGATGAATCCGCTCCTACAGGTGATGTGTGTCCACTGTAATCGATGGACTCGCCCCCGCCGAGGCATCACAGTGCCACGGTGGCGTTCGAAGAAGCCAACGGCAGCGAGGGCGAGACCATGAAAAAGCATAGTTCGAAGCACGATTCCCTGTCTTCCACTGATGTGGAGCTTTGCACAACCATCTGCGTAGACCTGGCCAAACAGGTCTTCCAGTTAGCAGGCGAGGATGCTACCGGTCGGGTGATCTACGAAGATCGCATCAAATCCCGACAGGCTTTCCATGATTTCCTACTCAAGGTGCCAGTGACGGTAACTGTCTTGATGGAGTGTGGTCCGGGTGCGCAAGCCTGGGCCAGGTTGCTGCAGGCCAAGGGTAATCCGGTTCGCATTCTGCCTGCGCAACGCGTGGCCGAGCACCGCAGTGGCGCCAAGAACGACCGTAACGACGCTCATGCCATTTTGCGCGCTGGTCGCGACAGCAGCATCGCCTCGATACCGGTCAAGAGCACCACAGCACTGACTATTCAGGCGCTGCACCGTATCCGGCGCGGCAACATCAAGCGACATACAGCGCTGGGTAATCAGATGCGTGGCTTGCTGCTTGAGCATGGTGTATCCATGCCCCAAGGTGATACCGCGATCAGTACACATGTACCGCGAGCTCTTGAGGATGCCTCCTTGCCCCTGCCTGATTTGTTGCGCGAGTTGCTCGATGAACTGCTAGCTGACTGGCTCTTTCTGAGTGAGCGCATTGCGACGCTAAGTGCGCGGCTCGAAGCGACAGCCCAAGAGGATAAGGTCGCACAACGGTTGATCACCATTCGTGGTGTCGGCCCCATCATCGCCACGGCGATCGTGGCGAAAGAGACAGAACCTGCACGCTTCGCCAGTGGCCGGATGTTTTCTGCTTTCTTCGGTGTCGTGCCCGACCAGCACAGCAGCGGAAACAAAATCAGGCTGGGCAGAATGAGCAAGCGAGGTGACGGCTACATACGCAGCTTGATGATTCAAGGCGCGCATGCTGTCTTGAGTCAGCTAAAGCCTGATTCCGATCAGCCAGATGATCGCCGCCTCTTGCGCTGGCTATCCCGCCTTGGGCGCAAGGAGGCGGCGATCAGACTGGCTAATCGAAATCTGCGCATTATTTGGTCACTGCTGCAAAGTGATCAGGTTTATCAACGCAAACCGAAAGGTCATGAGGAGGCTGCCATGAGCAGCTGATCAACCGAGCAATGCCACCGGGGCGCTGCGCGCCCCAACCCCTGCTAGTGAACATTGCCCCTTGGTAAGACCGTCGCAGAGAAATGCCTCCGCTCCTACAGGCCCGGCAACATTATGGCCTCAATGTAAACGGCAAACTGCGAGCTCACCACGATGTTGGCCAGAAGCGAAAAGCTTCCTCGAATAGGCCTGATACATAGATGCAACCGGGTTCCTATGTTCAAAAAGCAGCTAGACAGTGTGGGCGAGTCCATACATAGGAGCGGATTCATCCGCGATGGCCTGCAACGCAGGCCCAAAAGGCAATGATTAAATTCGGGACAAAAGAAAAAGGGCATCTCAGTCGAGATGCCCTTTTTACATGGTGGGTCGTGTAGGATTCGAACCTACGACCAATTGGTTAAAAGCCAACTGCTCTACCAACTGAGCTAACGACCCGGAAAATGGTCGGGGTGAGGGGATTCGAACTCCTGACATCCTGCTCCCAAAGCAGGCGCGCTACCGGACTGCGCTACACCCCGAGATTGGCTCCGCGACCTGGACTCGAACCAGGGACCCAATGATTAACAGTCATTTGCTCTACCGACTGAGCTATCGCGGAACTGAACTTCGGTACATCTTTACTGCTTCGAAGTCTGTGTTAGCTTCGAACTCTTTAGCTTCTTCGCTTTCGCTTTGTCGCTGCTGAGGCCGGCTATTCTACATTCTTCGTTTTGCTTGTCAACCCCTTTTTTTCATTCAACTTACTGATTTGTAAGTTGTTTTGCGGTCACCGATGTTTCCAGTGATTCGCTTAGTGGCTGACAACGCGGCGTATATTAGGGGCACTCGAATTTTGATGCAAGCAAAAATTTCAAAATTTTCAGAAACTTATGCAAATAGTTTCTGCAGGGCGAAAAAAGCCCCGCCGTAGCGGGGCTTTGCGGTCAGGCGAAGACGATTTCCTCGCCTTCCACCTTGGCGGTAATCGCCGTACCTGGCATGAACTCCCCTGCCAGGATCAGTTGCGCCAGCGGGTTTTCGATCCAGCGCTGGATCGCACGCTTCAATGGCCGGGCGCCATACACCGGGTCGTAACCCACAGCTATGAGCTTGTCCAGAGCCTCGGGGCTCAGGCTCAGCGACAGTTCGCGCTCAAGCAGGCGGCTGCGCAGGCGGCCCAACTGGATTTCAGTGATGCCGGCGATCTGGTCACGGCCCAGCGGCTCGAACACCACCACTTCGTCGATCCGGTTGATGAACTCCGGACGGAAGTGCGAAGCCACCGCATCCATCACCGCCGCACGCTGGGCATCGCGGTCACCCACCAGTTCCTGGATCTGCGCCGAGCCCAGGTTGGAGGTCATCACGATCACCGTGTTGCGGAAGTCCACCGTGCGGCCATGGCTGTCGGTCAGGCGGCCATCTTCAAGCACCTGCAGCAGCACGTTGAACACGTCCGGGTGAGCCTTTTCCACTTCATCCAGCAGCACCACCGAGTAAGGCTTGCGGCGCACGGCCTCGGTCAGGTAGCCGCCCTCTTCATACCCCACGTAGCCTGGCGGGGCGCCGATCAGGCGAGCCACGGAATGTTTCTCCATGAACTCGGACATGTCGATGCGCACCATGGCCTCTTCGGTGTCGAACAGGAACTCGGCCAAGGCCTTGCACAGCTCGGTCTTGCCCACGCCGGTAGGGCCAAGGAACAGGAACGAGCCACTTGGGCGGTTCGGGTCAGACAAACCGGCACGCGAGCGGCGCACGGCGTTGGCCACGGCGGTCACCGCCTCGTCCTGGCCGATCACGCGCTGGTGCAGCAGGCCTTCCATCTTCAGCAGCTTCTCGCGCTCGCCTTCAAGCATTTTCGACACCGGGATGCCGGTCCACTTGGACACCACTTCGGCAATTTCTTCCTCGGTTACTTTGTTGCGCAGCAACTGGTTGTCGGTCTTGCCATGCTGGTCGACCATTTGCAGGCTGCGCTCCAGGTCCGGGATCACCCCGTACTGCAGCTCGGCCATGCGGCTGAGGTCGCCTTTGCGGCGGGCGGCTTCCAGCTCCTGGCGCGCCTGCTCGATCTTTTGCTGAATCTGCGCAGAGCCCTGCACTTCAGCTTTCTCGGAGGCCCAGATTTCCTCAAGGTCGGAGTATTCACGCTCCAGCCGCTCGATTTCTTCGGTCAGCTTCTCGAGGCGTTTCTTGGCGGCCTCGTCTTCTTCCTTTTTAAGCGCCTGGGACTCCACCTTCAGTTGAATCAGGCGGCGATCGAGGCGGTCGAGCACCTCCGGCTTGGAATCGATCTCCATGCGGATGCGGCTGGCCGCTTCGTCGATCAGGTCGATGGCCTTGTCCGGCAGCTGGCGGTCGGTGATATAGCGGTGGCTCAGCTTGGCCGCCGCAATGATCGCGCCGTCGGTGATAGCCACCTTATGGTGCACTTCGTAGCGTTCTTTAAGGCCGCGCAGGATGGCGATGGTGTCTTCCTCGCTCGGCTCTTCCACCAGCACTTTCTGGAAGCGGCGCTCAAGTGCTGCGTCCTTCTCGATGAACTGGCGGTATTCGTTGAGCGTGGTGGCACCCACACAGTGCAGTTCGCCACGGGCCAGGGCCGGCTTGAGCATGTTGCCGGCGTCCATGGCGCCCTCGCCTTTACCGGCGCCAACCATGGTGTGCAGTTCGTCGATGAACAGGATGATCTGGCCTTCCTGCTTGGACAGCTCGTTAAGCAGCCCTTTTAGGCGTTCTTCGAACTCACCGCGGTACTTGGCACCGGCAATCAGCGCGCCCATGTCCAGCGCCAGCAGGCGTTTGCCTTTCAGGCCGTCAGGCACTTCGCCATTGATGATGCGCTGAGCCAAGCCTTCGGCAATGGCGGTCTTGCCCACGCCGGGTTCACCGATCAGCACGGGGTTGTTCTTGGTACGGCGCTGCAGCACCTGCACGGTACGGCGGATCTCGTCGTCACGGCCGATAACCGGGTCCAGCTTGCCTTCTTCGGCGCGCTTGGTCAGATCGACGGTGTACTTGTCCAGCGCCTGGCGCGACTCTTCGGCGTTGGCGTCATTCACCGCCGCACCGCCGCGCAGGTTGTTGATGGCGTTTTCCAGGGCCTTTTTGCTCACGCCCTGGCTCAGCAGCAGTTTGCCAAGCTTGCTGTTTTCGTCCATGCCAGCCAGCAGCACCAGTTCGCTGGAGATGAACTGGTCACCTTTCTGCTGGGCCAGGCGGTCGGCCTGGTTGAGCAGGCGTGCCAGGTCCTGCGACATGTTTACGTCGCCGGTGGGGTTCTGGATTTTCGGCAGGTGGTCGAGCTCTTTCACCAGCGCCTGGCGCAGGCTGTTGATGTCAAAACCTACCTGCATCAGCAGCGGCTTGATGGAGCCACCCTGCTGTTCGATCAGTGCCTGCAGCAGGTGCACGGGCTCTATGGCCGGGTGGTCCATGCCAACGGCAAGGGATTGGGCGTCGGATATTGCAAGTTGAAGCTTGCTGGTCAAACGGTCTATTCGCATGGGGATACCTTCCTGTAAGGGCAGGTCGGAGCGATGGACAGCGCCTGTTTATGAAGAAACCTGCCTGAGATGACCTTATAGATAAGGCTGATTCTGGAAGATTCAAGCGTAGCGGGGTTGACCGGGGTCAGCCTGCGCTGGCCTCATCGCGGATAAATCCGCTCCTACAGGATCACCTTGACCTGTAGGAGCGGATTTATCCGCGATGAAGCTCGCGCAAGCTGCTCAAGCCTCCAGCCAGACCAGAGAGGCAAAGCGCCCGCCCTGCGGGGTACGGCGATAAGAGAAAAACCGCGCATCGTTCACGGTGCAGAACCCGCCACCATAAACAGCAGTAACGCCCCGGGCCGCCAGGCGGATACGCGCCAAGGCATAAATGTCGGCCATCAACTTGCCAGGCCGCTCGCCATCAACAAAGGCTGTGGCAGCCTCTGGATGCACCGCCGTAAAGGCATCACGCACTTCAAGGCCCACTTCGAACGCTTGCGGCCCAATGGCCGGCCCCAGCCACACCAGCACCTCTTGCGGCGGCAACGCCAACCGGTCAAGCGTGGCCTCCAGCACCCCGCCCGCCAGCCCGCGCCAGCCGGCATGAGCAGCCGCTACACGGGTACCGGCGCGGTCACAGAACAGTGCAGGCAGGCAGTCGGCGGTCATCACGGTGCAGGCGATACCGGGCTGGTCGGTCCAGCTGGCATCCGCTTCGGCCACAACGGCCGGGTCGGCATCCGCCACTACCAGGCCGTGCACTTGCTTGAGCCAGGCGGGCTGAATGGCGAACTCGTCGCTCAGGCGACGGCGATTCTCGGCGACAGCCAGCTGGGCATCGCCCACATGGTCGCCAAGATTGAACGATTCGTAGGGCGGCAGGCTGACGCCGCCCTCACGGGTCGTGACACAGGCGCATACCGAGGCCGGGGCTGGCCAGTCGGGTATCAACAGCGACTGCGTCAGGCCACTCATCCGATAAAGCTCTCGCGGTCCTGGTTAAGCAGCGACAGCAGCCAGGTGAAATCGTCCGGCAGCTCCGATGCCCACTCCATGCGCTCACCGGTGGTCGGGTGGTCCAGCGCCAGGAAGCGTGCGTGCAAGGCCTGCCGTGGGAAGGTCTTCACGGCTTCTACCATGGCCACGCTGGCCGCCGGTGGAATACGGAAGCGGCCGCCGTACGTCTGGTCGCCGACCAGCGGGAACCCGACGTGTGCCATGTGTACGCGAATCTGGTGAGTACGGCCGGTTTCCAGCTTCACCCGTACATGGGTGTGCGAACGGAAGCGCTTGAGCACGCGATAATGGCTGACCGCAGGCTTGCCGCCGTCGGTAACGGCCATGCGCTGGCGCATGCCGCCATGGCGGCCGATCGGGGCGTCGATCTTGCCACCGGCGGTTACCACGCCCACCACGATGCACTCGTAGATGCGGCTGACCGAACGGCTTTGCAGCTGTTCCACCAGCTTGGTCTGCGCCTGCAGGGTCTTGGCCACCACCATCAGGCCGGTGGTGTCCTTGTCCAGGCGATGGACAATACCGGCACGCGGCACGTTGATGATGTCGGGCACATGGTGCAGCAAGGCATTGAGCAACGTGCCCGTGGCATGCCCCGCAGCCGGGTGCACGACCAGGCCGGCCGGCTTGTTGATCACCAGGATCTGGTCGTCTTCATAGACGATGTCCAGCTCGATGTCTTCGGCGATCCACTCGCCCTGGGCCTCTTGCTCGGCTTCCAGAGCCAGCACGGCGCCACCATGGACGGTGTCACGCGGGCGCAGCACGGCGCCATCGACCGTCAGGCGGCCCTCTTTGATCCACGAAGTCAGCCGCGAGCGCGAATACTCGTCGAACAATTGGGCGGCGACCTGGTCGAGGCGTTGACCGCCCAATTCGGACGGTACCTCTGCGCTAAGTTGAATGATCTCGGACATGCTCGATTCGGCGGGCGCACAGCCTTTGGTTTCGGCTGCGAGCTTGTGGTTAAATACGGCTTCTTTTGTCCCGGGGTTGGCCGGGGCGCTCATCATAACAGGACGGCACCGCCCAAGACAGCGGCCGTCAAAGGGACGCAAGCCGCCATGCAAGTGAAACACCTGCTGCTGATCGCCATCCTCGGGCTCACCGCGGCCTGTTCCTCCAATAAGGAAGTCATTGACGAGAACCTCAGCGAGGCCGAGCTGTATCAACAAGCTCAAGCCGACCTGGACAACTCGAGCTACACCAGCGCCGTGAACAAGCTCAAGGCCCTGGAGTCGCGCTACCCGTTCGGCCGTTACGCCGACCAGGCGCAGCTCGAGCTGATCTACGCCAACTATAAAAACTCCGAGCCGGAGGCTGCCAAATCGGCCGCCGAGCGCTTCATCCGCCTGCACCCGCAGCACCCGAACGTGGACTACGCCTACTACCTCAAGGGCCTGACCTCGTTTGACCAGGACCGTGGCCTGGTGGCGCGCTTCCTGCCGCTGGACATGACCAAGCGTGACCCGGGCGCTGCCCGCGACTCGTACAACGAGTTCGCCCAGCTGACCAGCCGCTTCCCCAACAGCCGCTACGCGCCAGACGCAAAGCAGCGCATGATCTACCTGCGCAACCTGCTGGCTTCGTACGAAATTCACGTGGCCGACTACTACCTGAGCCGTCAGGCTTACGTAGCCGCCGCCAACCGTGGCCGTTACGTGGTGGAAAACTTCCAGGAAACGCCGTCCGTCGGCGACGGCCTGGCCGTGATGGTCGAGTCGTACCAGAAGATGGGCCTGGACGAGCTGGCCGCCACCAGCCTGGAAACCCTCAAGCTCAACTACCCGGACCACCCGAGCCTGGTCGATGGCCAGTTCCAGCCCAAGCAGGACGAGGCCGATGGCCGTTCGTGGCTGTCCAAGGCCACCCTGGGCCTGATCGAGACCGACGCACCGCTGCCACCGGGTGAAACCCGTGCCAACCAGGACGTGGTCAAGCAGTTCCAGGACGCGCGTGACGAGATGCCGCAAGAGCTGCTGCCGAAAGACGAAAATGGCGACCCGATCGTGCCGGAAGGCCCGAAAGAAGCCGAGAAAGATCGCTCGTGGTTCAGCTACATGACGTTTGGTCTGTTCGACTGAAGCATGCAGTACGAGAAAGGGAGGCCTGAGGCCTCCCTTTTTTTATGGGCGCGCCCTAGACTGTGGCCTTCTACTTTCAACAAGCTGGACACCATGGTTCGCCTACTTTTCTGGATCGCCCTGATCGCCGCCGCGTTCTGGCTGTGGCGCAAGTTCAAAGCCAGCCAGCAGTCGCACAACGAGCCCAAGCTCGATGCACCGCTGAAGATGGTGCGTTGTGCCCATTGCGGCGTGCACCTGCCCAATGACCGGGCGTTGCAGCAGGGTAATGAGTGGTATTGCAGCCAGGCGCACCTTCAGCAAGGGCCCGGCCGCCAGGGTTGATTCCGGGGTTATCGGGGGCGCGCTGCGCCCCATCGCGGATAAATCCGCTCCTACCGGTTCGATTTGCGACCCTTTCGCACCAATTGCGACCCCCCTTCCTCCACACGATTGACCCCACCGAGCAAAACTCGCTAAATCCTATTTATCCGCATAAATACGAAAAATAGCGAAATGCTCAAACCCAAACGCAAGCGCCAGAAGCTGTCCGACGTCATCGTCGAATCGGTCAAACGCTCGATCGTGACCGAAGCGCTGCACCCCGGCGACCGGCTGCCCACCGAGCGCGAGCTGATGGAGCATTTCGAATGTTCCAAAGGCACGGCCCGGGAAGCGCTCAAAGCGCTGGAGGTAGAAGGCCTGGTCAATACCCGCACCGGGCCGAGTGGCGGCGCCTATCTGGCCGAGGTCGGCACCGAACCCGCCAGCCGGGCCTTGCGCAACTACCTGCACTTCCAGCACCTGGATGGCGAACAGGTTTACCAGCTGCGCAAAGTCATCGAAGTGGAGCTGGCAGTGTCGGTGATGGGCCAACTGAGCGAAGCGGACTACGCCGCGCTACAGGCCAACATCGACTTCTGCAGCACCCCGGAAGACAGCGAACAGGGCCAGCGCGAACAACGCCTGGCAGAGCTGGAGTTCCACACCTTGCTGGCACATCGCTGCCCCAACCCTTTGCTGCGCTTCATGGCGGTGTTCCTCAACGACCTGCTGCGTGACCTGGTGGTGCTGAAAAAAGCCTACCTGCCCAAGCGCCAGCAGTTTGCCGCTGCCAACATCGATTACCACAAACAGCTGCTGCTGGCCCTGCGCGCCAGCGACGAAGCTGCCGTACGCCGGTTGATGCACGAACACATGTGCGACGCCGAGCACCACATGACCGCGCTTGAAGGCGAGGTCGCCCGCCACTTCCTGCTGGAGTTCGAGCACAACCACTGAACCGCCTGAACAGAGGCCTGCACACAGGCCCGGCCGTACCCGCTTTGTCATTGCCACTCCTGCCTAATAACCACAACCAAGGAGTTACCCATGCAAAGACGTACCCTGCTCAAGGCAGGCCTTGCCCTGGGTGCCTTAGGTAGCCTCCCCTTGGGAGCACACCGGGCATTCGCCGACGAACCGCTGACCTTCTACGGGCTCAAATCCATGTCTGGCGCGTTCGCCAGCTACGGCAAGTACGCCGACATGGGCTCGCGCCTGGCCATTGCCGAACACCCGCAACTGCTCGGTCGCCCGCTCAAGTACAAAGTCATCGACACCGAAGGCAACGCCGGCAAGGCGGTGCGCAAGGTGCAGGAAGCCATTGGCCAGGACGGTGCGCGCTTCTTTCAAGGCTGCACCCTGTCGTCCTCGGCCCTGGCGGTGTCAAAAGAAATCCACAAGGCCGGTGGCGTGTTCATGACCCCGGTTGGCGCCGACGAAATCACCGGTAAAGACTGCAACGCCTCGACCTTCCGCTGGTCGGTGCCCACTTACGGCGCCATCCGCGAAACGCTGGTGCCGATGATTCGCCAGCTGCCCCAGGCCAAGCGCTGGTACACCATCACCCCGCAATACGTGTTCGGCGACGCGCTGCTGGACAACGCGCGCAAGGTGTTCGCCGAAATGGGCGTGGAGCACATCGGCAACAGCTACCACTCCCTGCAAGAGCAGGAATTTTCCGGTTACCTGACCAACGCCATCGCCGCCAAGCCAGACGTGCTGGTGCTGCTCAACTTCGGCAGCCAGGCATCCAATGCCCTGCGCCAGGCGGTTAACTTCGGCATAAAGGACCGCATGAAAGTGCTGATGGTGTGGTCGGCCGGCCTCGACCAGTTCCAGGAGCTGGGCAGCGATGTGCTTGAAGGCGTTTACCTCGGCGCACAGTACTGGCACCAGGTCGACACCCCGCTGAACAAGCAACTGGTTGCCGCCACTCAAAAAGCGTACGGCATCAACCCCAACTACCCACTGGCGGCCGACTACATCGGCACCAAGGTCATGCTCGACGCCATCATCAAGGCTGGCACGCTGGACGGCGCTGCCGTGTCCGCCGCGCTGCAGGGCATGCGCTTCCAGGGGCCAACCGGTGATGAGCTGATTCGCCCCGGTGACCATCAGGTACTGAAGGATTACTACCTGCTACGCGGCAAGCCCCAAGGGCAGATGCGCGACGAAGACGACCTGGCTGAGGTAATCAGCTCGGGCCGCTCGTTCGTCGAGGTCGACCACACCGGTTGCGCCCTGGCCTGAAGCCTAGGCGTTAGTCAAAAACACTTGTACAGGCAGCCGCACCGCGCGCTGTCGAGGGCACGTTCATGCTCGATTTGTACCTGTTCCAACTGCTCAACGGCCTGGGCCTGGGGATGATCTACTTCCTCATCGCTGTGGGCCTGACGATCATTTTCGGCCTGCTCAACTTCGTCAACTTCGCCCATGGCGCCTTCTTTTTGCTGGGGGCTTACCTCTGCTACACCGCGGTGGCGCTCACCGGCAACTTCTGGCTTGCGCTGCTGATTGCGCCGCTGGTGGTGGCTGCGCTGGCCTGGGCGGTAGAACGCTTGTTGATCAAACGCATCTACCACCTGCCACACACCTTCCAGATCCTCGTCACCCTCGGCATCGCCCTGATCATTCAGGAAGCCTCGGTACTGATCTGGGGCCCAGTGGGCAAGAACATCGCCGTACCGCCCGAGCTACGCGGGGTGCTGATCATCGGCGACTTCATCTACCCCTACTACCGCCTGTTCCTGATCGGCTTCGCCGCACTGATCGGCCTGGGCCTGTGGCTGCTGCTGGAGCGCACCCGCTTTGGCGCGCTGGTGCGGGCGGGCAGCGAAAGCACCGAAACCGTGTCACTGCTGGGCACCAACATCTTCCGCCTGTTCTCCCTGACTTTCGCCCTTGGCGTAGGCCTGGCCGGTGTCGCAGGGGTTTTGTTTGCCCCATTGCGAGGTGCACAGCCATTCGTCGGGCCGGAGATTCTCGGCATCGCCTTCGTGGTGGTGGTGATCGGCGGCATGGGCTCGTTCGGCGGCGCACTGGTGGGTGGCCTGCTGGTGGGTGTGGTGCAAAGCATGATGACCAGCCTGTGGCCGCAAGGCGCCAGCCTGATGATCTACGGCGCCATGGCGGCGGTGATTCTGGTCCGCCCTTATGGCCTGTTCGGGAGAGCATGACGATGAGCGAGAAAAACCCTTTGCCAGTAGTCAAAGGCCGCACCCCTGCCCTGCTGTTGCTGGTGCTCGCCAGCCTGGTGGTACTGCCGCTGGTGCTGCCGTCGGCCACCCTGGCCACCGAGATTCTGATCTTTGCCATGGCGGCACTGGCCTGCAACCTGCTGCTGGGCTACACCGGCCTGCTGTCGTTCGGCCAGGGCATTTTCTTCGGCGTGGGGGCCTATGGTGCTGCGCTGCTGATGATTCACCTGAACTGGGGCATGTTCGGCGCGCTGGTGGGCGCTGCGGTGTTCGGCGTTTTTCTGGCCCTGCTGGTAGGCGCCCTGGCAATCCGCCGCACGGGTATCTACTTCGTGATGCTGACCCTGGCCTTCAGCCAGATGGCGTACTTCCTGGCCTACACCCTCAGCGGCTGGACCGGCGGTGACAACGGCCTGCTCGATGTACCAAGGCCCAACATCGAAATCGCCGGCCATGTGCTGGTCGACCTGGCCGACCCACGGCACTTCTACGTGTTTGTCGCGGTGCTGTTCCTGCTGATTTTCGCCGGTGCCATGCGGGTGATTCGCTCGCCGTTCGGCAGCACCTTGCTGGCGATCCGCGAAAACGAAACCCGTGCGGCCGCCATCGGCTACGACACCCGCCACTTCAAGATCCTGGTGTTCATGCTGTCGGGCGCCATCACCGGCGTCGCCGGGGCGCTGTACGCCATGCTGCTGCACTTTGCGCCACTGTCGAACATCGACCTGATGATGAGCGAGAACATCCTGATCATGACCATCGTCGGCGGCACTGGCTCGCTGTTCGGTTCGCTGCTGGGCGCCGGTGCCATCGTGTTGCTGGGCGATGTGCTGTCGGAACTGTGGCCACGCTGGCTGATGCTGCTGGGGGCAATCCTGATTCTGGTGGTGGTGTTCATGCGTGGCGGGCTGTGGGGTGGCCTGGCCGAACTGGGCAAGCGCCTGCGCCCCTCCCGCTCGGGCGATACCCAACCCGGCGCCAACACCAAGGAGACGCTGTGATGAGTGACTATCTGCTGGAAACCCGCGATCTGGAACTGGCCTACGGCCCGTTCAAAGCGGTCGCCGGCGTCGACCTCAAGGTTCGCGCGGGCACCATCCACACCGTGATCGGCCCCAACGGCGCAGGCAAGACCAGCCTGTTCCACTGCCTGACCGGCGAGCGCCAGGCCACCAGCGGCAAGATCCTGTTCAACGGCCAGGACATCATCCGCAAGCCGCCCCATGGCCGCGTGGCGTTGGGCATGGCGCGCTCGTTCCAGCTCACCAGCCTGTTCCAGAACCTGTCGGTGCGCGAAAACCTGCGCCTGGCCGCCCAGGGCCGTGATGGCCTGGGTGCCCTCAACTTCTGGCGCAGCGTGGAACACAAACGCAGCCACTGGAACACCGCCGACCAGGTGCTGGAGCGGCTCAAGCTGAGCAACCGTGCCGATACCCTGGCCGGCGAGCTTTCTCACGGCCAGCAGCGGGTGCTTGAGGTGGGCATGTCGATTTGCGCCAAACCCACCCTGCTGATGCTCGACGAACCCACCTCGGGCATGGGCATCGACGACATCCCGGTGATGACCGCGCTGATCAGCGACCTGGGCCGCGACCATACCGTGCTGCTGATCGAGCACAACATGAGCATCGTCATGTCGATCAGCCAGCGCATTACCGTGATGAGCCACGGCCAGATCCTGGTCGAAGGCACCCCGGAACAGGTACGCAACGACCAGCGTGTGCGCACCGCCTACCTTGGAGAGGCCGCCTGATGCTCAACGTCGAATCCATCCACTCCTATTACGACAAAAGCCACGTGCTCGAAGGCGTGTCGCTGCAGGTTGGCAGCGGTGAACTGGTGACCCTGCTGGGGCGCAATGGCGCCGGCAAGACCACCACCTTGCGCAGCATCCTCGGCATCGTGCGCCCGCGCCAGGGCCAGATCACCTTCAACGGCCAGCAGCTGGTGGGCCGCGAAATCTTCGACATCGCCCGGCAGGGCATTGCTCTGGTGCCGGAGCATCGCGGCATCTTTCGCCAGCTCAGCGTGGAAGAGAACCTGAAGATCGCCGCGCGCAAGGGCAGCCGCTGGCAGCTGGAGGACGTTTACGCCATGTTCCCGCGCCTTAAGGAGCGGCGGCGTAATGGTGGCTTTGCACTGTCCGGTGGCGAGCAGCAAATGCTGGCCATTGCCCGCGCCCTGCTCAACGACCCCAAGCTGCTGATTCTCGATGAACCCACCGAGGGCCTGGCACCGGTGATTGTCGACGAGCTGGTGAAGATCCTGCGGCGGATCAAGGGCGAGGGCCTGTCCATTTTGCTGGTGGAACAGAACCTGATGGTGTGCGACGCGCTCGCCGACCGCCACTACGTGCTGGAACAAGGCCGCGTCGCCTACCAGGGCAGCGCCGCCCAGTTCCGCGAAGACCCAAGCATCAAGAACCGCTACCTGGCCCTGAGTGCCTGAAAGGAGAATGCCCATGAACACCCGCATCGATCCCTCGCAGCACTTGCTCGGCCAGGGGCCGCTGGTCAGCCGCGAACGCCTGTGGCAGTCGCTGATGGACCTGGCCAGGCTCGGCGCCACCGCCAAGGGTGGCGTGTGCCGCCTGGCCCTGACCGACCTCGACCGCCAGGCCCGTGACCTGTTCGTACACTGGTGCGAAGAGGCCGGCTGCACGGTCAGCGTCGACGCCATCGGCAACATCTTCGCCCGCCGCCCTGGGCGCAACCCGGCGCTGGCACCGGTGATGACCGGCAGCCACATCGACACCCAACCCACCGGCGGCAAGTTCGACGGCTGCTACGGCGTGATGGCCGGGCTGGAAGTGCTGCGCACCCTCAACGACCTGAACCTGACCACCGAAGCGCCACTGGAAGTGGTGGTGTGGACCAACGAAGAAGGCTCGCGCTTCCCGCCGTGCATGATGGGGTCGGGCGTGTTTGCCGGCAAGTTTGGCCTGGAGGAAACACTGGCCAAGGTCGATGACCAGGGCCTGTCGGTTGGCGCCGAGCTGTCGCGCATTGGCTATGCCGGGCCGCGCGTGCCCACAGGGCATGCGGTGGGGGCGTACTTCGAGGCGCACATCGAACAAGGCCCGGTGCTGGAAGACCAGCGCACCACCATTGGCGTGGTGCAGGGTTGCCTGGGGCAAAAGTGGTTCGACCTGGTGCTGACCGGTGTTGAAGCGCACGCCGGCCCCACCCCGATGCACCTGCGCAAGGATGCACTGGTCGGCGCCGCCGATGTGGTGGCAGCGGTCAACCGTGTGGCCCACGCCCACCAGCCGCACGCCTGTGGCACGGTCGGCTGCCTCAACGTGCACCCGGCCTCGCGCAACGTCATCCCCGGCCAGGTGCAGATGACCATCGACCTGCGCCACCTCGACCCGGGCCACCTTGACGCAATGGTCGCCGAAGTGCGGGCAGCCATCGAAACCACTACATCCAAACACGGCCTGAGCTTTGAACTGACACCCACTGCCGACTTCCCGCCCTTGTACTTCGCCGAGCAGTGCGTGGATGCCGTGCGCAGCGGCGCCCGCGAACTGGGCCTGAGCCACATGGACATTGTCAGCGGTGCCGGGCATGACGCGATCTTCCTGGCAGAGCTTGGCCCGGCGGGCATGATTTTCGTGCCATGCGAAGGTGGCATCAGCCACAACGAAATCGAAAACGCAGCGCCACAGGACCTGGCCGACGGTTGCGACGTATTGCTGCGCGCCATGTTCAAGGCCGCCAATCAGGGAGCCCTTTGAAATGACCGGTAAAACCGCGATTGGCGAATTCACCGCCGTCGAACTGCTCGACCTGTACCAGCGCCACCAGCTATCGCCGGTTGAAGTGATCGACGATGTACTGGCGCGCATCGACCAGCACAACCCGGTGGTAAATGCCTACTGCCATGTGGACGGCGAAGGTGCCCGCACCGCCGCCCGCGCCAGCGAGCAGCGCTGGCAGCGTGGCGAACCCTGCGGCCGCCTGGACGGCGTGCCAGCCTCGATCAAGGACTTGACCCTGACCCGTGGCATGCCAACCCGCAAAGGCTCGCGCACCACCTCGGCGGCGGGCCCTTGGAATGTGGACGCGCCGTTTGCCGCATTCATGCGTGATGCGGGCGCGGTGCTGGTGGGCAAGACCACCACGCCGGAGTTCGGCTGGAAGGGTGTGACCGACAACCCGCTTTACGGCATTACCCGCAACCCTTGGGACACGCGCCTCACGGCCGGTGGATCATCGGGCGGCGCTGCCGCGGCTGCCGCGCTGAACCTGGGCGTGCTGCATCAAGGCAGTGACGCCGGTGGCTCGATCCGCATCCCCTGCGCCTTTACCGGCACGTTCGGCATCAAACCGACCTTCGGTTATGTGCCTCAATGGCCGGCCAGTGCAATGACGGTGCTATCACACCTTGGGCCGATGACCCGCACGGTCGACGACGCGGTGCTGATGCTCGACTGTGTAGCCCGGCCAGATGCGCGTGACGGGCTGGCCGGGGCTGCTCGGCAGGCGCCCTGGCTGGGCGATCAGCAGGACCTGAGCGGCTTGCGCATCGCCTACAGCGCCGACTTTGGCTACGTGCAGGTAGACCCGCAGATCCAGGCACTGACGGCGCAAGCAGTACAGCGCCTGGCGCGGCTGGGGGCACAGGTGGAAGAGGTCGACCCAGGGTTCGGCGACCCGCTGGGGACCTTCAACACCTTGTGGTTTGCCGGTGCTGCGCGGCTGGCCAGCGCGTTCAGCGACGAACAGCGTGCACTGCTAGACCCGGGTTTACGCTGGATTGCCGAACAGGGGGCGCGGATCAGCCTGAGCGAATACACCCAGGCGCTGGAGGCGCGGGCTGATTTGATCGCAAAGATGAATGCCTTCCATCAGCAGTACGACGTGCTGGTGTCTCCGATGCTGCCGCTGGTGGCCTTCGAGGCGGGGCATGAGGTGCCACCCGGGTCGGGCATGGAGCGCTGGATGGAGTGGACGCCGTTCAGTTACCCGTTCAACCTGACCCAGCAGCCGGCGGCGTCGGTACCTTGCGGGTTTACCCGTGAAGGGTTGCCGGTGGGGTTGCAGGTGGTTGCGGGGCGGTTTGCTGACGAGCAGGTGCTGCGGGTTTGCAAGGTGTATGAGCAGCATTATCCGAGCAGGCATTTGCAGGTGCCGGTCAAGGGCTGAATTTTTTGTTGGTTTTGACGGCCTCATCGCGGATAAATCCGCTCCTACAGAGGGTCGTGTAGGAGCGGATTTATCCGCGATGGGCCATCAGCCCAACCGCCCGGCCGGCGCATACAGCGCCGGATCAATGATCGGCTGCGCCCCGGTCATCAAATCGGTAAACAACTGGCACGAAGCCGGCGCCAGCACCAGCCCATTACGGTAATGCCCGCAATTCAGCCACAACCCATCATGCCCCGGCACCGGCCCGATATAAGGAATGCCCTCCGGCGACCCCGGCCGCAAACCCGCCCAATGTGCCACCACCGGAGCGTCCTTCAGCGCGGGCAACAACTCAATGGCCGAGGCCTTCAAGCTTTCCAGTGCATCGTCAGTCGGGGTTTTGTCATAGCCCGCATGCTCCAGCGTACTGCCCACCAGAATATGCCCGTCACGCCGCGGGATGGCATAACGCCCCTTGGCCAGCACCATACTCGGCAGGAAGTCTTCGGCGCATTTGAACAGGATCATCTGGCCTTTTACCGGCTCCACCGGCAGTTCAAGGCCCAGCGTGCGCAACAAGTCGCCACTCCAGGCTCCGGCGCTCAGAACCACGTCATCGGCCTGCAGTTCGCCGTCAGCCGTCTGCACACCGGTCACACGCCCGCCTGAGTGGACGAAGCCGGTGATCTGGCAGTGCTCGCGCAAGGTGACATTGGGCATCGCCAGCAGCGCAGCCTTGAGCGCTTTCACCAGCCGCGGGTTGCGCACGTTCGCCACGCCGGCCATATAGATGGCGCGCTTGTAGCCTGCGCCCAGCACCGGCACATCGTCGTAGACTGCAGAAATGTCCACCGCGCTCAATGGGCGTTGGTTACGTTCGGCCCAGGCCAGCGCTGCGGCTTCATCGTCCAGGTCGAGCCAGTACAAGCCGGTAGTGTGCACTTCGGGGTCGAGGCCGGTGCTGGCGTGCAGGCGTTCGCCCAGTTGTGGATAAAAGTCCTGCGACCAGTGCGCCAGCGCCGTGACTGCGGGGCTGTAGCGCCACGGATACAGGGGCGAAACGATGCCCCCACCCGCCCAGGACGACTCGCGGCCCACTTCGCCCTGGTCGCACACCACCACCTGCCCGACCTTCGCCGCCAGGTTGAACGCCGTCAGCAGGCCGATCACCCCGCCGCCGACCACCACTACTTGCTTGCTCATCTGTCGATCCAACACCTGAAGTCAATCATTCAACCCTCAGCTCCCCCAACAGCGTTCGGTGGCGTCAACGGCACCCGGGTTGCTCTGCACACCGGCCTGGTCAAGCTGGAAGTCGCCACAGCGGTCATCGGCCATCAGGCCATTTGGCAAGCGCCGGGCCAGCAGCGTGAAGGTGTCGCTGCCGCGTTGGGCCACCAGGCGGTAGTAGCGATTTGAGGCAGGCAACTGAGGGTCGCCCTCGGCATACTGACCGGTGCGCACACGGTGGCGCTCCAGGCGCAGGGCGGCGTCATGCAGCAGGCCAACCACTTCGCTGCGTGCGGCTCGCCGGAGCTGGTCGCTGTAACTGGGGTAGGCAATGGCTGCCAGAATGCCGATGAGCGCCACGACAATCAACAACTCAATCAGGCTCATACCTTGCTGCATGTCAGTTTTCTCTCAGTCTTTGTCGCCACAGGATGCGTTGCAGGGCTTGTGGCAGAGCGGTGGGGGCGGCGTAGACGGCTTCCAGTACCTGCCTGGTCTCGGGTTGCTTGCTAACGGCGGTTACCCGATAGAGGGTGACGGGTTCACCGGCGGGCCAGTGAACGGCGCGTTTGGTTACGCCAAGGTTTTGCAGGTGGTAGTAGCCGTCGTCGGTGGTTTGCCACTCACCTTCCAGATCGTGCGGCCGCGCGGGTGGTGGGCAGGCATTGCACGGCGCTGGTGGGTTGAGCTTCAGTTGGTTGAAACCGGCTTTCAGCGTGTCTTCCGCTTGCTTGAATGCCTTAAGGCCAGCCTCCATGTAACCGGTCAGACGCATTTCCATCATGGCATCGCGCAGGGCTGAAGCCGCCAACAATGCCAGCAGCAAGCTCAGGCCCAGCGCCAGCAAGAGGACCACGCCTCGCTGCCGCTTCATGGCTGGGTTACCGGGTTGCGCAATGCAACGCTTAGAGCATGGTGTTGCTCAATATTCAGGCCGGGGTCGAACAGGCGCAGAGTTATGTCCAGCCGATTGCCGGCGAGCTCCAGGCGGAATTCGCGAACATTTTCGATGAGTGGTTGAGTGTTCGCGTTGCGGCTGAACTTGAGTTCAGTGCCTTGAAGAAAGTAAGCATGGCGGCTGATGCCATAATTCAGCGCTTGGTCGCTGTGCGCTACACACGCGTCATCCTTCCCATTACATATCCGAGCATCACTGAAACAGTCGGTCCACAAGATCCAGTCCGGTTTACCGGCGTACCCTGTTAATTCAGCCACTACCAGGTTCAGCCTGCCCGCTTCAATTTGCAGCGGATTGGCGAAGGCTTTACGAGCCGCTTCTGCCTCGAACTCGCCGGGTTTGGGACGCAAGCAGCCAAACATGCCCGCCATGCGCACATCCTGAGCCATGCGAAGCAATGCCAACCGCGCATCATTCTGCATGCGAAGCGCGGCACCTTGCAGGCGCCAGCTCTGATGGGCAGAAGCAAAAAGCTGGCTGGCCGCCGCCAGAATCATCAATCCGATGGCCAATGCCAGTGTCACTTCCAGCAGCCCGAAACCGCGCTGGTTGCTGCTCATTGCTGACGCCGCTCATGCTCGCTGTGCGCCTCCATGGCTGACTGGCCATCGCGACGAGCAGCTTCCGTGGCCTGCAATGCCTTGAGTTGCAACGCCGCTGCAGTCATTGAACCCACCGCCAGCACTACCACTGCCAACAACACTTCCAAAAGCGTCATGCCCCGCTGTTTTTTGTGCATCCCTGCACCTCCTGCGACATTTCCCGCAATAGCCCTGCGCTTGGTCGACTGGACCTCTTGTCCGTTGACCGTGAAGCTAAAGCCAAGCACTTCCAGGGAGGAATGCACGGTGAAGCAACGTGGCGTAACACTGATACAAATGATGTTTGGCTTGGCGATGGCCGCGCTGCTGACACAACTTGGCATGCCGGCCTACAGCAAATGGAGTGATGACTTGCACAGGACCGCAACGGCCCGGGACCTCGCGCAATCGCTGCGCAGCGCAAGGAGCCATGCGATGCTTCAGGGCCAAGCGGTCCTGGTGCAATCGGTGGAAGATGATTGGGGTAAAGGCTGGCGGGTAGTACTGGAAAATAACAGGCAACTGCTACGTGAACACCGTCTTTCGCGTGCTCAACGCATAGACAGCAATATGGGAAACCAAGTCAAATTCAGTGCTCAGGGCATACCGTTGGGGGCAACTAACAATTTTCGAGCCGGACGGCTGGAAGTTTGCAAACCCACGGCAGTTGTCAGCCAGTATCAGCTAGTGCTGGCAAGCAGCGGCAGAGTCGACCTGCGCACAGATGAACCTAAACATCCTCTGTGCGCAGGCCCATGATCAGATCAGCGAACGAACCCGCAGCTCTTTAGGCATCGAGAACGTAATGTTCTCCGGCCGGCCATCCAGCTCTTCGGCGCCCGTCGCGCCCCAGGCCTTGAGCTGGTCGATCACCCCACGCACCAGCACCTCAGGCGCCGAAGCACCCGCAGTAATGCCAATACGCTCAGCCTTGTCGAACCAGCCGCGTTGCATGTCCTCGGCACCGTCGATCAGGTACGCCGGCGTACCCATGCGCTCGGCCAACTCGCGCAGGCGGTTGGAGTTGGAACTGTTCGGGCTGCCCACCACCAGCACCACGTCGCATTCACCGGCCAGTTGCTTGACCGCGTCCTGGCGGTTTTGCGTGGCGTAGCAGATGTCGTCCTTGCGCGGGCCACCGATGTTCGGAAAACGCGAGCGCAGGGCGTCGATGACGCGGCTGGTGTCGTCCATCGACAAGGTGGTCTGGGTGACGAAGGCCAGGTGATCCGGGTCGCGCACCTGCAGCTTGGCCACATCTTCTTCGTCCTCGACGAGGTAGATGGCGCCGCCGTTGCTGGCGTCGTACTGGCCCATGGTGCCTTCGACTTCCGGGTGCCCTTCGTGGCCGATCAGAATGGTTTCACGGCCGTCGCGGCTGTACTTGGCCACTTCGATGTGCACCTTGGTAACCAGTGGGCAAGTGGCGTCGAACACCTTCAGGCCACGGCCGGCAGCTTCCTGGCGCACCGCCTGGGAAACGCCATGGGCGCTGAAGATGACGATGACGTCGTCCGGCACCTGGTCCAGCTCTTCAACGAAGATGGCGCCACGGTTGCGCAGGTCTTCCACCACGAACTTGTTGTGCACCACTTCATGGCGCACATAGATCGGCGGGCCGAAGACTTCCAGCGCACGGTTGACGATCTCGATCGCCCGGTCGACCCCCGCGCAAAAGCCGCGAGGGTTGGCGAGTTTGATTTGCATGCTCGGCTCCAGGCTTACAGGGCCTTGACCTCGAGGATATCCACCTCGAAGGTCAGGGTCTTGCCAGCCAGTGGGTGATTGAAGTCGATGGTCACCTGGTCATCGTCGAACGCTTTGACCACGCCCGGCAACTCGGTGTTGGCGGCGTCGTTGAAGATGATCAGCAGCCCTTCGGACAGCTCCATGCCCTCGAAGTTGGCGCGCGGCATCACTTGCACGTTCTGCGGGTTGGGCTGGCCAAAGGCATTCTCCGGCTCGACCACCACAGTGCGCTTGTCGCCGGCCTTGAAGCCGAACAGCGCGGCTTCGAAGCCAGGCAGCAGGTTGCCATCACCGACCTTGAAGGTGGCCGGGGCCTTGTCAAAGGTGCTGTCGACGGTATCGCCGTTTTCCAGGTGCAGCGCGAAGTGCAGGGTGACTTCGGTGTTCTGGCCGATACGGGTGTCAGTCATGGGCCGGTTCCTCGGTCTTCTTGCTTTTGAACATGTCCAGCGCCAGCATCACCGCACCAACGGTGATGGCACTGTCGGCCAGGTTGAAGGCCGGGAAGTAGTGGGTGTTCTTCCAGTGCACCAGGATGAAATCGACCACATGGCCCAGCACGACGCGGTCGTACAGGTTGCCGATCGCCCCGCCCAGCACCAGCGCCAGCGCCACGGCCAGCCAGGTTTCATTGCGCCCCAAGCGCTTGAGCCACACCACCAGCACAGCACTGACCACCACGGCGATCAGGGCAAACAGCCAGCGCTGCCAGCCGGAGCTGTCAGCCAGGAAGCTGAACGCCGCGCCGGTGTTGTACGCCAGGGTCCAGCTGAAGTAGTCAGGGATGACCACAATCTGCTGGTACATGGTGAGCGCGTTGTTGAAGTACAACTTGGTGGCCTGGTCCAGGACCAGGACCACCAGGCTGAGCCACAACCATGGAAGGCGCCCGAAGCGCCCTACCGAAGGGTTAGGCATAGTGGCGCACCTCGCCTTTGCCACTCAGGTTGTCCACGCAGCGGCTGCAGATTTCCGGGTGCTCGGCATGGCTGCCGACGTCAGCGCGGAAGTGCCAGCAACGGCCGCACTTGGCGTGGCCAGACTTGACCACTTGCAGCTTCAGGCCTTCGACTTCGGTGGCCACCGCTTCAGCCGGCGCCTGTGCAAACGGCACAACGCTGGCAGCAGAGGTAATCAGCACAAAGCGCAGTTCATCGCCCAGCTTGGCCAGGTCGGCACTCAGGCCTTCTTCGGCGAACAGGGTGACTTCAGCCTGCAGGTTGCCGCCGATGACCTTGGCAGTACGCTGGTTCTCCAGCTCCTTGTTGACCGCGGCCTTCACGGCCATGACGCGGTCCCAGTAGGCGCGGTCCAGCTCGGTGCCTTCCGGCAGCTCGCTCAGGCCTTCATACCAGCCGTTGAGCATGACCGACTCGTTGCGCTCGCCCGGCAGGTATTGCCAGATTTCGTCGGCGGTGAAGGCCAGGATCGGTGCGATCCAACGCACCAGCGCCTCGCTGATGTGGTACAGCGCGGTCTGGCACGAACGGCGGGCGACACTGTTGGCGCCGGTGGTGTACTGGCGGTCCTTGATGATGTCGAGGTAGAAGCCACCCAGCTCCTGCACGCAGAAGTTGTGGATCTTCGAGTAGACGTTCCAGAAGCGGTACTCACCGTAGTGCTCTTCCAGCTCGCGCTGCAGCAGCAGGGTGCGGTCCACGGCCCAGCGGTCCAGGGCGATCATTTCTTCCGGCTTCAGCAGGTCACGGGCCGGGTCGAAGCCAGACAGGTTGGAGAGCAGGAAGCGCGCGGTGTTGCGGATACGGCGGTAGGCGTCGGCGCTGCGCTGCAGGATCTGCTCGGAAACCGCCATTTCACCGGAATAGTCGGTGGCCGAAACCCACAGACGCAGGATGTCGGCGCCCAGCGTGTTGTTGACCTTTTCCGGCTCGATGGTGTTGCCCAGCGACTTGGACATCTTGCGGCCGTTTTCGTCCACGGTGAAGCCGTGGGTCAGCAGCTCGCGGTAAGGCGCGTGGTTGTCGATGGCGCAACCGGTCAGCAGGGACGAGTGGAACCAGCCGCGGTGCTGGTCGGAACCTTCCAGGTACAGGTCGGCGCGCGGGCCGGTGGCGTGGCCAATGTCGTGGGAGCCGCGCAGCACGTGCCAGTGGGTGGTACCGGAGTCGAACCAAACGTCCAGGGTGTCGGCGATCTTGTCGTACTGGCCGGCTTCGTCACCGAGCAGTTCGGCGGCGTCCAGCTTGAACCAGGCTTCGATGCCTTCCTGTTCGACGCGCTTGGCCACTGCTTCCATCAGCTCGACGGTGCGCGGGTGCAGCTCGCCGGTTTGCTTGTGCAGGAAGAACGGAATCGGCACGCCCCAGTTGCGTTGACGCGAGATGCACCAGTCCGGGCGGTTGGCGATCATCGAATGCAGCCGCGCCTGGCCCCAGGCCGGGACGAACTTGGTGTCTTCGATGGCCTTGAGCGCGCGCTCACGCAGCGGCTCGCCGGTGGAGGGCTGCTTGTCCATGCCCACGAACCACTGCGCGGTGGCGCGGTAGATCAGCGGGGTCTTGTGGCGCCAGCAGTGCATGTAGCTGTGGCTGATGGTTTCGGTGTGCATCAGCGCACCGACTTCGCTCAGTTTTTCGACGATGGCCGGATTGGCCTTCCAGATGAACTGGCCGCCAAAGAACTCCAGCGACTCAACGTACACGCCGTTGCTCTGAACCGGCGTGAGGATGTCGTCGTTTACCATGCCGTAACGCTTGCAGGTGACGAAGTCGTCTTCACCATACGCAGGCGCGGAGTGGACCACGCCGGTACCGGCGCCCAGTTCGACGTAGTCAGCCAGGTAGATCGGCGACAGGCGGTCGTAGAACGGGTGACGGAAGTTGACCAGCTCCAGGGCAGAACCCTGGGCGGTGGCGATGACCGAGCCTTCGAGGTTGTAGCGCTTGAGGCACGACTCGACCAACTCTTCGGCCAGCACCAGCAGGCGCTCGCCGGTATCGACCAGGGCGTATTTGAACTCCGGGTGGATGTTCAGCGCCTGGTTGGCCGGGATGGTCCACGGGGTGGTGGTCCAGATCACGATGGCGGCAGGCTTGGCCAGCGACGGCAGGCCGAAGGCGGCAGCCAGCTTGGCCTCATCGGCAACCGGGAAGGCCACGTCGATGGTCTGGGATTTCTTGTCGGCGTATTCGACCTCGGCTTCGGCCAGTGCCGAACCGCAATCGAAGCACCAGTTCACAGGCTTGAGGCCCTTGAACACGAAGCCTTGCTTGACCATTTCGGCCAGGGCGCGGATTTCACCGGCCTCGTTGGCGAAGTTCATGGTCTTGTAGGGGTTGTCCCAGTCACCCAGCACACCCAGGCGAATGAACTCGGCTTTCTGGCCTTCGATCTGCTCGGCAGCATACTCGCGGCACAGCTCACGGGTGCGGTCGGCAGACAGGTGCTTGCCGTGGGTGACCTCGACCTTGTGCTCGATCGGCAGGCCGTGGCAGTCCCAGCCCGGCACGTACGGCGCGTCGAAGCCCGACAGGGTCTTGGAGCGGACG
The DNA here is from genome assembly GCF_028898945.1 of Pseudomonas sp. PSKL.D1. Taxonomy (NCBI): domain Bacteria; kingdom Pseudomonadati; phylum Pseudomonadota; class Gammaproteobacteria; order Pseudomonadales; family Pseudomonadaceae; genus Pseudomonas; species Pseudomonas sp. PSKL.D1. Next base: position 5,116,889 of record NZ_CP118607.1, read on the forward strand.
ATCATGTCCTTGAGGATCTTGTTCAGCGCATGACCGATGTGGATCTTGCCGTTGGCATAGGGCGGGCCGTCGTGCAGGACGAACTTCGGACGGTCCTTGCCAATTTCGCGCAGCTTCTGGTACAGGCCAATGCTGTCCCAGCGCTGCAGAATCTGCGGTTCGCGCTGAGGCAGGCCGGCCTTCATCGGGAAGGCGGTGTCCGGAAGGTTAAGCGTGGCTTTGTAGTCGGTCATTTCAGGCTCTTCGTTAACGGTTGAGCGTGCCAATGTGCACGTGCGGCGGCGATATCCGCATCGATCGCCGACTTCAGCGCCTCCAGGGAGGCGAATCGCTGCTCTTCACGCAGCTTGTGGTGGAACTCCACCGTCAGGCGCCGGCCATACAGATCGCCGGCATAATCCAGTAGATGAATCTCGAGGTGCGGGCGGCCGTCACCGGCCACCGTTGGTCGTACCCCAATGTTGCCGACACCCGGCCAGGCCTTGCCGTCGATTTCGATGCTGGCCAGGTAGACCCCGGACAGCGGCACGCGGCGGCGCTTGAGCTGGATGTTGGCGGTAGGCGTACCAAGCTGGCGGGCCAGCTTCTGGCCATGCAGCACGCGGCCAGTGATGCTGTAAGGGCGGCCAAGCAGGTGTTCGGCCAGTTCGAAGTTGCCTTCGCTCAGGGCCTTGCGCACTTCAGTGCTGCTGACCCGCAGGCCGTCCTGGATCACGGTGTTGGCGGCCTCGACAGTGAAGCCATACTGCTTGCCGGCTTCGACCAGGAAGCTGAAATCGCCGGTACGGTGGCAACCGAAGCGGAAGTCATCCCCCACTTCAAGGTGGCGCACGCCCAGGCCGTCGACCAGGATCGCTTTGACGAATTCGTCGGCACTGAGCGCGCTGAAGCGCTGGTTGAAGGCCAGGCAGAGCACACGGTCGATGCCCTCCGCGGCCAGCAGCTCTACCTTGTCACGCAGGCGGGCCAGACGGGCGGGCGCGGTGTCGGGCGCGAAGTACTCGCGCGGCTGTGGCTCGAAGATCACCACGCAAGTTGGCAGGCCCAGCTCCTGGCCGCGCTCACGCAGGCGCGCCAGGATTGCCTGGTGGCCACGGTGAACCCCGTCGAAGTTGCCAATGGTGGCGACACAGCCCCGGTGCTCGGGGCGCAGGTTGTGAAGACCTCGAACCAGCTGCATAACGCGCTTCTTGCTCATAAAGTGGCCGATTATAACCACACCCGGGCGCTGGTGACAGGCAACAGCGCCTGGGTGTGGCGTGGAATGCAAAAAACCGACGTCTGACCCTTGTTTACCTTAGTGCAGGGCTTTGCGGGCGAAGTGCCGGGGCCTGAAGCCGCACACGAACAGGCAACCGAAATAGGTCACCACACCGGCCACGATCAGCGCGCCCAGGCGCAAAAAGCGCTCAAGCATGTTGCCTTGCTCCCAGGCGGGCAGGTAATGCATGCCCACCAGCAGCACTGCCGACATCAGGGCCACCGCCAGCACCAGCTTCAGCAGGAACATCGCCCACCCTGGCTGCGGCTGGAACAACTGCTGGCTGCGCAGCTTCCAGAACAGCAGGCCGGCGTTCAGGCAAGCGCCCAGGCTGATGGCCAGGGCCAGGCCGGCGTGCTGCAGCGGCCCAATCAGCGCCAGGTTGAACAGCTGGGTGCAAACCAGGGTAAAAATCGCGATCTTCACCGGCGTACGGATATTCTGCTGCGCATAGAAGCCCGGTGCCAGTACCTTGACCAGAATGATCGCCAGCAGGCCAACCGAGTAGGCGATGAGCGCACGCTGGGTCATGGCGGCATCGAATGCGGTGAACTTGCCGTACTGAAACAGCGCCACGGTCAAAGGCTCAGCGAGGATTGCCAGTGCCAGGGTGCACGGCAGCACCAGCAAAAAGCACAGGCGCAGGCCCCAGTCCATGATCCGCGAGTACTCTTCGCGGTCCTTGTTGGCATAGGTCTTGGCCAGGGTTGGTAGCAGGATGGTGCCCAAGGCCACGCCCAGCACCCCGGATGGCAGCTCCATGAGGCGATCGGCGTAATACATCCACGACACCGAACCGGCCACCAGGAACGAGGCGAAGATGGTGTTGATGATCAGGGAAATCTGGCTGACCGATACGCCCAGGATGGCTGGCAGCATTTGCTTGAGCACGCGCCATACACCGGCATCCTTGAGGTTAAGGCGCGGCAGCACGAGCATGCCGATTTTCTTCAGGGCCGGCAGTTGGTAGAGCAACTGGGCCAGGCCACCGGCCAGCACGCCCCAGGCCAGCGCCATGATCGGCGGGTCGAAGTACGGCGTGAGCAGCACGGCGAAGGCGATCATTGCCACGTTCAGGAGGGTTGGCGTGAAGGCCGGGACCGAGAAGCGGTTCCAGGTATTGAGGATGGCACCAGCCAGGGACGACAGCGAGATCAGCAATATATAAGGAAAGGTCACCCGCAGCAGGGCCGTGGTCAGCTCGTACTTTTCAGTGCTGTCGACAAAGCCAGGCGCGGTCGCCCAGACCACCCAGGGTGCGGCGAGAATGCCAACTGCCGTGACCACCGCCAGCACAAGCGTGAGCAGCCCGCTTACATAGGCAATGAACGTACGTGTGGCCTCCTCCCCCTGCTGGGTCTTGTATTCGGCAAGAATCGGCACGAAGGCTTGGGAAAACGCTCCTTCGGCAAATATCCGCCGCAGCAGGTTGGGCAGTTTGAAGGCGATGAAAAAGGCGTCGGTGGCGATGCCGGCACCGAACACGCGGGCCAGGATGGTATCGCGCACGAAGCCCAACACCCGGGAAATCATGGTGATGGAGCTGACTGCAGCCAGGGATTTGAGCAGGTTCATCGAAAAGATTCACGCCAAGGGCAGAGGACGCTGCCAGACAGCGTCTGAATGTGCGATACTCCCGCGCCTTCGCAGGGGAGCCAAAAATTCCCGAGTTTACAGGTCGCGCAGCAGAAAGGAATATTTCCGTCCTGTTGGTGCACCGCTCGGCGGAACCCTGCAGGTGGCCTTGACAACCGGTCGAGTGATCGGCATGATTCGCGGCCTATTTTGTTTGCTATTTACCTAAAGTCTTTCGAGGAGCTCGACGGTGGCCAACACACCTTCCGCCAAGAAACGTGCAAAACAGGCTGAGAAGCGTCGCAGCCACAACGCCAGCCTGCGTTCCATGGTCCGCACCTACATCAAGAATGTAGTTAAAGCCATTGACGCAAAAGACGCCGACAAAGCGCAAGCCGCTTACGTTCTGGCTGTACCAGTAATCGACCGTATGGCCGACAAAGGTATCATCCACAAGAACAAAGCTGCTCGCCACAAAGGCCGTCTGAATGGCCACATCAAGGCGCTGAAAGAAGCTGCAGCTGCCTAAGCGACGTTCTTGTCGAAAAACCGACCCTAGGGTCGGTTTTTTATTGCCCGCGATTTGATGAGGCAATCAAGCTTGATAGGGCGGGGCCGCGCTTGGCGGCCCGCCCAGCCTTGTATCACTTGGCGATTTGAATCTTCGGCGCCCATTGCAGCCAGTCATCTTCTGCCTTGTCGAACAAGGCAAACGTCTGCTGTGGCCGCGCCGGGTTACCCATCTGCTCGCCATCAGGCGTAGCGAACGCGATACCACCGTCGATGAGGGTTTCCAGCGACTCGGTACGCACCGTCGCGCCTTTGAACAAGCCCCAGTCAAAACCGAAACCGCTGCTGTTCCAGAAGCGGCTACCGCTGCGCACCAAAGCTGCATAACGTGGCTCGATCAGGATGTGGATCAACACCCGATCGGCGCTTTGGCCCAACTCATAGCCTGTAACCTTGCCTACAGCGACCTCACGATACGTTACCGGCACTCCGGGCTTGATAGAGCCACGCCGGGGAGCACTGAGGGTGAGCGGCAACCCGACTTCCTGGCCTGTTTCCTCTGGCGCACCCGCCAAAGCGATGAAATCGCGCTGCGGGCCTTTGTCTTTGACAGCAGGCTGCACTTCCAGGTACTGACCACCAATCAAGGTATCGAGGTTTTCGGTTCGCACCAGGCCAAGTGCTGGCTTGACCACCCAGAACTGAGTGCCTACCCGCGCGATACGGTCTGCGGCTTCAGTGATACGCGCACGCAGCAACACCGCCTGAAGGTCACTGGTGAGGTCGACGCTTTCGACACTGCCCACATCCAGCCCACGGAAGCGAATGGGCGTACCGGGTTTCAACCCATCAGCACGCTCCACGCGAATGGTCACGAGCGTGCCGGAACGGTTTACGGCGTCCTGGCTTTCCAGCAGGCGGAAACGCGGGATGTGGCGCTTCAATGCCACATTCGGGGTTGGCGTGTCGAAGGCGATACCGCCGGCCATGAGCGTCTGCAGCGACTCGCTCTTGATCTTGATACCAGAGAGCCCACCAGTAAGGGTGATGCCGCTGACATTCCAGAACCGCGACGAGCCGTTCACCAGGTTCTCGTACTCTTTCTCGATATGCACACCAATCAGGATGCGCTTGCTGTTGCGAGCAAACTGGTAGCTCTGCACGCTACCCACCTTGACCTGGCGATACATGACCGGGCTGCCGACTTCCAGCGAACCCAAGGTGTCAGCGAACAAAACCAGGTGCAGGCCAGGTGCCTTCAGGTCCAGCGGTGGCGCCTTGGCTCGCGCTTCGAACTCACGCTGCGGCATTGCACCCTTTTCACCTGGGCGGATGGCGATGTAGTTACCCTTCACCAACGCTTCCAGGCCCGTGATACCGGCCAGGGAGATAGACGGCTTGACCACCCAGAACTGCGTGCCGTCGACCAGATAGTCTTCGGTCAGCGGGTCCAGCGTCAGTTCGGCCATGGCGCTGGAGAGGTTGTCTTCCATCTTCAGAGTCTTTAGCGAGCCGACCTGAATGCCCTTGTACATGACGGGTGTTCGTCCCGCCTGCAGGCCCTCGTAATCGCTCAGCTTCACTTTCACCCGAATGCCAGCCTGGGCAGCGTCGAAGTCTTCATACAGGCGGAACGGTAGGTTCGGGTCCGTGGGCGGGCTGTCCTTGCGGTATTCCGGAGTGGCGAAGGCAATACCGCCGGCAACGATGCTGGAGAGCGATTCACTGCGTACTTTTACGCCCGACAAGTCCGCGTCGATGCTGATGCCGCTGGCATTCCAGAAACGCGTGTGCTTGCGCACCAGGCTGGCATAGGCGGGTTCGATGAACACCTTCACTTCTACGGTGCTTTGGTCATCGGAAAGCCGATAGCTTTTTACTCGGCCAACCTGAATCTGCTTGTAGAACACAGGGCTGTCACGGTTGAGGGAGCCCAGGCGCTCCGCCTTGAGCGTCAGGTGCAAACCCGGCTCACTGTCAGAGAGCGGCGGCGCCACTTTAAGTGCCGTGAAGCGTTTGGTCAGCTCGCCTTCACCTGGGCTGACCGCGATATAGTTGCCGGAGACGAGCGTCTCCAGGCCAGTAATACCTGCCAGGCTGACACTTGGCTTCACCAACCAGAAACGCGTGCCCTTGGTAAGGTGAGGCTCCGCAGCCTTGTTCATCTCGATGGTAGCGATAACACCCTGGTTTTCACCCTTGGCATCGAGCACCAGGCTCTTCACCTTGCCGACCGGCATGCCTTTGTAAATGACCTCAGTCTTGTTGGCGACGATGCCTTCGCCGCTTTCGAAGCGCACTTCGATTTCCACTCCCGCATCACGATAGGCCTGCCATGCCAACCAACCACCAATCATCAAGGCGATCAGTGGCAGGATCCAGATGGCCGACCAGTTGGAGGCTGGCCGGGTTTTGGCCGTTGGCATGTCACTCATGGTCGTCATCCGACTCCGTGTTATCCCAAATCAGTCGGGGATCGAAAGTTAAAGCAGCAAGCATCGTGAGGATCACCACAGTAGCGAAGGCGACAGCGCCCAAGTTGGCTTCGACACTGGCTATGCGGCCAAAATTCACCACGGCCACCAGGATGGCGATGACGAAGATGTCCAGCATGGACCAGCGACCTATGAACTCGATGAAGCGGTACATCAATATGCGTTGGCGCGCAGACAGCGGCTGGTGGCGCTGAACCGAATACAAGAGCAGGCCAATGCCTACCAGCTTGAAGGTAGGCACCAGAATACTGGCAATGAACACCACAGCCGCGATAGGCACCATCCCGTGCTTGAGCAGCGTGATGACGCCAGACATGATCGTATCTGGGCTCCCCTGCCCCAGCGTGCTGACCGTCATGATCGGCAACACGTTGGCCGGGATGTACAAAATCGTTGCGGCAATCAGCAAGGCCCAGGTTCGTACGATACTGTTCGGACGGCGCGCATGCACAAGGGCACCGCAGCGCGTACAAGTTTGCGAGCGGCTCCCTGCTTCTTGCCGGTTAAGCTCATGGCACTCGTTGCAGACCACAATTCCTGCATCAATCGCCCGCATGGATATCCTCCCCCGACAGCGCACTCCAGATCTGGTGTGGAGACATCACCACTTCCAACCATACCTGTACCAGCAGCAGGCTGATGAAACAGAAAAGCCCTAAACCGACTGTTAATTCGGCTAGATCCACCAATTTGACGATCGCTACCAACACACCCATGAAATAGACCTCGAGCATGCCCCAGTCACGCAGGTGGTGATAGATGCGGTAGAACAGCAGGCCGTAGCTGCGGCCTACATTCAGACGAATGCTCAGCAGCACCGTCAACTGGCAAAGCAGCTTCATGAAGGGAATAGCCATGCTGCACAGAAACACCACGACGGCGACGCCGCGCATTTCAGAGTTGTACAAGCCCAGCACACCGCTCCAGACCGTGTCGTCTGAAGTCTGGCCAAGCAAATGCAGCTGCATGATCGGCAGGAAGTTGGCCGGCACAAACAGCAGCAGCGCTGTGAGCACCAGGGCGAGGCTGCGATTGACCACATTGTGCCGGTGGGCGTACAGCTCATAGCCGCAGCGAGGGCATTGGGCTTTCTCGTCTTGCTGCAAGGCAGGCTTGCGCATCAGCAGGTCGCACTCGTGGCAGGCGACCAGCTCATCCAGCGGCAACTGCTCTAGGGCTTCGGTTTCAGGCATATCGGGATTCTGAATAGGTACGTCGGCACTATTCTAGTGTTCCAGCTCGAAATGTGGGAGATGCTTAAAGCCAAACGCTGGAAAGACAAAACCCCTACCTGCTCGCGCAGATAGGGGTTTTGCGAAATGAATCTTGACGATGACCTACTCTCACATGGGGAAACCCCACACTACCATCGGCGATGCATCGTTTCACTGCTGAGTTCGGGATGGGATCAGGTGGTTCCAATGCTCTATGGTCGTCAAGAAATTCTGTTGCCAGAATGTCCAACTGGACAGCCTAGCGAATTCGGATATGCGATTTGTGATGTTGCGAACTTTCGGGTCTTTCGTCTTCACCACCACAATTTGGCGCTTCTTGTTCAGAGGCATGCGCAAATTGCTTGGGTGTTATATGGTCAAGCCTCACGGGCAATTAGTATTGGTTAGCTCAACGCCTCACAGCGCTTACACACCCAACCTATCAACGTCGTAGTCTTCGACGGCCCTTTAGGGGATTCAAGATCCCAGTGAGATCTCATCTTGAGGCAAGTTTCCCGCTTAGATGCTTTCAGCGGTTATCTCTTCCGAACATAGCTACCCGGCAATGCCACTGGCGTGACAACCGGAACACCAGAGGTTCGTCCACTCCGGTCCTCTCGTACTAGGAGCAGCCCCTCTCAAATCTCAAACGTCCACGGCAGATAGGGACCGAACTGTCTCACGACGTTCTAAACCCAGCTCGCGTACCACTTTAAATGGCGAACAGCCATACCCTTGGGACCGGCTTCAGCCCCAGGATGTGATGAGCCGACATCGAGGTGCCAAACACCGCCGTCGATATGAACTCTTGGGCGGTATCAGCCTGTTATCCCCGGAGTACCTTTTATCCGTTGAGCGATGGCCCTTCCATACAGAACCACCGGATCACTAAGACCTACTTTCGTACCTGCTCGACGTGTTTGTCTCGCAGTCAAGCGCGCTTTTGCCTTTATACTCTACGACCGATTTCCGACCGGTCTGAGCGCACCTTCGTACTCCTCCGTTACTCTTTGGGAGGAGACCGCCCCAGTCAAACTACCCACCATACACTGTCCTCGATCCGGATAACGGACCTGAGTTAGAACCTCAAAGTTGCCAGGGTGGTATTTCAAGGATGGCTCCATGAGAACTGGCGTCCCCACTTCAAAGCCTCCCACCTATCCTACACAAGCAAATTCAAAGTCCAGTGCAAAGCTATAGTAAAGGTTCACGGGGTCTTTCCGTCTAGCCGCGGATACACTGCATCTTCACAGCGATTTCAATTTCACTGAGTCTCGGGTGGAGACAGCGCCGCCATCGTTACGCCATTCGTGCAGGTCGGAACTTACCCGACAAGGAATTTCGCTACCTTAGGACCGTTATAGTTACGGCCGCCGTTTACCGGGGCTTCGATCAAGAGCTTCGCTTGCGCTAACCCCATCAATTAACCTTCCGGCACCGGGCAGGCGTCACACCCTATACGTCCACTTTCGTGTTTGCAGAGTGCTGTGTTTTTAATAAACAGTCGCAGCGGCCTGGTATCTTCGACCGGCGTGGGCTTACGCAGCAAGTGCTTCACCCTCACCGGCGCACCTTCTCCCGAAGTTACGGTGCCATTTTGCCTAGTTCCTTCACCCGAGTTCTCTCAAGCGCCTTGGTATTCTCTACCTAACCACCTGTGTCGGTTTGGGGTACGGTTCCCAGTTATCTGAAGCTTAGGAGCTTTTCTTGGAAGCATGGCATCAACCACTTCGTCGCCTAAAGGCAACTCGTCATCAGCTCTCGGCCTTGAGATCCCGGATTTGCCTAAGATCTCAGCCTACCACCTTAAACTTGGACAACCAACGCCAAGCTGGCCTAGCCTTCTCCGTCCCTCCATCGCAATAACTGGAAGTACAGGAATATTAACCTGTTTTCCATCGACTACGCTTTTCAGCCTCGCCTTAGGGACCGACTAACCCTGCGTCGATTAACGTTGCGCAGGAAACCTTGGTCTTTCGGCGTGCGAGTTTTTCACTCGCATTGTCGTTACTCATGTCAGCATTCGCACTTCTGATACCTCCAGCAAGCTTCTCAACTCACCTTCACAGGCTTACAGAACGCTCCTCTACCGCATCACCAGAGGTGATACCCGTAGCTTCGGTGCATGGTTTGAGCCCCGTTACATCTTCCGCGCAGGCCGACTCGACTAGTGAGCTATTACGCTTTCTTTAAAGGGTGGCTGCTTCTAAGCCAACCTCCTAGCTGTCTAAGCCTTCCCACATCGTTTCCCACTTAACCATGACTTTGGGACCTTAGCTGACGGTCTGGGTTGTTTCCCTTTTCACGACGGACGTTAGCACCCGCCGTGTGTCTCCCATGCTCGGCACTTGTAGGTATTCGGAGTTTGCATCGGTTTGGTAAGTCGGGATGACCCCCTAGCCGAAACAGTGCTCTACCCCCTACAGTGATACATGAGGCGCTACCTAAATAGCTTTCGAGGAGAACCAGCTATCTCCGAGCTTGATTAGCCTTTCACTCCGATCCACAGGTCATCCGCTAACTTTTCAACGGTAGTCGGTTCGGTCCTCCAGTCAGTGTTACCTAACCTTCAACCTGCCCATGGATAGATCGCCCGGTTTCGGGTCTATACCCAGCGACTAAACGCCCTATTAAGACTCGCTTTCGCTACGCCTCCCCTATTCGGTTAAGCTCGCCACTGAATATAAGTCGCTGACCCATTATACAAAAGGTACGCAGTCACCTAACAAAGTAGGCTCCCACTGCTTGTACGCATACGGTTTCAGGTTCTATTTCACTCCCCTCTCCGGGGTTCTTTTCGCCTTTCCCTCACGGTACTGGTTCACTATCGGTCAGTCAGTAGTATTTAGCCTTGGAGGATGGTCCCCCCATGTTCAGACAAAGTTTCTCGTGCTCCGTCCTACTCGATTTCACTGGCAAGAGATTTTCGTGTACGGGGCTATCACCCACTATGGCCGCACTTTCCAGAGCGTTCCACTAATCTCAAACCAGCTTAAGGGCTGGTCCCCGTTCGCTCGCCACTACTAAGGGAATCTCGGTTGATTTCTTTTCCTCAGGGTACTTAGATGTTTCAGTTCCCCTGGTTCGCCTCTTGCACCTATGTATTCAGTACAAGATAACCAGCTTATGCTGGCTGGGTTCCCCCATTCAGAGATCTCTGGATCACAGTCTGTTTGCCGACTCCCCAAAGCTTTTCGCAGGCTACCACGTCTTTCATCGCCTCTGACTGCCAAGGCATCCACCGTATGCGCTTCTTCACTTGACCATATAACCCCAAGCAATCTGGTTATACTGTGAAGACGACATTCGCCGAAAATTCGCATTTCGCTCATTACTGAGCAGAACTCACAAATTTTACCTTAGCCTGATCCACCAGCAGTGAAACTGGTGTTCAGTCTATATCTATCACATATCCGAATTTTTAAAGAACGATCTGACAAAAGTCAGAAATCAACATTCAAACTGAATGTTCATTTCTAAGTTCTGATCAAGTACTGCAAAAGTGGTGGAGCCAAGCGGGATCGAACCGCTGACCTCCTGCGTGCAAGGCAGGCGCTCTCCCAGCTGAGCTATGGCCCCGTATTTACGGCTGAACCATGTAATGGTAGGTCTGGGCAGATTTGAACTGCCGACCTCACCCTTATCAGGGGTGCGCTCTAACCAACTGAGCTACAGACCTATAACAGGGTTGCGTTACAGCATCGTCTTTACATCTGAATCAAGCAATTCGTGTGGGAGCTCATCAGCAGGCTGATGTCGTCGATTAAGGAGGTGATCCAGCCGCAGGTTCCCCTACGGCTACCTTGTTACGACTTCACCCCAGTCATGAATCACACCGTGGTAACCGTCCTCCCGAAGGTTAGACTAGCTACTTCTGGTGCAACCCACTCCCATGGTGTGACGGGCGGTGTGTACAAGGCCCGGGAACGTATTCACCGCGACATTCTGATTCGCGATTACTAGCGATTCCGACTTCACGCAGTCGAGTTGCAGACTGCGATCCGGACTACGATCGGTTTTGTGAGATTAGCTCCACCTCGCGGCTTGGCAACCCTCTGTACCGACCATTGTAGCACGTGTGTAGCCCAGGCCGTAAGGGCCATGATGACTTGACGTCATCCCCACCTTCCTCCGGTTTGTCACCGGCAGTCTCCTTAGAGTGCCCACCATTACGTGCTGGTAACTAAGGACAAGGGTTGCGCTCGTTACGGGACTTAACCCAACATCTCACGACACGAGCTGACGACAGCCATGCAGCACCTGTGTCAGAGTTCCCGAAGGCACCAATCCATCTCTGGAAAGTTCTCTGCATGTCAAGGCCTGGTAAGGTTCTTCGCGTTGCTTCGAATTAAACCACATGCTCCACCGCTTGTGCGGGCCCCCGTCAATTCATTTGAGTTTTAACCTTGCGGCCGTACTCCCCAGGCGGTCAACTTAATGCGTTAGCTGCGCCACTAAAATCTCAAGGATTCCAACGGCTAGTTGACATCGTTTACGGCGTGGACTACCAGGGTATCTAATCCTGTTTGCTCCCCACGCTTTCGCACCTCAGTGTCAGTATCAGTCCAGGTGGTCGCCTTCGCCACTGGTGTTCCTTCCTATATCTACGCATTTCACCGCTACACAGGAAATTCCACCACCCTCTACCGTACTCTAGCTTGCCAGTTTTGGATGCAGTTCCCAGGTTGAGCCCGGGGCTTTCACATCCAACTTAACAAACCACCTACGCGCGCTTTACGCCCAGTAATTCCGATTAACGCTTGCACCCTCTGTATTACCGCGGCTGCTGGCACAGAGTTAGCCGGTGCTTATTCTGTCGGTAACGTCAAAACAGCAAGGTATTAACTTACTGCCCTTCCTCCCAACTTAAAGTGCTTTACAATCCGAAGACCTTCTTCACACACGCGGCATGGCTGGATCAGGCTTTCGCCCATTGTCCAATATTCCCCACTGCTGCCTCCCGTAGGAGTCTGGACCGTGTCTCAGTTCCAGTGTGACTGATCATCCTCTCAGACCAGTTACGGATCGTCGCCTTGGTGAGCCATTACCCCACCAACTAGCTAATCCGACCTAGGCTCATCTGATAGCGCAAGGCCCGAAGGTCCCCTGCTTTCTCCCGTAGGACGTATGCGGTATTAGCGTTCCTTTCGAAACGTTGTCCCCCACTACCAGGCAGATTCCTAGGCATTACTCACCCGTCCGCCGCTGAATCAAGGAGCAAGCTCCCGTCATCCGCTCGACTTGCATGTGTTAGGCCTGCCGCCAGCGTTCAATCTGAGCCATGATCAAACTCTTCAGTTCAATACTGCTTGGGCTTTTAAGAAACCCTAAACTTGGCTCAGCAATCTCAAATGACTATGTGATTTCTCGCATGGCCACTTGTGATGCTGATAATCTTTTTGACTATCAGTCCGTACTCACAAGCACCCACACGAATTGCTTGATTCAATTTGTTAAAGAGCGTTTGGTTAAGAGCATTTCGTCTCAACCGAGGCGCGCATTCTACGCTTTCCTCATTGCCTGTCAAGCGTTTATTTTGAAGTTTTTTGCGAGAAACTCGTTTAGCTTCAAACACTTGACTCGCTGCGATCTCTCGTAGCGGGAGGCGAATCATACAGCATTCGAAAACGCTGTCAACCACCTCTTTACAACCTTCCACTTTCGACCGAATCGCTCAACCTGTTGATTAACAAGGAGTTTTTCGTTCCGGCTACGCTGGAAGTGGGGCGCATTATAAGGAGATTCGAAAGCGCGTCAACCGTTAATTTCAACAATCTGAAACATTCCCTCAAAAACAAAGCGGGGAGGCCTGCCGGCCTCCCCGCTCAGCCTCATGCCTTAAAGGCTAGGGAACGCAAACTGCGACGCTTCATGGCTGGCACGCTGCGGCCAACGCTGAGTGATTGCCTTGCGGCGGGTATAGAAGCGCACACCATCCGGGCCATAGGCATGCAGGTCACCAAACAGCGAGCGCTTCCAGCCACCGAAGCTGTGGTACGCCACCGGTACCGGCAGCGGCACGTTGACGCCAACCATGCCCACTTCAATCTCGTCGCAGAACAGGCGCGCCGCTTCACCGTCGCGCGTGAAGATGCACGTACCGTTGCCATACTCGTGATCGTTGATCAGTTGCATGGCCTGCTCCAGGCTGTTCACCCGAACCACGCACAGCACGGGGCCGAAAATCTCTTCTTTATAGATACGCATCTCTGGGGTCACCTTGTCGAACAGGGTGCCACCCACGAAATAACCATCTTCATTGCCTGCCACGCGGAACCCACGGCCATCCACAACCAGCTTGGCACCGGCGGCAACGCCTTCATCAATGTAGCCAACAACCTTGTCACGGGCAGCAGCAGTCACCAGCGGCCCCATGTCCAGGCCACAGGAGGTGCCAGCACCGATTTTGAGCGCCTTGATCTGCGGTTCCAGTTTGGCAATCAGTGCATCGGCAACCTGGTCGCCTACACACACCGCCACGGAAATGGCCATACAACGCTCGCCACACGAACCGTAGGCGGCTCCCATCAGGGCCGATACGGCGTTGTCGAGGTCAGCATCGGGCATCAGCACCGCGTGGTTCTTGGCGCCACCCAGAGCCTGCACGCGTTTGCCGCGCTTGGTACCTTCGGCATAGATGTACTCGGCAATCGGGGTCGAGCCCACGAAGCTCAGCGCTTTGACTTCTGGCGCCTCGATCAGCGCGTCCACGGCTTCCTTGTCGCCATGTACCACGTTGAGGATGCCTTTAGGCAAACCGGCTTCCAGCAGCAGTTGGGCAATGAACAGGGTCGAGCTTGGGTCGCGCTCGGACGGTTTGAGGATGAAGGCGTTACCGCAGGCGATCGCCAACGGGTACATCCACAGCGGCACCATGGCCGGGAAGTTGAACGGCGTGATACCCGCAACCACACCCAGCGGCTGGAAATCGGACCAGGCATCAATGTTCGGGCCGACGTTGCGGCTGTACTCGCCCTTCAACACCTCAGGTGCCGCGCAGGCGAACTCGACGTTCTCGATACCACGCTTCAGCTCACCTGCTGCGTCTTCGATCGTCTTGCCATGCTCTTCGCTGATCATCTGCGAAATCTTGGCTTCGTTCTGCTCCAACAGCTGCTTGAAGCGGAACATCACCTGGGCGCGCTTGGCCGGCGGGGTATTGCGCCAGGCAGGGAAGGCAGCCTTGGCCGAATCGATGGCTTCCTGAACGGTAGCACGGCTGGCCAATTCAACCTTGCGAACAGCCTGGCCGGTGGACGGGTTGAACACATCGGCGGTGCGCTCACCTTTGGTTACCAACTCGCCGTGAATCAGGTGCTGAACAATGCTCATGCAAAACTCCAGATAAAGAAGGTCGAGGCAGGCGCGTGATCACTTCACGCGCCCTACATCAAAATCGGTAAGATCAGTCGATCAGGTTCAGGGTTTCCCCGACCGCGTCGAACAGGCGATCCAGTTCCTGCGGCTGGGTGTTGAAAGTTGGGCCAAACTGCAGGGTGTCGCCACCAAAGCGTACATAGAAGCCTGCCTGCCACAGTTTCATCGCAGCCTCGTAGGGGCGGACGATGGCGTCACCATCACGGGCAGCGATCTGGATAGCACCCGCCAAACCGTAGTTGCGGATGTCCACTATATTTTTGGTGCCTTTGACGCCATGCAGCAGTTTCTCGAAGTGTGGCGCCAGTTCGGCGGCCGACTGCACGAGGTTTTCCTTCTGCAACAGGTCGAGGGCTGCAAGGCCAGCTGCGCACGCTACCGGGTGGGCCGAGTAGGTATAGCCGTGCGGGAATTCCACAGCGTATTCCGGGGTCGGCTGGTTCATGAAGGTTTGGTAGATCTCGCTGGTGGCAATCACCGCGCCCATCGGGATGGCGCCGTTGGTCACCTGCTTGGCGATGCACATCAGGTCAGGCGTTACGCCAAACGCCTCAGCGCCGGTCATCGCCCCCATACGGCCGAAGCCAGTGATCACTTCGTCAAAGATCAGCAGAATGTTGTGCTGGGTGCAGATTTCGCGCAGGCGCTTCAGGTACCCCTTCGGCGGTGGCAGCACACCGGCCGAACCCGCCAGCGGTTCGACGATCACTGCCGCGATGTTGGACGCATCGTGCAGTTCGATCAGCTTGAGCATTTCATCAGCCAGAGCAATACCACCCTCTTCCGGCATGCCCTTGGAGAACGCGTTCACCGGCAGCACGGTGTGTGGCAGATGGTCGACGTCCAGCAGTTGACCGAACATCTTACGGTTGCCATTGACGCCACCCAAGCTGGTGCCGGCAATGTTCACACCGTGATAGCCACGAGCACGGCCGATGATCTTGGTCTTGGTGGCCTGGCCCTTGAGGCGCCAGTAGGCGCGGACCATCTTCAGCGCGGTGTCGGCGCACTCGGAACCCGAGTTGGTATAAAAGACGTGGTTCAGGTCGCCCGGGGTCAGCTCGGTAATTTTCTCGGCCAACTGGAACGACAGCGGATGCCCGAACTGGAAAGCCGGGGAGTAATCCAGAGTGCCGACCTGGCGGGCAACCGCCTCGGTGATTTCCTTGCGGGTGTGCCCGGCGCCGCACGTCCATAGGCCCGACAGCGCGTCGAAGATCTTGCGGCCTTTGTCATCGAACAGGTAGCTGCCTTCGGCCCGCACGATCAACCGTGGGTCGCGCTGGAAGTTACGGTTTGCGGTGTAAGGCATCCAGTGGGCATCCAGCTTGAGCTGGCTGGCGATACCGGCATTGGCGGTTTCGGGCATGTTCATCGGCGGTTCCTCGGAAGACGAATAGGCAACGATGGATGTTGTTGCAGCTAAAGTCGCACGCGGATAAAGTCTGAAAAAGCCTACATTTCTAATCTTCAGATCGCGCAGCACTAAACTAATGAGCCGACGCCCCGACCCTCTCGCGCAAGTCAGTGATTTCGATATTCGCTTGCTGAAAATCTACCGAAGCGTAGTCGAATGCGGCGGTTTCTCAGCCGCCGAAAACGTGCTGGGCATTGGCCGTTCCGCGATCAGTCAGCAAATGAACGACTTGGAGCAGAGGCTTGGCCTGCGCCTTTGTCAGCGGGGCCGAGCGGGTTTCTCGCTGACCGAGGAAGGCCGTGAGGTCTACCATTCGGCCCTGCAGTTGCTCAGCGCGCTTGAAACCTTCCGCACCGAAGTGAACGGCCTGCACCAGCACCTGCGCGGCGAACTCAACATCGGCCTCACCGACAACCTGGTGACCCTGCCGCACATGCGCATCACCCATGCCCTGGCACAACTGAAAGACCGCGGCCCGGATGTGCGCATCCAGATTCGCATGATCGCTCCCAGCCAAGTGGAGCAAGGGGTACTCGATGGCAGCCTTCACGTAGGCGTGGTACCCCAGACCAGCCCGCTTTCCGGCCTTGAGTACCAGCCTTTATACAGTGAGCGCTCGCTGCTTTACTGCGCGGTCGGCCACCCGCTGTTCTACGCCGATGATCAAAAGATCGACGACGAACGCCTGAACAGCCAGGAGGCCATCACACCCACGTTCCGCCTGCCCGCCGAGATTCAGGCCCACTACCAGGCACTGAATTGCACCGCCAGCGCCTCGGACCGTGAAGGCATGGCGTTTCTGATTCTTACAGGCCGTTACATTGGCTATCTGCCCGACCATTACGCGATGTTCTGGGTGCAGCAAGGTCGCCTGCGTGCTCTCAAACCTGCCCAGCGCTTCTATGACTTGAGCCTGAGTTGGGTGACGCGTAAAGGAAGGCGTCCAAATCTGGTGCTCGAAAGCTTCCTCGAAAGCCTGGCAGCGACACGTTGATACAGGGTTATGACGCAAATGCTTGTCACTTGAGCGCAGGCAGGTAATCTTGTCCGACATCCGTTGCCACACACCTGTACGGAATCGTCCATGACCCTAGAAGTCCCTGCGCATCGCCTCTCCACCTCGGGTAAGCCCGCCGGCCGTATTCGCCAGAAAAACGAACAGGCCATCATCCAGGCCGCCGAGGATGAATTCGCCCGGCATGGGTTCAAGGGCACCAGCATGAACACCATCGCGCTGAAAGCCGGCTTGCCCAAAGCCAACCTGCATTATTACTTCACCAACAAGCTGGGCCTTTACATCGCAGTGCTGAGCAACATCATCGAGTTATGGGACAGCACTTTCAACGCCCTGAGTGTCGACGATGACCCAGGCGAAGCGCTGAGCCATTACATCCGCACCAAGATGGAGTTTTCCCGGCGTAACCCCCAGGCATCGCGGATTTTCGCCATGGAGGTCATCAGTGGCGGCACTTGCCTGACCGAGTATTTCAGTGCCGATTATCGCGAATGGTTCCGGGGCAGAGCGGCAGTGTTTCAGGCGTGGATCGACGCCGGCAAGATGGACCCGGTGGACCCTGTGCACCTGATTTTCCTGCTGTGGGGCAGCACCCAGCACTATGCCGACTTCGCCACCCAGATCTGCCAGGTTACCGGCCGCAGCCGCCTGACCAAGCAAGACATGGAAGACGCGAGCAACAACCTTATCCACATCATCCTCAAAGGCTGCGGCATCAAGCCGAGCGCCTGACGTTTACCTATGGCATCTACCCTGCTCGACCTCTGCGAATTCCGCGAGGAAATCCGCAAGAGCCGCTTCATCACCCTCGCCGGCCCGGTGTCCACTGCAGCCGAGGCGATGAGCTTTATTGAACGCCACAGTGACTTGGCTGCTACGCACAACTGCTGGGCCTGGAAGATCGGTGCGCAGTACCGCAGCAACGACGACGGTGAGCCAGGCGGCACAGCCGGACGGCCGATTCTGGCCGCCATCGAGGCACAGGACTGCGACCAGGTGGTGGTGCTGGTTATCCGTTGGTACGGCGGCATCCAACTGGGTACCGGTGGCTTGGCCCGCGCCTATGGCGGTGGTGCCAACAAATGCCTGCAGCAGGCGCCCAAACGCTTGCTGGTGCAACGTAGCGGCTACACCTGCAGTTGCAGTTTCAGCGAGCTCGCGCTGGTGAAATTGCGCCTGGCAGAAGTGGACGGCCTGGTGATGGATGAACAGTTCACCGCCAACGGTGTGGACTTGCAGATCGCCGTCGGCGCAGCCCATGTGCCTGCCCTTCAGCAGCAATTGGCAGACCTCAGCCGCGGGCGGATTTCACTCCAAGCCTGTTGAAGTTTGCTCACAACTACTGTGGGCCGGCCTGTGGATAAGCTTGGGGCACTCTGCTGCAAGCCTTGAACGTCGAGCCTTACAGAGCATTGATCATATTTTGATCACCATTTGATGACAGCTGCAAATGGTTGAATCCCGGTCACTTATCCCCAGCCGCCTGCCCAAGACAACATCGATACTCAAAACCGCTTGCACACATTAACTGTGGAATAGCCTGTGGATAAGCCGTTAGCCAACGTGTAAAACGCCCGGCGGTGAACGGCCATATCGAAGTGTTCATTATTTGAGCAACCACCTGCAGACCAACGCTGCATGGCTTACTCTCTACAGTCCTCTCGCCACCTGAATCAAGGAGCATGCTCATGCCCAAGGTTAAAACCGCCCTCATCATCGGTGCCTCTCGGGGCCTGGGTCTCGGCTTGGCTCAACGCCTGCGCGAAGGTGGATGGGAGGTGCATGCGACCGTGCGCAATCCACAGACAGCCACAGGCTTGGCGAATGTCGGTGACGTCCACATCGAAACGCTCGAGATGAACGACCCTGCGCAACTGGATGCGCTTAAAGCCCGCCTGCAAGGCAAGCTGTTCGATCTGGTGTACATCAATGCCGGCATCATGTCGCCCATTACCGATACCCCCCAAAGCACTGCCATCGATGCAATTGGTGAGTTGTTCATGACCAATGTTGTCGCGCCCATCCGGGTTGCCGAAGCGTTCGCAGGCCAACTATGCGCACAAGGCGGCGTGCTGGCATTCATGAGCTCAGCGCTTGGCAGTGTGGCCAACCCCACCAACAATCACATCCGCCTCTACAAAGCCAGCAAGGCCGCCCTTAACTCGATGATCAACAGCTTCATCGCGGAACTGCAACGCCCCGAAATCACCTTCATTGCCATGCACCCCGGCTGGGTTCGCACCGAAATGGGCAGCGACCAGGCCGATATCGACGTAGAAACCAGCACTCGAGGCATCGTCGAACAACTCAATACCTTCGCAGGCAAGGGTGGCGTGCACTTCATCAACTACAAAGGCGAGCCGATCGCATGGTGAAGTGCCCGCTGCGGCCCAGCCCTGTAGAATGGCGGCAACCGTACCTGATTTGAGATACCTGTTATGTATGACTGGCTGAATGCCTTGCCCAAGGCCGAACTGCACCTGCACCTTGAAGGTTCGCTTGAACCCGAGCTGCTGTTCGCGCTTGCCGAACGCAACAAGATCGCCCTGCCCTGGAATGACGTGGAGGCGTTGCGCAGTGCTTACGCCTTCAACAACCTGCAGGAGTTTCTCGACCTGTATTACCAGGGCGCAGACGTACTGCGCACCGAACAGGACTTCTACGACCTGACCTGGGCATACCTGCAGCGTTGCAAGGCACAGAACGTTATCCACACCGAACCGTTCTTCGACCCGCAAACCCACACGGACCGCGGTATCCCGTTCGAAGTCGTACTCAACGGCATCAACCAGGCGCTCAAGGATGGCCGCGAACAGCTTGGCATCAGCAGCGGCCTGATCCTGAGTTTCCTGCGTCACCTCAGCGAAGATGAAGCGCAGAAAACCCTCGACCAGGCGCTGCCGTTCCGCGATGCGTTCATCGCCGTGGGCCTCGACAGCTCCGAAATGGGCCACCCGCCGAGCAAGTTCCAGCGGGTATTCGACCGCGCCCGCAGCGAAGGCTTCGTCGCCGTAGCCCACGCTGGCGAGGAAGGGCCACCCGAATACATCTGGGAAGCCCTCGACCTGCTGAAGATCAAGCGCATCGACCATGGCGTGCGCGCCATCGAAGACGAACGCCTGATGCAACGCATCATCGACGAGCAGATTCCACTTACCGTGTGTCCGCTGTCGAATACCAAGCTCTGCGTGTTCGACCACATGAGCCAGCACAACATCCTCGACATGCTCGAACGAGGCGTGAAAGTGACCGTGAACTCGGATGACCCGGCCTACTTCGGTGGGTACGTCACCGAAAACTTCCACGCCTTGCACACCCACCTGGGGATGACCCAGGACCAGGCGCGCCGCCTGGCGCAAAACAGCCTGGACGCACGTTTGGTCAAACCCTGACGCTCACCCTACCTGCAACGTCGGCACGCGACCGATGCGATTGATCTCCTGAACGCCCATGGGTGAAATCTGCAACGCTCGCGTGCCTTCGGTTTCCCGAATCCATCCCGACTGCAGGAACAGCTTCAGCAGTGCCTGACCAAGGCTGCCGCCCAGGTGCGGCCCTTGGTCAGTCCATTGGTTGCAGTGGCAAATTACGCAGCCACGCTGCTGATTAGGTGCAAGGGCATCGATATAGACACCGATGTTCGCCAACTCCGCCCGCCCCTGCTCACTGACCATCAGTTGCCGCTCGCTGCCCTCCAGCCACCCTGCCACCACCAGACGGTGATAAAGCTCACTTGCCAGCTCACCGCCCAGGTGTTCGCCACAGCGACGCGCCCTGCGCATCGACATTGGCATCTGCAACGGTGTTGCCTGCCGCGCCTTTTCCCCTCCAAGCTGCACACTCGCCAAGGCTTCGACCGCGGCGCCGACCTGCGGCGTCGCGAGCCTGAAATAGCGCTTGCGCCCACGAGCCTCAAGCCGCAATAGGCCTGCCGATGAAAGCAGCGACAGATGCGCGCAGGCGGAAGACGAGGTCAACCCGGTCATCATCGCCAGCTCATCGGTTGGCCGTGGAATGCCATCGATCAGCGCCCACAACATCGCACTGCGTTTGGGGTCGGCCATCAGGCCGGCGATCTGGCTGATACTGCTGACTGCACTCATGTCCCTGTAACTCCCTGCAAGATCATTTCTGATTTCCGGTGGCCACACCTGGCAACGTTTATCGTCACCCTGCACGACCGCCTCGAGGCTAGCCGCGCAGCCAGTATAAGCCGCAAAAACGCGTGTTCCGGCGTGCCCAAACAGGCTTGAGCACGTAGGGTATGGCTACCCTCGAACAATCGATTCAGCGCATGAAATGACACCAAAACCGCAGGACGCCACGTGTTAGAGGGGAAAGTGCACAGCAAGGGGAAGGGTGGCCCGGCTCTGCGAGCGACTCTGCCGACAGCCGGAGTCTCCAAATAGCGCAAACCAAAGCGAAGCTTCTACACGTCTCAGTGCATTGAGCCGAGAAAAGGCTGACAGAAAACAAGAATAGTGGTGCGCTGACCGCCAGTCAGGAGACTGCGGCAAGCCATGGCATGGGGTGACCGTAGCGCTACACTGGATGCGCTCGTCCCACCAATCGGAGGTATGCCGCGATGAAGATTGTCGTCAGTGCGTCGGACCGCAACCCCACCTGCCCGTGGCAAGTGAGGCTCGATCAGCATGTGGTGAGTTTTCGTAGCGAAGCTGAAGCACGCGCCTTCGTCGCAACCCTGGAAACGCGCCTTCAGGCGCCCCACTCACTCAAGCAGAGCGTGTGGCCTGCAAACGCCGGGTCAGCAGCGCGACACTGACCACCAGTGCGCCGCACAAGCTGATGACCAGTGTCATGGGCACTGCGCTGCCGTCGTGCAGCAAGCCGACCAACGCCGCCGCACCCGCGGCAACACTGAACTGCAGGCAGCCCATCAGGGCCGAAGCGCTGCCTGCCCGGTTGCCTTGGCCACTCATGGCACAAGCCGACGCATTCGGGATGATGCAACCCAAGCTGGCAATGCAAACGAACAAGGGCACCAACAATGGCCACAACTGTGCCGGGTGCAAGGCCGCCACACCAAGCAACGCCAGCCCGGCCGCCAGGTACAGCCACACAGCACGAACCAGCAAGAATGCCGGGCCACGCTTGGCCAGCAAACGGGCATTGACCTGCGCCACGAGAATGAAGCCCGCAGCGTTGGTACCAAACAACCAGCCGTAGTGTTCAGCGGGTACGCCGTAGAGCTTGATGAAGACGAACGGTGAGCCAGCGATGTAGGCAAACATCCCCGCGATGGCGATACCACCGGTCAACGCATGGCCCACGAACACCCGATCACCCAACAAGCGCATGTATTGGCGCAAGGCGCCCGACAGCGGCTGCCGAGGAACGTGTGCAGGCAGGCTCTCTGGCAAGCCAAGCCCGACCGCCAACAGGCAAACGGCACTGAACAGGCTCAGCACCAGGAAAATCGACTGCCAGCCGGCCAGGTTAACCAGCACTCCACCGAGCATCGGCGCAAGGATCGGTGCAAGGCCCATCACCAGCATCAGTTGGGAAAATACTTTGGCTGACGCCACCGGGTCGCACTTGTCACTGACGATTGCCCGCGACAACACCATGCCGGCACAGCCACCCAATGCCTGAACGAAGCGTGCCACGATCAGCGTGTCCAGATTAGGCGCATAGGCACAGGCCAGCGACGCCAGCGTAAACAGGCCAACACCGAACAGCAGCGGTTTACGCCGGCCAAAACGATCGGCCACCGGCCCGTAAGCCAGTTGCCCCAGGGACAGCCCCAGGAAGTAGGCGGCCAAGGTTGTTTGAACATGTTTTTCATCGGTGGCGAACGCCTGCGCCATGGCCGGGAAGGCGGGCAGGTAGAAGTCGATCGCCAAGGGCCCGAACGCACTGAGTGCGCCCAGGATCAGCACCATTCGCAGGTTCATCAGGAATCCATAGCAGGCTAAGCAAGCACGTTAGTCTACCTGCAGTGGCACTCCTGATGATGAAAAGATTTGCAACAAAAGAGGCCAGTTACGTTCAGGCGAGGTCGGCCTCGTAACCTTCCTCACGGATTGCGGCCAGCAGCGTGTCAGCCGCCAGTTCACTTTGCACACGCACCTGCTTGCCAGCCAGATCCACCTCGACTTGAGCCTTTGCGTCCTGTTCCTGCACGGCGCGAGTCACTGCTTTTACGCAATGGCCGCAGGTCATGCCTTGTACCTTGAACACTTGCATGGGTAACGCCTCCTTAAAGGTTTTGTGCAGTTTCAAGCTTGCCATCGGGGCAAGGTCAAGTTCTGGCTGTAACGGCCGGGGTGGAAATCCATGCCGACCTCGGCCAAGCTGCGCCATTGACGATTTTTGCAAGCAGGAGATTCATCATGTTCAGGACAGCAGTGGGTGTTGCCGGGCTACTGGCCGCCTTGGCCGTCGTGCCGCCAGCCAGTGCCGAAGGCAATTCGGACTACAGCGTGCTGATCATTTCCCGGGAACGCCTGGAAGTGGCCACCAGTTGCGAAATCGGCATTTACCTCAACGACCAACTCTCCGGCCGTGTGTTCCAAGAGCAATCGACGTCCTTCAACCTGCCGCCCGGCCCCGTCGATGTGCGCCTGCGAGTATTGCCAGGGCAGATGCCCGGCTGCGCCCCCGGCATCGAAGACCAGCGCAGCACGCGCCTGACCCTGCAGGCGGGCCAGATCAACAAGTACCGTATTGCCGTGGGCCACAATGGGCTGGAATTGAAGCGAGCCGGCCTGGGCTATTGACCTTCCCTGCGTGGCAAGGTTGATGCTGAGCAGGCCCCAGTCCAAGGAGGAGTGCCATGCCCGCATCCACCACATTCGACCTGCCGATTTCCGGCATGACCTGCGCCAGCTGTGCTGGCCGTGTCGAGCGCGCCCTGCGCAAGGTCGACGGCGCTGACCAGGTCAGCGTCAACCTTGCCACCGAACAGGCCCGGGTTCAGGCCCCGGCCAACAGCCTGCCCGCACTGGTAGACGCCGTGCGCAACGCCGGTTACGGCGTGCCGACACGTACCCTTGAACTGCAGATCACCGGCATGACTTGCGCCAGTTGCGTGGGCCGTGTGGAACGCGCGCTAGGGAAGGTGCCTGGCGTCGAGCAGGTGAGCGTCAACCTCGCCAGCGAGCGCGCTCACCTTGAAGTGCTGCAGGCGCTGGATGACAGCATACTGACAAGCGCTGTCGAAAAAGCCGGCTACAGTGCCAGCCTGCCGCAAGCTGCAAAAGATGACCAACAACAAGCCCAGCGTCACTTGCGCAACGAGCGCCTGGCGGTAGCCGCCGCACTGGTGCTGGCGTTACCGCTGGTACTGCCGATGCTCGTGCAACCGTTCGGCGTGCACTGGATGCTGCCGGCGTGGGCGCAGTTCCTGCTGGCCACCCCGGTGCAGTTCATCCTTGGCGCGCGGTTTTACAAGGCTGCCTATAAAGCCGTGCGCGCGGGTGCAGGTAATATGGACCTGCTGGTCGCTCTGGGCACCAGCGCCGGTTATGGCCTGAGTCTTTATCAATGGGCGAAGGCGCCGGCGGGCGCGGCACCGCACCTGTATTTCGAAGCCTCTGCAGTGGTCATTGCACTGGTGCTGCTGGGCAAGTACCTCGAAAGCCGGGCCAAGCGCCAGACCGCCAGTGCCATCCGTGCCCTCGAAGCACTGCGCCCCGAGCGTGCCGTGCGCGTTGTCGAAGGCAGGGAACAAGAAGTAGCAATTGCTCAGTTACGCCTCGGCGACCTGGTGTTGGTCAAACCGGGGGAACGCTTCCCGGTCGACGGCACAGTGGAAGAAGGCAGCAGCCACGCCGACGAAGCGCTGATCAGTGGTGAGAGCCTGCCTGTGCCCAAACAGCCGGGGGACGGTGTTACGGGTGGTGCCATCAATGGTGAAGGCCGGCTACTGGTACGCACCCAGGCACTAGGCACGGAAACCGTACTGGCCAGGATCATTCGCCTGGTTGAGGACGCACAGGCTGCCAAAGCTCCGATCCAGAAATTGGTGGACCGGGTCAGCCAAGTGTTCGTCCCGGTCGTCCTGGTAATCGCCTTGCTGACCTTGGTGGGCTGGTGGCTGGCCGGTGCCCCACTTGAAACCGCCTTGATAAATGCCGTGGCGGTGCTGGTGATCGCTTGCCCTTGCGCCCTTGGCCTGGCCACACCCGCTGCAATCATGGCTGGCACTGGCGTGGCTGCCCGCCACGGCATACTGATCAAGGACGCCGAAGCGCTGGAACGTGCCCATGAAGTGAACCGCGTCGTGTTCGACAAGACCGGCACCCTCACCTCCGGCAGCCCCCGCGTTGTCCACAGCCAGGCAGTAGCCATCGACAGCGCACAACTGCACCGGTTGGCAGGTGCCCTGCAGCGGGGCAGTGAACACCCCCTGGCAAAAGCCGTTCTCGACGCCTGCACCGAACAGCACCTGGACGTGCCTGCCGTCACCAACAGCCAGTCACTGACCGGGCGCGGCATTGCCGGCCTGGTGGAGGGCCGCGATCTGGCGCTAGGCAACCGCCGCCTGCTGGACGAAAGTGGCCTGCAGCCCGGCGAGCTGGCCAGCCAGGCTGAGGCCTGGGAAGCCGAAGGCCGCACGCTTTCGTGGCTGATCGAACGTGGCGCAGCACCACGAGTACTCGGCCTGATCGCCTTCGGCGACAGCCTCAAGCCCGGCGCCGAAGCCGCCATTGCCGCCCTGCACGGCCAACACATCACCAGCCACCTGCTGACCGGCGACAACCGAGGCAGCGCCAAATTGGTGGCCGACATCCTCGGCATTGACGATGTGCACGCCGAAGTACTGCCCGCCGACAAAGCGGCCACGGTTATTGCCCTGAAAAAAGACGGCGTGGTGGCGATGGTCGGTGATGGCATCAATGACGCCCCGGCCCTGGCCGCAGCCGACATCGGCATCGCCATGGGCGGCGGCACCGATGTGGCCATGCAGGCCGCCGGCATTACCCTGATGAGAGGCGACCCCCAATTGGTCCCGGCAGCGCTGCAGATCAGCCGCAAGACCTATGCGAAAATCCGCCAGAACCTGTTCTGGGCCTTCATCTACAACCTGGTCGGTATCCCGCTGGCCGCATTGGGCTACCTCAACCCGGTACTGGCCGGCGCCGCCATGGCCCTGTCCAGCGTCAGTGTGGTGAGCAATGCTTTGTGGCTGAAAACCTGGAAACCCACCCACACCTCGCCGGAGGCCCCATGAACATCGGCCAGGCCGCCCGCCGCAGTGGGCTCAGCACCAAGATGATCCGTTACTACGAGTCCATCGGCCTGCTCAGGCCGGCCACACGCAGCGACAGTGGCTACCGTTTGTACCAGCCCGAAGACTTGCACAGCCTGGCGTTCATCAAACGCTCGCGGGACTTGGGCTTTTCTCTGGAAGAAGTCGGCAAGCTACTGACCCTGTGGCAAGACCGGCAGCGAGCCAGTGCCGATGTGAAAGCCCTGGCCATGCAGCACATCGACGATCTGAACCGCCGCATCGATGAACTGGTAAGCCTGCGCGACACGCTCAGCGAACTGGTCGCCCACTGCCAAGGCAATGACCGGCCGGACTGCCCGATCCTCAAGGATTTGGCCAACGGCGGCGAATGCTGCCACTGAAGAAGTTGAGTGGGTAGACAACTACTTGGTATGCCATATTAGCCTTCGCCCGACCGAATAGTCACCAAACACGACTAAACCCAACAAATACGGGGTTTTCGCTCAAATCGCCGCTGCTCCTGCCGACATAGAAGTACCTGCCTCGCGTGTCGACAATTAAAAAATTCCGGGAGCGTCGATGAACATCAAACAGAAACTGACCTGGGCATTTGCGGTCATCGCCGCCTTGCCCATCGTCCTCGTGGCCACATTGGTGGTCATCAACCTGCGCGGCGAAGCCCGTGACGGATTCCTCGACGGCAGCAGCCGGGAGATTCGCCAGGTTAGCAATGCGATGAACATCTTCTTCCAGGGCATCAGCCAGAACGTCGATTACCTTGCCACGCTGCCGCCAGTGATTGGCACAGCGGACAACGTCAAAAAGCACATCAGTGCCGACGCGGCTCAAATCCCTCAGGGCGAGCAGGACAAAATCCTCTACGAAGCCTTTACCCGCCTGGCCAGCAGCCACCCAGATTACGCCTACGTTTCCTACGGTTTGAAAGACGGCGGATACGCCTTCTGGCCGGGCGACCCGAAAATGAGCAATTACGACCCACGTACCCGCCCCTGGTACCAGGCAGCCATGGCCAACCCCGGCAAGACGTTGCGCACCGCCCCCTACTACTGGGCCGGTGACGATGCCGTGCTGGTGAGTACCGTGCGTGCCGTTGCCAACCAGCTGGGCAACCCCGGTGGCGTGGTCAACATCGATGTGTCGCTCAAAGGCCTGACCGAAATCGTCAAACAGATCAAACTGGGCGAAAGCGGCTACCTGATGTTGGTGGAAAGCAGCGGCAACGTGATGGTTGACCCACGTGACGCCAGCCACAACTTCAAGCAACTGGCCAGCCTGGGTGAGGGCTACGCCGACCTGGCCAAGGCTGGCAAGGGCCTGGCCGAAGTCGAAATCGGCGGTGAACGCTACATGGCCAACGTCTA
This sequence comes from Pseudomonas sp. PSKL.D1, assembly GCF_028898945.1. Classification (NCBI taxonomy): domain Bacteria; kingdom Pseudomonadati; phylum Pseudomonadota; class Gammaproteobacteria; order Pseudomonadales; family Pseudomonadaceae; genus Pseudomonas; species Pseudomonas sp. PSKL.D1. Next base: position 5,144,331 of record NZ_CP118607.1, read on the forward strand.
CTCGGACGAAAAACTCGGCTGGACCTTCATCGGCCTGATTCAGCAAGACGAAGTCATGCAAACTACCACTCGCCTGACCTGGTTGATTGCTGCAGTGGCGCTGATCCTGGCCGCCGTGTTCGCTGTGGTAGGCGCCACCTTCGCCAAGCTCATCGTGCGCCCGATCAACAGCGTCACCAGCGGCCTGGAAGACATCGCCCAGGGCGAAGGCGACCTGACCCGCAACCTCGAAGTACGCGGCCGCGACGAAACCGCGCAACTGGCCAGCTGGTTCAACCAGTTCCTCGGTGCCATCCGTAGCCTGATCCAGCACATCGGCTCGGCTGCCGGCAACATCCTCAGTACCTCCGCCCGCTCGACCCGGGTATCGGCCGACATGTCCGAAGCCGCCGGGCGCCAGCGCGAAGCGGTGGACATGGTGTCCACCGCCTTCCACGAAATGGTCGCCACCGCCAACGAAGTGGCCCGCTCGTGCAGCCAGGCAGCGATGTCTGCCGACAGTGGCCAGCAGCAGGCCCGTGACGGCCAGCAGCAGATCGACGCCGCCGTGAACAGCGTTGACCGCCTGAGCCAGGAGATCGAGCAGTCGGCATTGTCGATCCAGCAACTGGAGCGTGACAGCAACGCCATTCAGTCGATCCTTGGCACCATCCGCTCGATTGCCGAACAAACCAACCTGCTGGCCCTGAACGCCGCGATCGAAGCAGCCCGCGCTGGCGAACAGGGGCGCGGTTTTGCCGTGGTGGCGGACGAGGTGCGGGCATTGGCCAAGCGTACGGCCGACTCCACGGCCGAAATCGACGGCCTGCTGGGCAACCTGGCCAGCCGCACTGCCGAGGTGGCCGAACAGATGCATGCCAGCCTTGAGGTGTCGCAGCAGTCGGTCAGCCGGATTGGCCTGGCCCGTGACAGCTTCGGGCAGATACGTGAGTCGGTGGATATCATCCGGGACATGAACACGCAGATTGCCACGGCGGCGGAAGAGCAGCATCAGGTGGCTGAGGACATCAACCGCCACATCAGCCAGATTCATGGCGATGCGCAGTTGGTGGCGGAACTCGCCCAGGCGGCGCGCCAGGATTCGGAGAGCCTAGCCGGGTTGTCGAATGAACTGGATACGCTGGTGCGCAGGTTCCGGACCTGAGTAGCGTATTGAATTAACAGGGGCATGTAGGAGCGGATTCATCCGCGATGCAGACGACGCGGTGGATGGCACCGGCTTCGCCGGTGATCGCGGATAAATCCGCTCCTACCCCGATCGCATCCGCTGAGCCGGGCGCGCAGGGTAGTCTCCTACAGCTTCAATTCCCCCGGCGTAGCCCCGAACAACTGCTTGAACGCTGCAATGTAAGCCGAGGTGGAATCATACCCACACCCCAACGCCGCCTCGGTCACACTCTCCCCCGCCTCCAGCAACGCCAGCGACGACAACAGCCGCATCCGCTGGCGCCAGTTGCGAAAGCTCAGCCCGGTTTCCCGCTGAAATAACCGCATCAGGGTTTTCTCCGAGCACCCCAACTGCAGCGCCCATTGTTGCAGCGTCTGTACCCGGTCAGGCTCGGCAATCAGGCCGTTGCACAAGGCCAGCAACCCAGGATGCCGTGGCAACGGCAAGGAAAATCCGACCTCGGGCAGCGTACGCAACTGGTCCAGCAACACCGCCACCAAGCGCGCCTCTGCGCTGTCACCCTCAGGGTAATCCGCCGGGAACAGGCAAAATTGCTTGATCAGTTCCCGCGCCAGCGGCGTCACCTCCAGCACACGGCACTGCTCGGCAGCCCACGGGCAAGCATCGCGGCGCACGTAGAGGCTGCGCATCTCGGCCTGGCCGGAGGTCACTACTTCATGCTCGGCATCGGCAGGAATCCACACGCCCCACTGCGGCGGGGCAAAATAGCTGCCGTCACGGGTGTACACCCCAAGAACGCCGCTGATGGCGTAGGAAAACTGCACCCAATCGTGCTGGTGACGGGTAGTCCAGGAGCCGGCGCCGAGGCTTTCGGCGCGGGCATAAAGCGGCCTGGGCAGCTGTTCCAGCGCGGGAATGGTGCGAGGGTGTCCGATTGTCGGCATATCGATTTCTTTTAGTTCTGGCCCGACAAGCCTAACAGAGCAACACCCCCTGCCCATACTTACGGGCGTTCGACGATGGCAGTCACCCCCTGCCCGCCCGCCGCGCAGATCGAAACGAGCCCGCGGCCTTTGCCTGCTTTGGCGAGTATCTTCGCCAGGTTGGCCAGGATGCGGCCCCCGGTGGCGGCAAATGGGTGCCCCGCCGCCAGTGAACTGCCTTTAACGTTGAGCTTGCTGCGGTCGATGGCCCCAAGCGCCCCTTCAAGCCCCAACCGCTCCCGGCAATACGCGTCATCTTCCCAGGCCTTGAGCGTGCACAGCACCTGTGCGGCAAACGCTTCGTGGATTTCGTAGTAATCAAAGTCCTGCAGGCTAAGGCCATTGCGAGCCAACAGCCGTGGTACCGCGTAAGCCGGCGCCATCAGCAGGCCTTCCTGCCCTTTGACAAAGTCCACGGCAGCCGTTTCGCCATCGACCAGATAAGCCAGTACCTCCAAACCCTGTGACTTGGCCCATTCGTCCGTACCCAGCAACACCGCCGAGGCACCATCGGTCAGTGGCGTGGAGTTGCCCGGCGTCAGCGTGCCCTGGCCACTGCGGTCAAAGGCTGGCTTGAGCTTTTGCAACTGGGCCAGGGTCAGGTCCGGGCGCAAGTTGTTGTCGCGGCTCAGGCCAAGAAAGGGCGTGATCAGGTCGTCCTGCCAGCCCTCCACATAAGAAGCCGCCAGGTGCTGATGGCTGAGCAACGCCAACTCATCCTGTTCGGCGCGGCCAATCTGCCAGGCCTGCGCCATGCGCTCACAGTGCTCGCCCATCGAAAGACCTGTGCGAGGCTCGCCATTGCGTGGCAGTTCCGGTCTCAAGTGGCCAGGGCGCAGTTGCAGGAAGGGTTTGAGCCGCTCACCAAGCGTTCTGCCGCGGTTGGCTTGCAGCAGAATCCGGCGCAGGCCTTCATTAACGGCAATCGGTGCATCGGACGTGGTATCGACGCCCCCGGCGATGCCGCTGTCAATTTGCCCAAGCGCAATTTTGTTGGCCACCAGCAATGCCGCTTCAAGGCCGGTGCCGCAGGCCTGCTGGATGTCGTAGGCCGGCGTTTGCGGCGACAGACGCGAACCGAGCACACACTCTCGGGTCAGGTTCATGTCGCGCGAATGCTTGAGCACCGCCCCCGCCGCCACCTCGCCCAGGCGCAGGCCATGCAAGCGATAGCGTTCGATCAAGCCTTCCAGCGCCGCCGTGAACATCGCCTGGTTGCTGGCATTGGCGTAGGCGCCATTGGAGCGGGCGAAGGGAATCCGGTTGCCACCCAAAATCGCGACCTTGCGGGTTGAACGCATGCGCATGTTCCTCCTGAAACAATTTGATCGGTAGAGCCTAGGCGTTTTTACCGCATTCGAACGACCTCGCCACAAAGTTGGTCCACACTTGCATGCTTGCCTTTTGGGAGACCCGTACATGAGCGACCGCTACCTCGACTTTGCCAACTCCAACCTTGGTCGCCGCCTCGTCGATGCCCTCGGGCTTCCGCGCCCGGTGCCACTGGAGCGCTGGCAAGCGGGCCGCCTGCGCCCCGTTGAAGGCGCGCTGGTGCTGGGTGGCGGGCCATTGGCGAACGCAGTGGAAGCGATTGGCGCGCGCCTCACCGATGAGCTCTACAGCTTCAATGGTGACGGTTTGCCAGCACCCGCCTGGATTGCCGGCCTGGGGCCCAAGCTCAAGGCCGTGATGTTCGATGCCAGCCATATCTCCGACAGCGACGCACTCAAGCAGTTGCGCGAATTCTTCCAGCCACTGCTGCGCAGCCTGGCGCCCTGCGCCCATGTGGTGATTCTGGGCCGCCCCCCCGAGGGCATCGAAGACCCATTAGCCGCTGTTGCCCAACGCGCGCTCGAGGGTTTCAGCCGTTCAGTGGCCAAGGAGTTGCGCAACGGCGCCACCGCCCAGCTGTTGTATGTCGCGGAGGGTGCCGAGGGCCAGCTGGAAGGTGCACTGCGCTTTTTCCTGTCCCCCAAAAGTGCCTTCATTTCCGGCCAGGTGCTGCGCCTGGAACCTTGCGCACACCAAGTCGCCGACTGGACCCGCCCGTTGGCCGGTCGCCGCGCACTGGTTACCGGGGCCGCACGCGGCATTGGTGCGGCCATTGCCGAGACGCTTGCCCGCGATGGCGCCGAAGTGCTGCTGCTGGACGTGCCGCAAGTGCAGCAGGAGCTTGATGCCCTCGCCTCGCGCCTTGGCGGCAAAGCGTTGGGCCTGGACATAAGCGCCGGCGACGCCGCCACGAAGCTGCTTGCAGCCCTGCCAGACGGCATCGACATCGTGGTGCACAACGCCGGTATCACCCGCGACAAGACCTTGGCCAACATGACGCCGGAGTACTGGGACGCGGTCATGGCAATCAACCTCAAGGCACCGCAAGTGCTCACCCAGGCGCTGTACGACAGTGGTGCATTGAGCGAAGGCGCCCGCATCACCCTGCTGGCCTCGGTCAGCGGCATCGCGGGCAACCGTGGCCAGGCCAACTATGCAGCCAGCAAGGCCGGGCTGATCGGCTTCGCTCAGGCCTGGGCGCCGAAACTCGCAGCACGGGGCGGCAGCATCAATGCCGTGGCACCTGGTTTCATCGAAACCCGCATGACCGCTGCCATGCCCATGGGGCTGCGCGAAGCCGGGCGGCGTCTGAGTTCCCTAGGCCAAGGCGGGCGCCCGCAAGACGTCGCCGAAGCCATCGCCTGGCTCAGCCAGCCAGGGTCCGGAGCCGTCAATGGCCAGGTGCTGCGGGTTTGCGGCCAGGCATTGATGGGGGCATGAACATGAACCGGCCATGGCAAGACCTGCACAGCCCCGACTCCCGCGCCAGCCTGTATTTGCGGGCGGCCAGCAAACGCAAGATCAGCGGCGACGCGCTGCCGCTGGGCGGGCTGCGTTGTGACATTCGCGTATGCCCCCGCAATCTTGCAGCCTATCGTAGGCTCTGCCACTTCACCGACGATGGCCGCCTGCCAGCCACTTACCCGCACGTGATGGCCTTCCCGCTGCAACTGCAACTGCTCACCGCCCGTGACTTCCCCTTCCCGCTGCTTGGGCTGGTGCATCTGTACAACCGCATCGAAGTGCTGCGCCCGTTGGGCGGTATCGACGGGCTCCAGTTTGCGGTATACGCCGACAACCTGCAGGCGCACACCAAAGGTGGCACGTTCGACCTTGTCACCGAAGCCGAAGACGGGCTTGGCCTGTTGTGGCGCGAAACCAGCCGCATGCTGGTACGCGGCCTGAAACTGGAAGGCCAGCCCGATGAAGCGCCAGCCAGCGAAGCCGTAGCTTTGCCCGAAGCCACACGCTGGTACGCCGACAGCGACATCGGCCGGCGTTACGCCAAGGTATGTGGCGACTACAACCCGATCCACCTCAGCGCCGCCAGCGCACGGTTGTTCGGCTTTCCCAAGGCAATCGCCCACGGCATGTGGAACAAGGCCATGGCAATGGCGGCGTTGCACACGCACTTGCCAAACAGCGGTTATGGCTTTGAGGTGACGTTCCACAAGCCGGTGCGATTGCCATCCGAAGTGGTGCTAAGCGCCAGCGAAGCGGGCCCGGCGGGCGAGCTGTATCTGAAGGGGCACGGTGAACTCTTGCACATGACAGGCCGCTGGCAGCCGCTATAGGCGCCCGAATCCGCTTGCTTTGCATCAGGCCTCCACCGAAGCTATGCAGCATTAGGAGACCCCCGATGAACCTGCAAGAACTCACCGAACGCCTGCACCGCATCCGCGACAACAACGACTGGCGCGGCTTTCACAGCCCGAAGAACCTGGCCATGGCTGCCAGTGTGGAAATGGCCGAGCTGGTGGAAATTTTCCAGTGGCTGAGCGAAGACCAGTCGCGCCAGCTAACCGCAGACAAACTCGCACACGCCGGGCAGGAAGTGGGCGATGTGGTCCTCTACCTGTTGCTGCTGTGCAGCGAGCTGGGCCTGGACATGGAGCAAGTGGTGCGGGCCAAGCTGGCCGACAGCGAGAGGCGTTTTGCGCGATGAACGACCGTCATTTCGATGAGCTGGCCACCCGCTTTGCCGAGAAAATCTACGGTGGCGCCAAGGGCGCGATCCGCCTGGCCGTGCTTCAGGCGGACCTGGCCGACGCCCTCCCCGACCGCCCCTTGCGCGTGCTGGACATCGGCGCCGGGCTTGGCCACATGAGCTTGTGGCTGGCCCAGCGCGGCCACCACTTGACATTGGCAGAACCGGCAGCCCCCATGCTCGACGGTGCTCGTGCGCGGTTCGCCGAAGCCGGCCAGAGCGCCACGTTCATCCAGGCACCCTGGCAGGACTTGCTGGGCCAGCTCACCGAACCCTACGACCTGGTGCTGTGCCACGCCGTGCTCGAATGGCTGGCCGAGCCCGAAAGCATCCTGCCTGTACTGCACCAACTCACCGCCCCGGGCGGCTGGTTGTCGTTGGCCTTCTACAACCGCGATGCGCTGGTTTACCGCAACTTGTTGAAAGGCCATTTTCGCAAGTTGCGCAGCAACAAGCTGGAAGGTGAAAAGCAAAGCCTGACCCCACAGAAACCACTTGATCCACGCGAACTCAAGGCGCACCTTGAACCCATGTGGCAAGTCGAAAGTGAAAGCGGCGTGCGGGTGTTCCACGACTATATGCCCAAGGACTTCCAGGCCAAGGCCGAACTGCTCGACCTGTTGGAAATGGAGCTTGCCCACCGCCGCCACCCGGCTTACGCCGGGCTTGGCCGCTACCTGCACTGGATGTGCCGCCCCCGCTGAACCCGCGCGCCGGGAGGAATAGATGCCGTACCGATTGTTGTATGCAGCCCTGTTGCCACTTGCCCTGGCTGCCTGCCAGGGAACGAACCCCTACGTGGCCAGCAGCCGCCCTATTCCACCGGCTCCGCCGCAAGCTGCCACCACCTTCGACGCCAGTGCCTACCCGGCACCGGCGCGCGATTATGGGCATTACCGCAGCTGGAGCTGGCGCAACGGCCAGTTGCCGAGCGGCACAGCCGATGCCGACCCGGCGCAGTTGGCCGATGCTGTCAGCGGCGCCCTGGACCAACACGGCCTGCGACCCGCACGGGGTAATGCAGGCGACCTGCTGGTGAGTGCCGACATGCGCCTGGAACGGCGTTTGCGCCAGGTGCGCGATTACGACTATTACGACCCCTATTACGGCCCGTACCCCTATGGCGGCGTCGGCTTCGGCGGCTATCGCAATGGTTACGGCGCCTACGGCAGCGTGCCGATCGTGCGCACCTACGAAGTTGAAGTGATGGTGGTACGCATCGACCTGTTCGATGCCCGCAACGGCCAGCCGGTATGGAGCGCCAGCGCCGAAAGCGGCAGCGACAAGAACTCGCCGCGTGAGCGCGAAGCTGCCCTGCGCGAGTCAGTGCACAAGGCACTCAGCGGCTATCCTCCCAGTTAACGCCTAACGGAGAACCATCATGTTGCGTCGCCTCGCTCTACTGTCATTTGCGTTGCTGCTCGCAGCCTGCTCCAGCAACAACGTGCAACAAGATTTCGACGCCAGCCGCGATTTTGCCGCCTACCGCAGCTGGGCGTGGCAGGAGCCAGGCCTGCAGTACCGCCCCGACGACCCTCGCATCAAGAGCGACCTGACCGAACAACGCATCCGCCAGGCCGTGGCCGACCAGCTTGATCAGCGCGGCCTGCGCCCGGCCCAAGGCAATGTGAAGCCCGACGTTCGCGTACGTTCCTACCTGATCGTCGAGCAGCGCCAGCAACAGATCACCACCAATTACGGGGGCGGTTGGGGTGGTTACTGGGGCGGCTATTGGGGCGGGCCGATGTACAACGAGACCCGCAGCGTGGACTACAAGGTGGCCACCATCCAGGTCGACCTGTTCGATGGGCGTGACGGCAAGCTGGTGTGGCGCGGTAGCGCCGAGCAAATCATGAACAATTACCCGCCCAGCCCTGAAGAGCGCAATAGCGCCATCCAGAAGACCGTGGCTCAGGTACTGGGCAACTACCCGCCTGGCAGAGCCAAATAATCCCCGTTCGCCATGCCCATTCGTCGGATCGCGTCTACCCTCAGTAAAAGACGTGACCAACGAATAGGGATGGCGACCTGCCAATGCAAAGCATTGTTCTTCTGATGTGGCTTGCCTTGTGCGCTGAACAGGATATCCGTGAACGCCAGATCGCCAACGTGCTGACCTTGGGCCCCGCCCTGGGTGCACTGGTATGGCTGTTTGCCACGGGCCACAGCTGGATTGGGGCCGATGCCAGTGATGCCGGATGGGCGCTGGCCATCGTCATGCTGCTGACCCTGCCAGGCTACATGCTGGGCCGCTTCGGCGCCGATGACGTGAAGCTGATGGGCGCCCTGGCCTTGGCGACCAGCCCGCAATATGTGCTCGGCACGTTCATTGGTGCGGGCGTCAGCGTAGTGCTGTGGCTGATGACACGCAGGCGGCTCTGGACGCTGCTAAACCCCAAGATAAAGAAGCGGTTACAAACCCTGACCGAGCAAATGGGCGACAAGCAGGCCTTCGTCCCCTACGTGCTGGCCGGCTTTTTATTGACCGCCGTATGGATCCAATAACCGTTCCTGTGGTCCGAATTCTTGTACAGAAATCCAACCAGCGTCTATGTTTTAACCTGCCAGAGCGTCTGGCCCGGGAGCAGGGCCACTTACGAACAGGGAGTTGACCGTGAACAAGTCTTCGGGTGAGGTGAAAATCCTGGTGGTCGACGACCAGCCAGTGATTGTCGAGCAGTTGTGCGAGTATCTCGAAAGCCAGGGCCATCCTTGCATTGGCGCCTTTTCCACCGATCAGGCCATTGAATGCTACGTCGCCGACGAGGCGATCGGGCTGGTGCTGTGCGACTTGCACATGCCCGAGCGTGACGGCATCGAGCTGGTACGCGCACTCAAGGAAATTGCCGGGCGCAAGCGCATGTTCGAAGCCATCATGTTGACCGGCCGAGCCGACAAGCAGGATGTGATCCGCGCCCTGCGCGAAGGTTTCGCCGACTATTACCAAAAACCGATGGATCTGGACGAACTGCTCGAGGGCGTGCGCAGGCAGGAGCAGGTTCTGCTGGAGCGCAAGGCCAACTTCCGTGATTTGGGCAACCTCAACCAGCGCTTGCAGGATTTGGCCGGTTGCATCGATGAGCTTTACCAGGACCTGGAGAAAGCACGCGGCCACGGTGTGCATCGCCGGTCAACTGATGTGGAAGAGCCGGAAGTCGACCTGCCCGCCGCATTCGAAAAACTTTCCCCTCGCCAGCTGGAAGTCGCCCGCCTGGTGAGCAAGGGCAAGACCAACTACCAGATTGCCTGCGAGCTGGGGATCACCGAGAACACTGTGAAACTGTATGTTTCGCAAGTGCTGCGGCTTACGCACATGCACAACCGGACCCAACTGGCACTGGCGTTGACGCCCAGCTCATCGCCGGTACATCAGCGGTTTACCACCCACTAAAGCCCAACCCGGGTTCATGGCAATTGGTAGGTGATGCTCAGGTTCAGCCGCGGCTCATGGCTCTGGCTGTCCAGCGCCACATCCGACATCGGCTTGGCCAACTCCAGCGACGCCCCCAGCGCTCGCCCGTCACCAAGCCGCACGCCTAACGCCAGTGAACTCATGTGGGCATCCTCGAAAGGCCCACCGTTGTACCAGGCCTGCGCGGCATCCAGCACCACATACGGCTGCACAACCTGCAGCGGGCCAACCGGGTGCACGTTGTAGTTCAACTCGTACGCCACACCCCAGCCCTTGTCGCCCGCGGCCTGGTCGCGGGGATAACCGCGGCCGAAGCTCTGCCCGCCGAAAACCGCCCGTTCGCTGTCGGGCAAGTGATCGTCGCTCCAGTACAGCGCCCCAGATACCAAGCCCTGCCATCGCTCGAAGTAACGGTCGCTCTGCAACCCGGCAACTCGCGCCCGCATGAAGTCCATGTCGTAATCGGTATCGCTGCGCGCGCCCAGGTAATCCAGCCCCTGGTAAACCCCGGCACTGACAACACGCGACCGCCGGCTCTCGGCCTTGCGCCAGTCGCCCTCGAAGGAAAGCGCTCGTACGTAGGTGTCGTATTCCCGGCCGCCTTGCCGGTCGTCAGTCTGCTCGGTTACCGAATAGAAGCGCCCGGCAACGGTCAGCCACTCGTCAGGCGCGACGATGACAGGCTGAGCCAGGCCGATTGAATAGCGTTCGCTCTCCAGGCGCTGGGCGATGTCCATGCCATGCTGCAAACGAACACGCGTGCGTGGCTCGCTGCGGTAGCGCGCTGCCGACAACAGCAACTGGCTACCCTGCGCGTCCAGGTACTGGCTGTAGTCCAGGCGTTGATAACTGGCGTGATCGTCGCCGGGTGGCACCAGCAAGCTGGCGCTGACCTGCTCGCCATGACGGGTGTGGGCATTGCTGGAGACGTTGAACACTGCCTGCAGATCGTCGCGGCTACCGTCACCCAGGGTCATGCCTGCATCAAACGGCTTGCGCCGGGCATGCAGGGTCAGGTGTGCCGCGCCATCCGATGGATCGCTGACGGCAACCTCAGCCTGCACGGCAAGGCCCGGTATACGCTGGGCCAGGCCAATGTAACGGTCGAGCGTTGTACGGGTGAGCGGTCGCTCATCCTGCAAGCGGGCCATCAGCTGTTCAAGGTAGGCGGCAACCGGCCCAACGTCGCCATCAACCCGAAAATCATGGATGTAGCCTTCCACCAGCACCACATGAACACGGCCTTCGGCAAAGTCCTGCGGTGGTAAATAGGCGTGGGACAGCAAATAACCATCACGCTGATAACGCTGGGTCAGGCGCTGGGTAAATTGCTGCATTTCGGCCACGGTTACTTGCCGGCCAATCAAGGCCTGATAGTGCTCGCGTAGTTCACTCAGCGGGTAAACCGTTCCGCCTTCGAAGCGCACCTTTCGTAATACCAGACGCGTTTGCAGCGGCAGGGCTTCAACTGCTGGCCCAGCGGGCGACAGCTGCAAAGCAGGGCTAATCGGGCGATAGGCATCGACGGGCAAGTCTGCGGCCGGCAGCCGCCGCTCGTACTCGTGGTTGTCGAGAAACACGGGTAATGGCTCGGCGCGGGCCGGGCCAGCCCAGCAAAGCATCAGCAGGGGCACGACCAGAGGACGCATCGGACGCTCCACAATCCCTTGGGCACCGGTCACGCCCGTCACCTGCAAGCGTAGGTGGTGCCTTGGTTTACGTCGACCGGCTAGTCGCTGACCTGGAAGGCCACCCGTGCCGTTTCACCGCTTTCGTCCAGCGCACTCAACTCGGCTTGCCCCGCGTGTTCGAAGCGCACCAGCAGGCTGCCCTGGCCATCGGTTTCGCCGAGCGGCTGGCCGTTGAGGAACCACCAGCGTCGCCCGCCACCGCCCAAGGCCGAAACATGCAACTGCAAAGGCTCAAGGCTGGTGGCCGGGCGGCGCAGGTTGTCACCCGAGCGCACACCGACGATGGCCAAGGGGGGTGCGCTGGCAGGTGCCTGCGGCGGGCAGCTTGGGTCTGCTGGCGGCAGCCGGGCTGCCCGTTGCTCCACGCGGGGCAGCCAAGGTTCAAGCGCGGCGGGCCACAATGCGACGTCACGCGGTGCGGCCCCCGGGCAGCTGCCATCCACACGCAGGCCCTTGGCATTCACCCACACGCTTTCGCGCAAGCCCAGCCCAAGGGGCTGATCGGCTGCCTGCAAGGTGGGCGGTGTGGTGCCATCGAGCGTCCAGGCAAAACGCTGGCGCCTGCAGTTGGTGTCCTGACGGCTCATGGGCTGGCCCAGGGGCCAGCAGATCGCGGCCACGCCGACGCTGTCGGGTACACGCTCGATGGGCGTGGTGATGCCGCGTTGGCTGTCGCGGTTACTCAGCAAATCGTGAACCTGCAGCATCAACGGCGCCGCAGACGCCAGGCCGAACTGCCCCGGTACCGGTGTGCCGTCCGGGCGGCCAATCCATACGCCGATCAGGTAACGCGGCCCCACGCCAATCGACCAGGCATCACGAAAGCCATAGCTGGTGCCGGTTTTCCAGGCCAGTTGCGGGCGCTGCACCAGCTCTGCGTGGGGGTCGCGATCAGGCCTGGCCTGGCCGCTGAGGATGCGACGGATGATCCAAGCAGCACCAGGCGACATCAGCCGATGCTCGACCAGTGCGTCCTGTGGCTGCAAGCGCACGCGGGCACTGTTGCCGCCCCGCGCCAATGCGGCGTAACCCCCGACCAGTTCTTCCAGGCGGCTACCCGCGCCGCCCAGAATCAGCGAGAGGTTGGGCTCTGCCAGCGGCGGCAGCACCAGCGGCATGCCGGCCATGCGCAGCTGTGCCGCAAAGCGCTTGGGGCCGTAGGCTTCCAGCAATTGCACCGCGGGCAGGTTGAGCGACAACGCCAACGCCGAGCTGGCTGACACAGGGCCGCTGAAGCCCATGGAGAAGTTGCCGGGGCGGTAGTCGCCGTAACGCCTTGGCACATCTTGCAACAGCGATTCGGAATGAATCAGGCCGTCGTCCATCGCCAGCCCATACAGAAACGGCTTGAGCGTTGACCCCGGCGAGCGCAGCGAACGCACCATGTCGACGTGGCCAAAGCGGCGCTCGTCTGCAAGGTCAATTGAACCCAGGTAGGCCCGAACCGCCATGGTCTGGGCGTCCACCACCAGCAAGGCCGCCGAGGTACGCTCGGGCAGGCGGGCGCGCCAACCCAACAGCAGGTCTTCCAGGCGGCGTTGCAATGCGGCATCGAGGGTGGTGCGGATCAGCGGCGGGCTGCCGGGGGTGTTCAGCCGGCGGGCGAGTAGCGGCGCCAGGGCGGGCTCCTGCCGAGGCGCCAGCAACAGGGGCTCTTCAAGCGCTTCCTGGATTTGCAGGGCAGGCCAGGCCTGATATTCGTTCAGCCGCTGCAGCACCTTGTCTCGGGCACGTTGGGCACGGGCGGGATGACGGTCCGGTCGCAAGCGGCTGGGCGCCTGGGGCAATACGGCCAGCAAGGCCGCTTCGGCTGGCGTCAGATGCAAGGGCGACTTGCCCAGGTACGCCCAACTGGCCGCCGCAACGCCCTGCAACGTCCCCCCGAACGGCGCACGGTTGAGGTAGATCTGCAAAATTTCGCGTTTGGGCAGGTGCCACTCCAGCTGCGCCGTGCGCCACAGTTGCCGAAGCTTGCCGGCGAGCGTGCGGTCATGCGGGTCGAGCAAACGCGCCACCTGCATCGACAGCGTGCTGCCGCCCGACACCACACGCCCATCGCGCAGGTTCAGCCACGCCGCCCGCGCCAACGCCAGCGGGTTGACCCCCGGGTGCTGGTAGAACCAGCGGTCCTCGTAGGCCAGCAATGCCTGCAAATAAAGTGGCGACACCTCTTCAGGGCTGACCGGGTAGCGCCAAACGCCATCGGCATCGGCAAAGCGCCACAGCGGCGTGCCGTCTTCGGCCAGCACCACCCGCGCCAAGTCGTCGGTGGGCATGGGCAAAGGCCAGATGCGATCAGCCAGCCACAGCAGGCCGATCATCACCAAACCCGCAAAGGCCACCCTGCCCAATACCTTGCGCACACGCGCTAAGCTTGGCATCGGGAACCGACCTGGCCAGGTAGTGGCCAAAGGCTTGGGAACGGCGCGTTCGCCAATTCGCTCATCAGGAAGCAACTATGCATGTAGAAGGTTTTTTCGAGTGGCTTGGCCAGGCGCTGGGGTCGCTGATCCGCTTCATCGTCGACGCCTTGAGCGGTTTGTTCAACCTGCTGGCCAATGCCGGGGGCAATTTCATTGATGGCCTGGCCCGCACGCTGGGCATGGATACCTCACTCATCAGCATACTTGCCTTGATCGTCGGCCTGATGCTGCTGTACTCGGCAATCCGCGCCTTCATGCGGGCCTCGATCATTCTCGGGATCATCTGGCTGGTGCTGGGGTTGTGGGTGATGAGTTGGGTGATTCACTGACTCAAGACCTTACACAACCCCAGTAGGAGCGGATTTATCCGCGATCACCGGCAAAGCCGGTGCCATCAATCGCGTCGGCTGCATCGCGGATGAATCCGCTCCTACACAAACGGTACCAACCCGGGACTTAGCGGGCTTTTACCGTCAACTCCCCTTGCCCATCCCCCACCGCCTGCAGGTTTGGCCGGTACATCGACTCCACCTGCGGCGGCGGCACCCGGTAAGTGCCCGGCGTCACTGCCCGTGCCAGGTACAGAAGGTGCGTGGTGCCGTAGCCATCAAGCTTCAGCGCTGCCACGTAGCGATCATCGCGGTATTCCTGATGCACCACACTGGCATTCTGCATCGACTCGCGCCACTGCTTCACCGCACTGCTGGCGTTGTCGAGGCTGGCGGCGCTTTGTGCGAGGTTCTGGTTCTCCAGTTCAAGGCCCGCCGGCAACAGGTCGACCACCAGTGCATCCGGCACAGCGTCTTGCGCCTTGACCGCCAGGTGCACCAACACCAGTGCACCACTGCGAAGGTTGTGCAGGTCCAGCGGCTCACCGTTCATGCCCAGGTACTCACGGCGGATTTCCATGCCATTGCCACCAGCAGCCGGGGCTTGGCGTGGGTAGCCGGAGAGGGTCAGTTGCTGATAGACCGTTTCAGTGCCTTGGTTGTGCACGGTCAGCGGCGACGCCAACAGCGGCCCCTCGAGCTTCATGCCAGACTCGGCATTGTCGAACTCGCGCACATCACCCGCGCTGTCCAGCCGTGCCTTCCAAGGTGCTTCGGGCTTGCCAAGCAAGCCGCGACCGGCCAGATACAGGGCGTTGCGTTCCTGAGTCGACAACCAGCGGTTGGCCGCCAGTTCGTCCGACAGGGCGAACAGGCGCTGATCCACCTGATTGCTGGCCAGGTTGCTCTCCTGCAGCAGTGCCAGAATCAACGCCTGATCACGCAGGCTGCTGCCGTAATCGGCCATCCAGCCCTTGCTGCGGCTGATACCCAGGCCCGCTTGCAGCGCCTGCTGCGAACGCGGTTTGTCCCCCATCTTGTCCAAGGCCACGGCCAACTGCACGAGCGGCAACCCGGAGCGTGCATCGGCGCGGCGCTCGAACAGGCTGCGCAAGGCGCCGAGGGGCGCTTGCTGACTGCGCGACAGCACCAGCGCAGCGTAGGCCTGCACGGCAAAGCGTGTGTGTTCGGCGTTGTCGCTGTAGTCGACTTCGATCAGGTTGCGCTCCTGCAGGTAACGCAGCAGCCGCTCGTTGGCCTTCTTCAGTGCCTCGGCGGGCACGCCATAACCTTGGTCGCGGGCGCGCAGCAGGAAGTCGGTGACATAGGCCGTCAGCCAGTATTCCTCTTCGCTGTCGGAACTCCACAGGCCAAAGCTGCCGTTGTAACGCTGCATGCCCAGCAGGTGCTCGATGCCCATCTCGATCTTGCGTTTGCGCACCTCGGCAGGTTCGCCCTTGATGCCAAGGCGCTTGAGGCTTTCGGCATCAGCGTACAGCGAGGGGTACAGGCCACTGGTGGTCTGCTCAAGGCAACCGTAAGGGTAGGCTTCCAGAGCGCGAATCTGCTCGGCCAGGTTCAGCGGCGGGCGGCTCGACAACGCCAGGCTCGCTTCCAGGCCAGCCGGCTCAAAGGCGGCCAGTTCTGCCTCTGGCAGCGTCCACGGCTGGTCCTTCAGGGCCACGCGGTAATGCTTGAGCATCGCCGGGTAGGCCGGGCGTACGCCCAGTGTCCACTCGCGCTCGAAAGCGTTTACCGCTTCACCCGGCAACTGCAGGCCGTTGACCCGCACATGCACTTTGC
Source organism: Pseudomonas sp. PSKL.D1 (assembly GCF_028898945.1). Classification (NCBI taxonomy): domain Bacteria; kingdom Pseudomonadati; phylum Pseudomonadota; class Gammaproteobacteria; order Pseudomonadales; family Pseudomonadaceae; genus Pseudomonas; species Pseudomonas sp. PSKL.D1. The sequence continues at coordinate 5,160,140 of NZ_CP118607.1, forward strand.
CTTGGCCCAGGCCGCCTTGGGCCTGTACCGGGATCATCAATGTCGTGCGCTGGCCTTCGGCAAGGGTGACACTCTGCTGAGCATTGGCGGCCAGGCTCAACTGGCCGTCAGTGGTGACTTCAACAGTCAGTTGCTGTGCCCTGCCCGAGAGATTGGCCAGGTCCAGCGCCAGGCTGGTGCGGTCACCGCCCGCCAGGAAGCGTGGCGCCGACAGTTCGGCGATCAAGGGCGCGGCGACCACAGTCTTGCCTTCGGCCATGCCAAAGTGCTCGTCAGTCCAGGCCTGGGCCATCAGGCGCAGTTCGCCGTTGAAGTCGGGGATGTCTACCGTCGCCTGGCCCTCGCCTTGTTCATTCAGCGTCACCGGCAGGCTCTGCTGGGCGACGATGGTCACCGTGGTGTTCGGGCGCTTGCCGCCCTTGGCCATTGCAGCATCACCACCAAAGGCAAGGCTGGCCAGGCGCCCCTGCCCGGCTTCGATCAACTGGCCGTAGATGTCCAGCTGGTCAGCACCGTAAGCCTTGCGGCCGAACAGGCTGGCAAACGGGTCGGGGGTTTTGAAATCAGTGATGTTGAGGATGCCCACGTCCACCGCTGACAGCAGCACATGCACCTGTTTCGGCACACTGCCATCGGCATTGGCTGCCTTGATGTTGACCGTCAGCGGTTGCTTGGGGCGCATCTTCTCGGGGGCCTGAAGGCTCACCGCAAGCTTGCGCTCGGCGCGCGCCAGCGGCAGGTGCAACACGCCGACAGCACGCTTGGGCGTGGCGTTGGCCTTGCGCTCACCCGGGCGGATCACCAAGGCGCTGATGTACAGGTCGTGCCGCGCCCATTGCTTGTCCAGTTGCACATCGAACGTTTTGCCCTCGGCAGGCACCTCGATTTCCTGCCACCACAGCGGGCCATCACTGGATTCGATCATCAGGTAGCCACTGCCGGCAGCTGGCGGGGTAACCGTGACCTTGGCCATCGCGCCGTCGCTGTAAGCCGGTTTGTCCAGCGCCAGCTTCACCTGGTCGGGCCGCACGGCGCCGCCTTCGGCGTTGTCCTGGGCGCGGTAGCCAGCCCAGAAGCGCTCGCTCGACACCAGGCCGGTTTGCGGGTCTTCCACCTCGACCCGGTATGGCCCCCACTCCACCTGGAAGGTCAGTTTGGCCGTGGAGCCGGCCTTCACACTGACGGTTTCTTCACTTTGGGTAAGGAATTTCTCGTTGTAGTTGTAGCTCCAGCCATCGCTCTGCGAGTAGTTCCAGTAGTAGTCGCGGCGCTCGCGGATCAGGCGCACCTTCAAGCCATCGGCGGCAAGCTTGTTGCCCTCGCGGTCGGCCACCAGAAACTCGAATTCAACAGGGCCATCACTGTCGGTTTCCTCGCCATCGAACAGGCCACGCAAGCCCGGCAGACGCTCGCCGGGCCAGATCGGTTGCTCAAGGCGACGGGTGATGGGCCGGCCGCCAGACTCCTGCAGGCTGGCTTGCACGGTCAACTGCAGCGGCGACCGGGCTTCGGCCCAGCGGCTTTCGATATCGACTACGGCCTTGCCGGCCTGGTCGAGGGTGACTTCGTCCAGTTCCAGGTCCTGGTTCAACTCCGTTTCGGTGACCGAGCCAAACTGGTAGCCCGGCAAGCCCGGTACCGCCTCGCGGAGCGGGCGCACGTAGGCTTGGCCGCTCAGGCGATTGCCAGCTGCCGGGGCGCCATACAGGTAACGGCCGTTGACCTGGATACGGGCATCTTCTTCAGGCGACAGCGGCGTTGGGCTGCCTTTGAGCTCCAGCGCCAGGCGTTCGGGGAGGAAGTCTTCTACCAGAAACTCGTAAACCTGCTTGCGACCACCGCCCAGGTCGAGCAGCAGTTGCCAGCGGCCAGTCGGCGCCTCGCTGGCCAGTTGCAGCTGGTATTGGTACAGGCCGTTGGTGTCTGCCTCCCAGACGAATTTGCGGCTCACCTGTTCGTCGGGGCGACGTACTTCCACGCTTACAGGTTGCGCCTTGACCGGCTTGCCATCCTGATCACGCAGCAGGCCATTAAGCAGCACGGTCTCGCCCGGGCGGTAGAGGTCACGCGGGCCGAAGATGAAGAACTGCAGCGGGTTGGCTTGGGGGCCGGTGATGTCGAACTCGGCCAGGTCCAGCGCGGCGGTGTTCAGCCGCAACAATGTGGTGTGCACACCTTGCGTGGCAATCAGGGTATCGGCTTTGGCGGTGATGGGCAGTTGGGCATGGCCTTGGCCATCAGTCTTGGCCTGGGCCAATAGTTTGCCTTTGTCATCGTGCAGTTCGAGGTTCACGTCCTTGAGTGCCTTGCCGCCCTCAAGGGCCTGGGCGAATACGTCCAGACGGTCGCGGTAACGGTGGGCAGACACACCAATGTCGCTGAGGGTGAACAGCGTGGCGGGTTGCGAGTAGTCGTAGGTGCCCGAGGCGCGCATCACGGCCAGGTAAACGCCCGGGTCCTGCAGCGGCTTGATAGCGGCGATGGGCAACAGCACGGTCTCGCGGGTGTTACGCGCCGGGTTGAGGTCGAAGCGGCCACTGTAGATCAGGTCGGCCAGGGCCAAGGTTTCCTTGGACTGGTAGTAGTACAGGCTGCTGTTGCGCCCCCAGTTGACCAGGAAGGTGGAAAGCATTTCCGGTTTCACCCGGAAGAACTCCACATCGACCTTGTCGACGTTCAGCGCGATCACCGGCAGGCCCTCGGCCAGGCGTGTCGGCAGCAGCGAACCACGGCTGGCGAAGCCCACGGTGGGCTGCATGTCGCGGGTTTCCAGGCGGGTCACCGACTCGCTTTCGAGCTGCTTGCCGTTCACCGCCAGCAAGCCTTTGTCGACGGTCAGTACCAGCTTACGCTGCGGTTCAAGGTGGCGCAGGCGCAGTTCCATCTGGTTGTCGGAGAGTTCCCAGGCGCCGTCGACCTTGCCCTTGACGGTGTCGACCAGGTGCAGCTTGTTGGCGAAGTCCTGCTGGGCATCCAAAGGGGCGGAGAAACTGATCGACAGGGTGCTGGCCCCGTCCAGTTGCACCTCGGAGACGTCCAGCACGCTCAACTCACGGCCTTCATAGCGTTTGGCCAGCGCGGCAGCGTCCTCACGCTTGGGCGCCGGGGCCTCGACCGCCGCGCTGGCGGCCGGCTTTTCGGCAGGCACGGGTTTGTCGGGCGTCGAGGAATCACAGGCACTGAGCAACGCCAGCGCGCAGGCCAGCAACAATCCTTTGTTGAACATGGAGTGGGAACTCTTTGGCAGCGTGTACGTGAGGGCAGCAACTATAGCTCAACGGTGCGTGGCCGCTACAATGCTGGCAGTTCAGCTCACCCCCCCTCTGGAATCCGAATGTCCCAACTCGCCACCGACTGGCACCACCGCCCTACACACCTCAAGGTCTGGGCACTTGCCGCACCGATGATCCTGTCCAACATTTCGGTCCCGCTGGTGGCGTTGGTCGACAGCACGGTCATTGGCCACCTGCCCCATGCCCATCAATTGGGCGCAGTGGCCGTGGGTGCCACGCTGTTCACCTTCATGGTCGGGTTGCTGGGCTTTTTGCGCATGGGCTCCACCGGCTTCGCTGCCCAGGCCGCGGGACGCTCCGATGGGGCGGCCTTGCGCCAGGTGTTGGCGCAAGGCTTGATGCTGGCACTGGGCCTCGGCTTGTTGATCGGCTTGCTGGCCTTGCCCTTGAGCCAGCTGGCACTGCATGCAATGCAACCGAGCGAGGCGTTACAGCAATCGACCGAAGCGTTCTTCCACACTCGCTTGCTCGGGCTGCCGGCGGCGCTGGCCAGCTATGCGCTGGTCGGTTGGTTCCTCGGCACGCAGAACGCCCGTGCGCCGCTGACCATCCTGCTGACCACCAACCTGCTGAACATTGTACTCAACCTGTGGTTCGTGCTTGGCCTGGACTGGGGTGTGCAGGGTTCGGCGCGGGCATCGGTGATTGCCGAGTGGACAGCGGCTTTGATGGGCCTGGCCCTCACCCGCCCTGCCCTGCGCGCATACCCTGGCGAGATTGCCTGGGCAGCGTTGAAACGCTGGCAGGCGTGGCGCCCCTTGCTGGCGGTCAACCGCGATATCTTCCTGCGCAGCCTGGCGCTGCAACTGGTGTTCCTGCTCATCACCATTCAGGGTGCACGGTTGGGTGAAGCCACGGTGGCGGCCAACGCCCTGCTGCTCAACGGCCTGCTGCTGACCGCTTACGCGCTCGATGGGCTGGCCCATGCCGTGGAAGCCCTGTGCGGCCATGCGATTGGCGCGCGGGACCGCGACACCCTGCGCCGCTCGCTGGTGGTGGCGGGTGGTTGGTCGCTGATCACAAGCCTTGGGTTTGCGGGGTTGTTCTTGCTGGGCGGGCACCTGTTCATCGACCTGCAAACCGACATCGACAGCGTGCGGGCAGCGGCTTACCCCTACCTGCCGTATCTGGCACTGCTGCCGTTGATTGCGGTGTGGAGTTACTTGCTGGACGGGCTGTTCATCGGCGCCACCCGGGCGCGGGAGATGCGCAATGCGATGTTGGTGGCGGTGGTGATTGCGCTGCCGGTGGCGTTTGCCATGCGCGAGTTTGGGAACCATGGGTTGTGGGTGGCGTTTCTTGGATTCATGGCGTTGCGGGCGGTGACTTTGGCGTGGGTGGGGTGGCGGTTGGAGCGAACAAACCGCTGGAGCAGGTGAGGGCTTTGCCCTCATTTCCGACCGGTCCGGCGCCCCGGCAAGGCCGCTCCTACAAGGTCCTACGCATGCCAATCGATGCGGTGGATGGCAGCGGCTTTGCCGGTGTTCGCGGATAAATCCGCTCCTACAGGTTCAGTGGTTACCTCAAGGCATGCGCAATTCCTGTGGGAGCGGCCTTGTGTCGCGAAAGGGCTGCGAAGCGGCCCCGGCAGTATCGGCTGCGAAGCTGCAATCGATGGGGGCGCTACGCACCCCTTTCCGACCGGTCCGGCGCCCCGGCAAGGCCGCTCCCACAAAAAAGCGCTTCAACTTCTGCGGGAGCGGCCCGGCGATCAGGACGACAGATACGAAGACCGGGTCAACCCCAACCGCAGCGCATCCAGGAACTGCGTACGCTCACGCGCGCTGATCTTGGCGCTGGCCACTTTGTCGCGGTAGTGGGTCATCAACTCCTCCGGCGACAGGTGCACGTAGCGCAGCATGTCTTCGATGGTGTCGTGGGTCTCTATACCGGCGTGGTATACGCTGCCGTCGGCGTTCTGATAGATGTTCACCGAGTCGGTGTCACCGAACAGGTTGTGCATGTCACCGAGAATTTCCTGGTAGGCACCGACCAGGAACACGCCCAACAGGTAGTCTTCGCCCACCTTCACCGCATGCACCGGCATGCTGGTTTCGATGCTCTGCTCGTCGACGTACTGGTTGATCTTGCCGTCGGAGTCGCAGGTCAGGTCCTGCAACACCGCGCGGCGCATCGGCTCTTCGTCCAGGCGGTGCAGCGGGATGATCGGCAGCACCTGGCCAATGGCCCAGGTGTCGGGCAGGCTCTGGAACACCGAGAAGTTGCAGATGTACTTGTCGGCCAGCTTGTCGTTCAGTTCGTCCAGCACTTGGCGGTGCGAGCGCTGGCGCGCCTTGAGCGAATTGTGCAGGCGGCGGCAAACCGCGAAGTAGCACTGCTCGGCCAGGGCCTTCTCGCTCAGGCTGAGTTTGCCGTCGGCGTACTGGGCAGCCACGTCGCCCATATAGTGGGTGGCGCGCCAGTAGGTTTCGGTGACCATTTCGATGTCGGTCGGGCCCAACAGGTCGGCCAGCCATTGCACGGTTTCAGGCAGGCTTTCCTTGTTCTCGATCACCGGCACTTCGTCGTTGTGGCTTTCGACGTCGGTTACCTGAATCACCAGCATGGCGTGGTGCGCAGTCAGCGAACGGCCGCTTTCCGAGAAGATGTGCGGGTGCGGCAAGCCCTGCGCGTCGCAGAACTCTTTGAGCATCCCCACCACCACCCCGGCGTAGTCGTCCATGTCGTAGTTGATCGAGCTGGCATTGCGCGAGTGGGTACCGTCGTAGTCCACGCCCAGGCCACCGCCCACATCGATATGGTCGACCGGCAGGCCCAGCGCACGCAGCTCGCCGTAATAGCGGATGGCTTCCTTGAAGCCGTGCTGGTAGTCAGCCAGGTTGGCGATCTGCGAGCCCATATGGAAGTGCAGCAGGCGAATGCCCTGATCCAGGCCGGCATCGCGGAAGCGCTGCACCACCGAAATCAGCTGGGCAGCCGACAGGCCGAACTTGGACTTCTCGCCACCCGTGTCTGCCCATTTGCTGGAGGCCAGCGACGACAGGCGCACGCGCAGGCCGACCTGCGGTTTCACCTTGAGTTCAGCGGCCTCTTCGATCACCAGCGCCACTTCGGACTCTTTCTCGATGACGATGAACACGTTGTGGCCAAGTTTCTGGCCCATCAGCGCCAGGCGGATGAACTCGCGGTCCTTGTAACCGTTGCAGACGATGGTGCCGCCTTTTGGCGCCAACGCCAGCACCGCCAGCAGTTCAGGCTTGGAGCCTGCTTCCAGGCCGATGGAGACGTTCTGCGTGGCGATGATGTTCTCTACCACCGCTTCTTGCTGGTTAACCTTGATCGGGTACAGCGCGGTGTACTGGCTCTGGTATTCCAGGCGCGCGATGTTGGCATCGAAGGCACCGGTCAGTTGGCGAACGCGGTCCTGCAGGATATCCGGGAAGCGCACCAGCAGCGGCAGCGAAAGGCCGCTCTGGCGAAGCTCCTGAACCTGCTCGAACAGGTCGATCGGGGCGCTGGCCGGGCCATTGGGGCGCACTTCGACGCGCCCGGCTTCATTGATGGCGAAATAACCAGCGCCCCAATGGCGGATGCCATAAACACTGCGGCTGTCGGCCACGGTCCATTGGCTACCATCGTCTTTGCGTGTGCGTCGTACGGACATTCAAGTCCCCCATGAATAAGTCGAAGACACTGCCCCGGCAACAGGCGGGCGCAGTGTAAAAGCTGAAAATGACGATTCGTCCGTGCCCAGGGGTAGACCCTGGCTACGCAGACGAGTTTAGAAAGCGCTGGGCAAAAAATCGCGCGGCCGCATCACCCGCCGGATTTTTTCGCCTTGAAACCTTGCTTGGTCAGCTCACCGATCAGCAGTTCGACGTGGTCGCCCTGGATTTCGATGACGCCATCCTTCAATGCACCACCGGTACCGCAACGGCGCTTGAGGGTGGTGGCCAGTTCCTTGAGCTGGTCGAGCGGCAGGGGCACGCCGGTAACCGTGGTCACGGTTTTACCGCCGCGGCCTTTGCTTTCACGGCGCACACGGGCAATGCCATCGCCTTCGGGGATGACCTGTTGCTTGCAGGTGCAGGCATCCACCGGCTGGCCACAGTCGGGGCAGTGCCGACCGGCATCGGTGGAGTAAACGAGACCGCCAAGGGCGGCGAAGGAAGAAGCTTTCTTGGCCACTTTTGTTCCTCGGTGCTGAGGACAAAAACTGGTCGGCGGGAGCCGACCGCGAAGCCCCACTCTGGCAGGGGCGGCGCTAACTGCCGCAAAACGCTGCGGCAGCCCGAAAAGGGCGCGCAGTTTAACGATAAATCAGGCAAATGCTAAGTACTGGATTGCGGCATTTTGCGAATGATTTGCGACTCTGGGGCCGCTTTGCAGTCCTTTCGCGACACAAGGCCGCTCCAACATAGGTACGCAATCGCCTGTGGGAGCGGCCTTGTGTCGCGAAAGGGCCGCAACGCGGCCCCAAATCACGTCACGCTGGCCTTGTAACGCTGCAAAGCCGCCAGCGAATCCGGGCAGTACGGTTTTTCGAGGCTTTCCGCCTCGGCCTGCTCAACCGGAACGAACCGCGCCTCGATCACCTCTTCCGGCTGCAACCGCAACGGCGCATCCGACACTGCCGAATACACCGCGCACCACAACCGGTTGTCCGGCTGGTCGAAGTAGAAGCGCTCATGGAAGCGCAGCTCAACGCCATCGATCCCCAGCTCTTCTGCCAACTCCCGTGCGGCCGACTCGGCATAGCCCTCGCCTGCCGTCACCATGCCACCGGCTGCCACATCCCAATACCCGGGGTACAACGCCTTGCTCAAGGTGCGCCGGTGCACACAAAGATCACCCGCCGAGTTGAACAGCAAAATGAAAGTGCAACGGCCAATCAAGCCGCGTTCACGCAGTTCGGCCCTGGGCAGAGCGCCCAACACTTGGTCGGCTTCATCTACCCAGGTGACCAGTTCTCGGTCGGAAGCCGCCCGGTGGGCGGCCTCATCGGGGCCAATGGCCATGGTCAGCCCTGCGACAGCAGCTGGCGCAGGTCGATCACTGCGGCGTTGGCACGGGAGATGTAGTTGGCCATCACCAGCGAGTGGTTGGCCCACATGCCAAAGCCGCTGCCGTTCAGAACCATCGGGCTCCACAGGGCTTCCTGCGAGGCTTCCAGCTCACGAATGATCTGGCGCACGCTGACGGTGGCATTCTTCTTCGCCAGTACGTCGGCAAAGTCCACCTCGATGGCGCGCAGCAAGTGCGACAGCGCCCAGGCCTGGCCGCGGGCCTCGTAGAACACGTTGTCGATCTGCAGCCACGGGGTTTCCACCACTTCCTCATCAACCTGCGGCGCCTGGCCGGCAACCACCGACTCGGTCTTCAGATTGGTGTTCAGCTTCACCCGGCCCACGCTGGCCGACAAGCGTTGCGACAACGAACCCAAACGGGTGGCCACATCGCCCAGCCAGTTATTCAGGTTATCTGCACGGGTGTAAAAGATCGCGCCCTTGTCACCGGCAGCCAGGCGAGTCTGGTAGCGGCTCAGCGACTTGATACCCTCTTCGAATTCCGACTCGCTCGATGGCAGGATCCAGCTCTTGTTATCGAAGTTGAAGCGTGGCTCGGCCTTCGCCAGATCGGCGTCCTCGGTGGACTGCGACTGGGAACGGGCGAAGTCCTTGCGCAGAGCGCGAGACAGGTCACGCACCTGCACCAGTACGCCGTATTCCCAGCTCGGCATGTTGTCCATCCACAAGCCTGGCGGGAAGCGGTCGTTGGAGATGTAGCCACCCGGCTTGTTCAACAACGTGCCGGCAACGGTCTTGAGGGTTTCAATGGTGGTGTAGCCCACGACCATCTGCTGGCCACCGCGCTCGGCCGCCGCCTGTGCATTCTGCTGCACGGGGAACAGGTCAGGCTCCTGGCTCCAGTACCAGCCCAGGCCGATGCACACCAACAGGTACAACCCGATCAGGGTCCCCAGGGCACGGCTCCACAGGCCGTCAAGGTAGCTGCGCGCGGCGGCGCCGCGGCTATCGACACGCTCACGGGGCTCGGCTTTGGCCTCGCGGTTTTTCCAGTCCAGCATGGCTTTGTCCTTAATCAGTCACGACGGTTCAGGGGCTTGGACCACAGGCCAGCGCCAGGGTGCCACGGCAAGCCCGCGTGGCTGCACTATAAAGCAGACACCGCCATACGCATAAGCGACCAATGAGTCAGTAACTGAATAATCATCCTTAACCCTTTGTTGATAAGGCGCACTCGCCAGGGGAAAAAGACCTGCTAGCATAGAGCCATCATCGCACCTGAAACTCCAACCATTAAAGTAGTCAGGCCATGAGCGAAGCAGTCGAGCCGAGTCAAGGATGCCGCCAACAGGAGCACGACCGCCTGTTGCATCGCTTTGTGCGCACAGGCTTGCGCAAGGATGACCCGCCCGACCTGGCCAGCCTGCCGCCAATGCGCAAGCCGGTGTACATCCTGCTTGAGGACCATGATCGCGCCGAGCGCTTGGCACAACAGCTGGCGTTTTTTGGCGTTAACGTGCAAGCGCTACCCAGCGCGGACACGTTCAAGGCATCGATGGCGGAATACTTGCCTTCGGCGATTGTCATGGATGTCGACTTCACGGGGCCGGGGGCCGGCCTGACTTTGGCGGCGCAGGCCCAGCAAGGCCTGCAAAACACCATACCGCTGCTCTTCTTTAGCGGTCACGAACCCGATACGCCTACCCGCCTTGATGCCGTTCGCGCTGGCGGGCAAGGCTTTCTGACCGGCACGCTGGAGCCCTCCAGCCTGCTGGAAAAACTCGAGCTGATGACCAGCGCCATCCCGCAAGAGCCACTGCGCGTATTGATTGTGGACGACTCGCGGGCCCAGGCCCTGCACACCGAACGCGTACTCAACAGTGCAGGCATGCTAACCCGTAGCCTGACCGAGCCCATCCGCGCCATGGCCGAGCTTGCCGACTTCCAGCCCGACCTGATCATCCTCGACTTGTACATGCCAGGCTGCACCGGCCCGGAGTTGGCCAAAGTCATCCGCCACAATGACCGCTATGTCAGCGTGCCAATCATTTACCTGTCCGCCGAGGACGACCTGGACAAACAGCTCGACGCCATGAGCGAGGCCGGTGACGATTTCCTTACCAAGCCGTTTCGCTCGCGCCACCTGATCACTACCGTGCGCAACCGCGCCGCCCGCGCAAGGCACCTCAAGGCGCGCATGGTCCGTGACAGCCTGACCGGCCTTTATAATCACACCCACATCCTGCAACTGCTTGAGGACTGCAGCTTCCGCGCCCGACGAGCAGAGCAGCCGTTGAGCTTTGCCATGCTCGACATCGATCACTTCAAGAAGATCAACGACCGCCATGGCCACCCCATGGGCGACCGGGTGATCAAGAGCCTGGCGCTGTTTCTCAAGCAGCGCTTGCGCAAGACTGACTTCATCGGCCGCTACGGCGGTGAAGAGTTCGCCATCGTGATGCCCAACACCACGCTGGAAGCCGCGCATAAGGTGCTGGACGAAATCCGGCGTCGCTTTGCCGAAATCCTCTACCCCGCGCAGCCGCGAGACTTGCAGTGCACGTTCAGTGCAGGGGTAGTACAGATGGATGAAGCGCTGGATGCGTTGACCATGGCCAGTGCAGCGGATGAGGCGCTCTATCGCGCCAAGCATGCCGGGCGTAACTGTGTGGTGCGGGTCGAGCCCTGAAAGATAGCGGCACTGTGCCACTTTTTTTGTACGCCAGCCCGTTGTCGTCATCACCCGGTCACAGAACCGCAATAACTTCAGGCGCCTACCTCTCCACTCCCCCCGCAGGAAGTTCGCGGCTATGCGCCTGAAGTGGCTGACCAATTTCAACACCTTGTTGCTGGTGACTGTCTGTATTGCCCTGGGTGCGACCCTGTGGTGGTCGCAGCGTGCCCTGGAGCGGCCTTATCAACTGATGGAGCGCTACCTGGGCCTGTCTCAACAGTTTCAGAGCGAATCCGCCCGCAATATCCAGGCGTACTTGGCCAGTGGTGACGCCCTGCGCCACGCGGCGGCGGTAGAGGCCAACACGCGGTTGCAAGGCTCGCTGGCTGCCTGGCCCAATGACCTGGCCGGCAAATTGCGCCCAAGCCTCGATACCCTTCAGGCATTCACTGCCAACGAGCTGTTGGCCGCCGGCAAGTTGGCCGGTGACCCTCAAGCCTTGCTGCTGCAAGCCGAGCGGGAACTGGGTGCCAATTTCGAGCAACTGGCTGGTTATGCTCGCGACAGCGACAGCAGCGAGGCCAACCGCTATTTGTCGCCATTGCTTGATGCCACCGTGCACCTTGGCCGCCTGTCGCTGGCCCGCGACAAACTGGTCAGCAGCGGGCGCGCCGAACTGGCCGACGAAGTAGAGCGCGAGCTGCAGTTCATCCGTACTCAGGCGCAAATCATCGATGGCCTGCCACTGCTGGGCGTCACCCGCGCCGCCGAGTCCAACGCCGATGACTTCGCAGCCCTCATGGGCCTGGAAACCCAGGCCAGCGGCCAGGATGAAGATGTCGCGGTCGGTTTGAAGCGTGAGCTGCAAAGCCTGCTGGGGCGCTACCCCGCCGAACTGCAACGCACCCGCGAGCAGATCGAGCGCCGAGCCGCTCTCGCTGCCAGCACCAACGAACGCCTGGATGCCGTGCAGCAGGCAATCGCTGGCCTTGAGCCGCAAGTGCGAAGCCAGCACGCCCTTATTGCCGGTGAAGTGCGCATCATCCAAGGGCTGATGATTGGCCTGATCCTGCTTATTGCCCTGCTCATCGACACCTTGCAACGCCGTTTGACGCGTACCCTGACCAGCCTCGCCCCGGCCCTGTCACGCTGGGCTGAAGGCGACTTTGCCGCGCCCATCAATCTGGGTAAGACCAATCGCGAACTGCGTGACATCCAGGAATCACTCAACCGCCTGCGCCACTACCTGGTAGAGCTGGTCGGCACCATCCGGCACAACGCCGAGCAGGTTGCAGGCAGCAGCCACGCCCTGGCAGGCATGAGCGCCGCGCTGCATGACGGCGCTGAACGCCAAGCCGGTGACACGGGGCAGATCCGCGATGCCCTGGGCGAGTTGGAAGCGACCATCCAGCAGGTGGCGGGCGATGCCAGCTCTGCCGCCGATGCCAGCCGCGATGCGGGCCGCGCCGTGGAACAGGGCCAGGCGGTGATTGGCCAGAGCCTTTCCGGGCTACGTGCCTTGGTCGATGAGGTGCAAGGCAATGCCCGCATGATCGAACAACTGGCCGAAGAGTCGGCCACCATCGGCGGCGTGCTTACCGTTATCCGCTCGATTGCCGAACAAACCAATCTGCTGGCCTTGAATGCCGCCATCGAAGCAGCCCGTGCGGGCGAAATGGGCCGTGGTTTTGCGGTGGTTGCCGACGAAGTGCGCTCGTTGGCCCAACGAACAACCGGCGCAACCGGCGAAATCCAGGCCCTGATCGATCGCCTGCAGCAAGCGGCCCGCGAATCGGTGGCCGGCATGCGCACCCAGCTCGAACATGCCGAGGCCACTGCCAGCCAGGCCCAGGCGGCGGATGGGGCGCTGGATGAGATCGTCTCGGCAATCCGTACGATTTCCGACACGGCAGTGCGCATCGCCAATGTCACAGCACAGCAAACCGGGGCAGTGAGCGAAATTCGCGACCACAGCGCGCGGATTCATGAACTGGGTGAAGACAACCTGCAGCGTATTGGTGAGGGACGTGAGCAAGGGGAGCAGTTGCTGAGCCTGGGTGGAGAGCTGAATCGGGCGGTGCGGGCATTCCGGGTGTGAGGCCCACCGAGACGTCGGGCCGCCGCAACGGGCCCAACTCCGTTATCATGCCGCTACGTTTTGCCTCGCGAGTCCGCCATGCGCCGCCTGTTTTTCCTGCTATTCCTGTTGCTGGCCAGCCCGGCCTTCGCCACGGGCCTGCTCGACAACCGCCCCAGCGCCACTCTCGGTGCAGCCCCCCTGGCCAACAATGCCGACTTCCTGCCGGTACACGAAGCGTTCAAACTCAGCCTGGTTCACGCCGATGAGCAAACCATCAAGCTGCGCTTCGTCGCCACCGACGGCTATTACCTGTACCGCCACCGCTTCCAGTTCCGGACAGAACCTGCTGACATCGCGCTGGGCACACCCAACATTCCCAAAGGTGAAGCCAAACACGACGAATTCTTCGGCGATGTCGAGGTGTATCACGGCGTACTCGACATCGAGGTACCGCGTACCGACACCCGAGCCTTTACCCTGCTGGTGGGCTATCAAGGCTGTGCCGACAAAGGGCTGTGCTACCCACCCGAAACCGCGCGCCTGAGCGTCGAGGGTGATGGCGTCGTGACAACGGCCAGCACAGTGCACGGCTGGAACTGGAAATCTCTGGCGCTGTTCTTTCTTGCCGGTATCGGCCTGACCTTCACCCCCTGCGTGCTGCCCATGCTGCCGATCCTTTCCGGCGTGGTGCTGCGCGGCCAGGTCGGCGGCCTGCGCGGCCTGGCACTTTCGATGGCCTACGTGCTACCCATGGCGGCCAGCTTCGCCGTGCTGGGGGCACTGATGGGCCTGTTTGGTGCCGGGCTCAACCTGCAGGCACGCCTGCAATCGGCTTGGGTGCTGGTGCCCTTTGCCTTGTTCTTCGTATTGTTTGCCCTGGCCATGTTCGGCCTGTTCGAACTAAAGCTGCCACGAGCGCTGAGCAACCGCCTGGACCGTGTCGCCAATCGCACCAAAGGCGGCTCGTTACTAGGTGCAGCGGTGCTGGGCGTGCTGTCGAGTTTGCTGGTATCTCCCTGCGTGTCTGCGCCGTTGGCCGGAGCCCTGTTGTACATCAGTGCCAGCGGCGATGCCTTGGGCGGAGCGCTCAAGCTGTTCGCCCTGGGCTTGGGCATGGGCGCACCGTTACTGCTGATAGCCACCGGTGGCGCCGCCTGGCTACCCAAAAGCGGGCCGTGGCTTAACACTGTGAAGAATGCCATCGGCGTGCTGTTGCTGGGGTTGGCGATCGGCCTGCTCAGCCGTGTGCTGCCGGGGCCGGTGACCTTGCTGCTGGTCGGCTTTTTGGCAGCGGGTGTGGCATTGTTCCTCGGCGCCCTGGAGTTTGTAGTCAAAACCCCACGCCAGCGCCTGGCACAACTGCTCGGCCTCGCGCTTCTGGTATACGCCCTGGCGTGTTGGTACGGTGCCTTGTCCGGCCAAGGTGACCCGCTGCGCCCTCTGCCTGCGCACAACACTGCCGCCACCGGCGCTGCGGCCACGCCAGCCAGCGCCTGGCAAACCATCACCACGCCTGCCGCGCTGGACGCCGCACTGGCAGAGGCCAAGGCCGCTGGCCAGCCTGTGTTGCTCGACTGGTACGCCGACTGGTGCATCAGCTGCAAGGTGATCGAACACGAAGTGCTCAACGCACCACAGGTGCAGCCTCAACTGAGTGGTTTCAAATTGTTGCGTTTCGACATCACCGACAGCAACGCTGAACAGCGTACCCTGCTCGACCGCTACCAGCTGTTCGGCCCTCCTGCGCTGCTGTTCTTTGCCACGAACGGCAGCGAACTGACTACCGATCGGGTGGTTGGCGAGATAAACGCCGTCGAATTTGCGAATAATCTGACGCGCGTGCGCGGCAAAGTCGGTCTATAACTTCTCCGGGCGGTAATTTTTCCGCCTCAGTGACCAGACTTAATCATCTGGTCACATACTTTGCGCGAACCTCGGTCAACGTGCTGGCTATTGCCGGGAACTGGACACTCGCCGTCGCTTTGCGGCACACTCGCCGCGCTGTGTCGAATTGCCCTACAAATCCAAGGAACTCGCAGATGGCAACCCTACTGGTGCTTCACGGCCCCAACCTGAACCTGCTCGGTACACGCGAACCGGGCCACTATGGCGCCGTGACCCTGGCTCAGATCAACCAGGACCTGGAGCAGCGCGCCCGCGCCGCTGGCCACCATCTGCAGTACCTGCAGAGCAATGCCGAGTATGAGCTGATCGACCGTATTCACGCCGCACGCAACGAGGGTGTGGACTTCATCCTGATCAATCCGGCTGCTTTCACGCACACCAGCGTCGCATTACGTGACGCATTGCTTGCGGTGAGCATCCCATTCATCGAAGTGCATTTGTCCAACGTGCACAAACGCGAACCGTTCCGTCACCACTCCTACTTCTCCGATGTAGCCGTAGGGGTGATCTGCGGCCTGGGCGCCAGTGGTTATCGCCACGCCCTGGACTCCGCGCTGGAACACCTGGCTGCCAACGCACAGCCCTGATGATTAGAGACCCTGGCCTCAGTGGGCCGGGGTTCGAGAGAAACGTTCTAGATACGTTTTTAAATTTCGCCCCCTGACCGAACCTTTGGGAGTTGATGATTAATGGATATCCGTAAAGTCAAGAAACTGATCGAGCTGCTGGAAGAGTCTGGCATCGACGAGCTGGAGATCAAGGAAGGCGAAGAGTCGGTCCGTATCAGCCGCCACAGCAAAACCCCGGCTGCCCAGCAGTACTTCGCACCGGCTCCGGTTGCCGCTGCTGCACCTGTCGCTGCTCCGGTTGCCGCCGCCGCGCCAGCCGCCGAAGCTGCTGCCCCTGCGCTGAAAGGCACCGTAGTCCGTTCGCCAATGGTCGGCACTTTCTATCGCAAGCCTTCGCCGACCTCGCCGAACTTCGCTGAAGTTGGCCAGTCCGTGAAGAAAGGCGACACCCTGTGCATCGTCGAAGCCATGAAGATGATGAACCACATCGAAGCCGATATTGGCGGCGTGATCGACGCCATCCTGGTGGAAGACGGCCAGCCGGTTGAGTTCGACCAGCCGCTGTTCACCATCGTTTGATTCGCGGAGAGCCAACGATGTCTGGGAAGCTGGAAAAAGTCCTGATCGCCAACCGCGGGGAAATTGCCCTGCGGATCCTGCGTGCCTGCAAAGAGCTGGGCATCAAGACCGTCGCCGTGCACTCCACGGCCGACCGCGAACTGATGCACCTGGGCCTGGCAGACGAGTCGGTCTGCATTGGTCCTGCTTCGTCCAAAGATTCGTACCTGCACATCCCGGCAATCATTGCCGCGGCTGAAGTCACCGGTGCCACCGCCATTCACCCTGGCTATGGTTTCCTGGCTGAAAACGCCGACTTCGCCGAGCAGGTGGAAAAGTCCGGTTTCGCCTTCATCGGCCCGAAAGCCGACACCATTCGCCTGATGGGCGACAAGGTTTCGGCCAAGGACGCGATGATCAAGACCGGTGTACCGACCGTACCGGGCTCCGATGGCCCGCTGCCGGAAGACGAAGAAGTGGCACTGGCCATTGCCCGTGACGTCGGCTACCCGGTGATCATCAAGGCTGCCGGTGGCGGCGGTGGTCGCGGCATGCGCGTGGTGCACAAGGAAGAGGACCTGATTGCCTCGGCCAAGCTCACCCGTACCGAAGCCGGTGCTGCCTTCGGCAACCCGATGGTCTACCTGGAAAAGTTCCTGACCAACCCACGTCACGTGGAAGTGCAGGTACTGTCCGACGGCCAGGGCAACGCCATCCACCTGGGCGACCGCGACTGCTCGCTGCAGCGCCGTCACCAGAAGGTACTGGAAGAAGCACCTGCACCGGGCATCGACGAGAAGGCCCGCCAGGAAGTCTTCAAGCGTTGCGTCGATGCATGCGTCGAAATTGGCTACCGTGGTGCCGGCACCTTCGAGTTCCTGTACGAAAACGGCCGTTTCTACTTCATCGAGATGAACACCCGCGTACAGGTTGAGCACCCGGTGTCGGAAATGGTCACCGGTATCGACATCGTCAAGGAGATGCTGAGCATCGCCGCTGGCAACAAGCTGTCGATTCGCCAGGAAGACGTGGTCATCCGCGGTCACTCGCTGGAATGCCGTATCAACGCCGAAGACCCGAAGAAGTTCATCCCGAGCCCAGGCAAGGTGAAGCACTTCCACGCGCCAGGCGGCAACGGCGTTCGCGTCGACTCGCACCTGTACAGCGGCTACTCGGTTCCGCCGAACTACGACTCGCTGATCGGCAAGCTGATCACCTACGGCAAGGACCGCGACGAAGCCATGGCTCGCATGCGCAATGCCCTGGACGAGATCGTCGTCGACGGTATCAAGACCAACATCCCGCTGCACCGCGACCTGGTGCGTGATGAAGGCTTCTGCAAAGGCGGCGTCAACATCCACTACCTCGAGCACAAACTGGCCAGCCAGGAGTGATCGCTTAGGTGTGATGCCTGAAAACCCCGGCCCTGTGCCGGGGTTTTTTTATGGCATGCCTGTAGAGGTGCCTCGCCTGTGAGATCGAGCGCCGCCTGCGCGGCGCATCGCGGATGAATCCGCTCCTACAGGCGAGCGCCAGGCAGGCAACCATGGCCACGTTGCAGCAAATGTAGGAGCGGATTTATCCGCGATGCGCCGCGCAGGCGGCGCTCGATCTCACAGGCGCCAAATCTGTCGTGGCGAGCCCCCCCGGCACTCGCGTAAACTGCCAGCCTTTGCGCAGCCTCGGGCTGCCCCTGTCGATTTACAAAGGTGCCCGCCATGCCTTGGCTGCAAATACGCCTGGCCATCAGCCCGGAACAAGCCGAAACCTACGAAGACGCCCTGCTTGAAGTAGGTGCCGTTTCGGTCACGTTCATGGACGCTGAAGATCAACCGATTTTCGAGCCCGACCTCAACACCACCCCACTGTGGTCGCACACTCATCTGTTGGCCCTGTTCGAGGCCGATGCCGACCCCGAGCAGGTGTTCGCCCACCTGCGTCTGCTGACCGGCGCCGAACTGCCCGAGCACCAGGCCGAGGTGATCGAGGACCAGGACTGGGAACGCAGCTGGATGGACAACTTCCAGCCCATGCGCTTTGGCCAGCGCCTGTGGATCGTGCCAAGCTGGCATGAAGCGCCGGAAAAGGACGCGGTCAACCTGCTGCTCGACCCGGGCCTTGCCTTTGGCACCGGCACTCACCCGACCACGGCCCTGTGCCTGGAATGGCTCGACGGCCAACAGCTCAAAGGCACACAGGTGCTGGACTTCGGTTGTGGTTCGGGCATTCTGGCTATCGCGGCGCTGCTGTTGGGCGCCCGTGAGGCCGTGGGTACCGACATCGACGTGCAGGCACTGGAAGCGTCGCGCGACAACGCCCAGCGCAATGGTGTCGCCGATGAAAAATTCGCCCTGTTCCTGCCCGAGCACATGCCGGCCATGCAGGCCGATGTGCTGGTCGCCAACATCCTGGCAGGCCCGCTGGTTTCGCTGGCGCCGCAGTTGTCCGGCCTGGTGCGCCCCGGCGGCCTGCTGGCCCTGTCGGGCATCCTTGCCGAACAAGGCGAAGAAGTGGCCGCCGCCTACGCCGCCGACTTCGACCTGGACCCGATCGTCGTACGCGATGGCTGGGTGCGCATCAGTGGTCGCCGCCGTTAAGCGGGCCTAGAATAGTTCTTTGCACAGCTCCCGGATCGCCGCATGACCGACAGTTTCGTCACCCAGTGCCCGCATTGCCAGACCAGCTTTCGCGTCACCCATCACCAGTTGAGCGTGGCCCGCGGCGTTGTGCGCTGCGGCCAGTGCCTGCAGGTGTTCAATGCGGCGAAGCAGTTGCTTGAACAGAACCGCGCCAGCGCCGCACCAGAAGCGCCAGCCACCCCGGTAGCCGCCCCTGTTGCACCCCCGGAGCCAGAACCGGCGGAGCCCGTTGACTGGGCAGCCACCGCTCAGGCCCTGGACGAACTCGACCTGGATCAGGAACTCGCCCGCCTCGAACGCCGCGGCAAACCCGCCGAGCCGGGCCCGGCCAGCACTTCGGGTGCCCTGCAGGCCCGTCGTGACGAGCCTGCCGCCGATGAGCACGGCGATGAACCCTTCGGCACGGCAACGGACGACCATCACGAACCGCACCAGCCCGACCTGCCAGCCCCGGTGCTGGTGGAGCAGGAACCACTGGAACTGGAGCAGGCCCCCGGTGATCGCACCGAGCCTACGCTCGGATCAAGCCTGGACCTGGATCTGGACGACGAGCCAAAGGCGCGCGAAATTGCAGAGCATCATGATGAGCCGCTGCCGGAAGATGACGACATCATTCACGAAAAAGGCCTCAGCGCTCGCGATGATGACGATACAGACATGCACTTGTCGGCCCGCGACGACGACCCGATCGAGCCACTTGCAGGCGAACGCGTAGAGCCCGGTTTCGCAGCAAAACCCGAGCGCCCGGCGCGCAAAGAGCCGTTGGTCGACGTGGTCGACGACCCGTTGCAACTGGGCTGGGAAAAACCGCGGCCCAACTGGGGCAAACGCCTGCTGTGGGGTTTCCTGACCCTGCTGGCCGCCGGCCTGCTGGCGTTCCAGTACGTGTGGTTCCATTTCGACGAAATGGCCCGCCAGGACCAGTACCGCCCCATCTTCCAGCAGTTGTGCCCGGTGTTCGGCTGCGAAGTGCCTACCCGCGTGGACATCAGCCGCATTAAAAGCAGCAACCTGGTGGTGCGCAGCCACCCGGACTTCAAAGGCGCACTGATCGTCGACGCGATCATCTACAACCGTGCCCCTTTCTCCCAGCCGTTCCCGCTACTGGAGCTGCGTTTTGCCGACTTGAACGGCCAATTGATTGCCAGCCGTCGCTTCAAACCCAGCGAGTACCTTTCAGGCGAGCTGGCCGGGCGCGGTGAAATGCCCAGCCAAACCCCCATCCACATTGCCCTGGATATCCTCGACCCGGGCCCCAAGGCCGTGAACTACAGCCTCAGCTTCCGTTCACCTGAGTAATCGGCAAGGCTGGCTGCCGGATTCACGGCGCCAGCCTGCTGTCGCAAACACTCGGGCATAAGGCCGCAGCTGTTCAGATTTTATCCAAATCCATCTTTATCCGGTCACCGAGAGCGGGTATCATGCCAACCCTTTTTCGACTCCAATGATTCGGCCCCACAACAGGGAACACCTATGTCGGCGGTACGCATCGGCCCATACACGTTACGCAACAACCTGATCCTCGCGCCCATGGCCGGGGTCACAGACCAGCCTTTCCGTACACTTTGCAAGCGCCTGGGCGCAGGCATGGTGGTGTCGGAAATGGTCAGCAGCGACATGAGCCTGTGGAACAGCCGCAAATCCAGCTTGCGCCGCATCCATGAAGGTGATCCCGAGCCGCGCTCGGTACAGATCGCCGGGGGTGATGCGCAGATGATGGCGGCAGCGGCCCGGGCCAATGTAGAAGCGGGAGCCCAGATCATTGATATCAACATGGGCTGCCCGGCAAAAAAAGTCTGCAACAAAGCAGCAGGCTCTGCTTTATTGAGAGATGAAGCATTGGTCAGCGAGATCCTCCACGCCGTGGTCGGTGCGGTGGATGTCCCGGTGACCCTGAAAATCCGCACGGGCTGGGACCGGGCGAACAAAAACGGCCTGAACGTGGCAAAAATTGCCGAACAGGCCGGCATCCAGGCGCTGGCGGTGCATGGCCGCACACGCGCCGACCTGTACACCGGCGAAGCCGAGTACGACACCATCGCTGCCATCAAGCAGGCGGTGTCCATTCCGGTTTTTGCCAACGGCGATATCACATCGCCAGAAAAGGCCCGGGCGGTGCTGGATGCCACCGGGGTCGACGGTCTGCTGATTGGCCGGGCTGCCCAAGGGCGGCCATGGATCTTTCGCGAGATCGAGCATTACCTGGGGACCGGCCAGCATTTGCCGGCCCCGCAGCTGGACGAAGTGGAACGTATCCTGCTGGAGCACCTGGCCGCGCTGCACGCCTTCTATGGCGATGTGATGGGCGTACGTATTGCCCGCAAGCACGTTGGCTGGTACCTGGCGACACGACCCGGCGGCAAGGAGTTTCGCTCCCGGTTCAACGCTTTGGAAGACACACAAGCGCAGTGCGCCAACGTTCGTGCGTATTTCAACGAGCGTCGACAGAGCCTTGAGACAGAGGACGGACAAGGGGTGGCCGCATGACGATGATGACCGAGACATTAGTGAGTGGAACAACGCCCGTGAGCGACAACGCCAACCTCAAACAGCACCTCAACACGCCGAGCGAAGAGGGTCAGACCCTTCGTGACAGCGTCGAAAAGGCGCTGCACAATTACTTCGCACACCTGGAAGGCGCTACCGTCACGGACGTGTACAACCTGGTGCTCTCCGAAGTCGAGGCGCCCCTGCTCGAAAGCGTGATGAACTACGTGAAGGGCAACCAGACCAAGGCCAGCGAGATGCTCGGACTTAACCGAGGCACCCTGCGCAAGAAGCTCAAGCAGTACGACTTGTTGTAAAGCCAGAATCCCAATCAGAAAAGGCGGCTCCCAGACGGAGGCGCCTTTTTTGCTGACTCCACCGCGTTATTGGAATCCGAAATGACCGACCAGACTACCCGCCTGCCAGTCCGCCGCGCCCTGATCAGCGTCTCCGACAAGACCGGTATCCTCGAATTCGCCCGTGAGCTGCAACAGCTCGGTGTCGAGATCCTGTCCACCGGCGGCACCTACAAGCTGCTCAAGGACAACGGCGTGAACGCGGTGGAAGTAGCCGACTACACCGGCTTCGCCGAAATGATGGATGGCCGGGTCAAGACCCTGCACCCGAAAATCCACGGTGGCATTCTGGGCCGTCGCGGCACCGATGACGCCATCATGAGCGAGCACGGCATCAAGCCGATCGACCTGGTCGCGGTCAACCTGTACCCGTTCGAAGCCACCATTTCCAAGCCAGGCTGCGACCTGCCGACTGCCATCGAGAACATCGACATCGGCGGCCCGACCATGGTTCGCTCGGCAGCCAAAAACCACAAAGACGTGGCCATCGTGGTCAATGCCAGCGACTACGCCAGCGTTCTGGAAGGCCTGAAGGCCGGCGGCCTGACCTACGCCCAGCGCTTCGACCTGATGCTCAAGGCGTTTGAGCACACTGCCGCCTACGACGGCATGATCGCCAACTACATGGGCACCATCAACCAAGCGGTCGAGACCCTGAACACCGAAGGCCGCAGCGAGTTCCCGCGCACCTTCAACAGCCAGTTCGTCAAAGCCCAGGAAATGCGCTACGGCGAGAACCCGCACCAGAGCGCCGCGTTCTACGTCGAAGCCAAAAAAGGCGAAGCCAGCATCTCTACCGCCGTCCAGTTGCAGGGCAAAGAGCTGTCGTTCAACAACGTGGCCGACACCGACGCCGCGCTGGAGTGCGTGAAGAGCTTCGTCAAGCCTGCCTGCGTCATCGTCAAGCACGCCAACCCGTGCGGCGTGGCCGTGGTGCCTGAAGAAGAAGGCGGCATCCGCAAGGCCTACGACCTGGCTTACGCCACCGACACCGAGTCGGCATTCGGCGGCATCATCGCGTTCAACCGCGAGCTGGACGGCGAAACCGCCAAGGCCATCGTCGAGCGCCAGTTCGTCGAAGTGATCATTGCCCCGAAAATCTCCCAGGCTGCCCGTGAAGTGGTTGCTGCCAAGCAGAACGTTCGCCTGCTGGAATGCGGCGAATGGCCAGCTGAGCGTGCCGCCGGTTGGGACTTCAAGCGCGTCAACGGTGGCCTGCTGGTGCAGAGCCGCGATATCGGCATGATCACTGCCGATGACCTGAAAATCGTTACCAAGCGTGCGCCAACCGAGCAAGAAGTCCACGACCTGGTGTTCGCCTGGAAAGTGGCCAAGTTCGTCAAGTCCAACGCCATTGTCTACGCCAAGCAGCGCCAGACCATCGGCGTGGGCGCTGGCCAGATGAGCCGCGTCAACTCGGCACGCATTGCTGCCATCAAGGCCGAACATGCCGGCCTGCAGGTTCAAGGTGCGGTCATGGCATCGGATGCGTTCTTCCCGTTCCGTGACGGCATCGACAATGCGGCTAAAGTGGGTATCAGCGCCGTGATCCAGCCGGGTGGCTCGATGCGTGATGCCGAGGTGATTGCCGCTGCTGATGAAGCCGGCATTGCCATGGTGTTCACCGGTATGCGCCACTTCCGCCACTGATTACGGCAATCGGCCGCACTGAAGCAGGCATCTGCTGCGTTGGGGCCGGTTCCGCTGATGCTCATTGCCAGAAGGCAACTCCGCTCATCGGAACCGGCCCCGCCTTGCATCTACCTGCTTCATTGCGACCTCGTACAGCGAATACAGTACGGAAGGCCTTGCCTCCCGTTCGAAAGATCTTCGAGGTTTTGACATGAAAGTTTTGATCATCGGCAGCGGCGGCCGTGAGCACGCCCTGGCCTGGAAAGTCGCCCAGGACCCACGCGTCGAAAAAGTCTTCGTTGCCCCGGGCAACGCTGGCACCGCCACTGAAGCCAAGTGCGAGAACGTTGCCATCGACGTGCTGGCCCTGGAGCAACTGGCCGATTTCGCCGAGAAGAACGTACAAATGACCATCGTCGGCCCGGAAGCGCCGCTGGTCAAAGGTGTGGTCGACCTGTTCCGCAGCCGTGGCCTGGATTGTTTCGGCCCAACCGCCGGCGCCGCCCAGCTGGAAGGTTCCAAAGCCTTCACCAAGGACTTCCTGGCCCGCCACAAGATCCCGACCGCCGACTACCAGAACTTCACCGAGATCGAGCCTGCCCTGGCCTACCTTAAGGAAAAAGGCGCTCCGATCGTGATCAAGGCCGACGGCCTGGCTGCAGGTAAAGGCGTGATCGTTGCCATGACCCTGCAAGAAGCTGAAGACGCCGTGCGTGACATGTTGGCCGGCAACGCCTTTGGCGATGCGGGTTCGCGCGTTGTGATCGAAGAGTTCCTGGACGGCGAAGAAGCCAGCTTCATCGTCATGGTCGACGGCCATAACGTGCTGCCCATGGCCACCAGCCAGGACCACAAGCGCGTCGGCGACCAGGACACCGGCCCGAACACCGGCGGCATGGGTGCCTACTCCCCTGCCCCGGTAGTTACCGCCGAAGTGCACCAGCGCGTGATGGACCAGGTGATCTGGCCGACCGTACGCGGCATGGCCAAGGAAGGCAACGTCTACACGGGCTTCCTGTACGCAGGCCTGATGATCGACAAGGCGGGCAACCCCAAGGTCATCGAGTTCAACTGCCGCTTCGGCGACCCGGAAACCCAGCCAGTCATGCTGCGCCTGGAGTCGAGCCTGGTACTGCTGGTTGAAGCCGCATTCGCCAAGGCACTGGACAAGGTCGAGGCCCAATGGGACCCGCGCCCGAGCCTGGGTATTGTGCTGGCTGCCGGTGGTTACCCGGGTGACTATGCCAAAGGCGACGTGATCAATGGCCTGGAAGCAGCCGCCGCGATCGAAGGCAAAGTCTTCCACGCTGGCACTTCGCTCAAAGATGGCCAGGTCGTGACTCAGGGCGGTCGTGTACTCTGCGCCACCGCCATGGGCAGCACCGTAGCCGACGCCCAGCAGCAAGCGTACCGTCTGGCCAAGGAAGTCAGCTGGAGCGGCAGCTTCTACCGTACCGACATCGGCTACCGGGCCATCGCCCGCGAGCGCGGTGAGCACCAGCAGTAAGTTGTACCGAACTGCCGCAGCGCCTTGGGCCTGCGGCATTCGGCTCGTCGACAGGGTTCTACTGGGGCCTTGCCTTCGACTTGGCGCGCCGCGCATAGTAATTACACGGCATTTCAGCTAGGAAGGGATCTCGTAGTGCGTCGGCTTCGGATTGCCACAACTCTGATCGTCAGCTTGCTGACCCTGCTCTGCCTTCTACCGGCTTCGGCTGACCAGGGCGGAGGTTGGTCCGTGCTGCTCGATGAGCAGGCCAACCTGCAGCTGAGCGATGTTCGCTCCGATCGCTATCGCAGTCAGTTCAGCCCGATTATTCTCGCCGACCTTGATGCCGCGCCCGCCGAGCAGGCCTTATGGTTGCACTATCGCCTGGCACCAGGTGAGCAGGAGCAACTGCTTAGGGTTTTTGCCCCCGACCTTTCCCGCCTCGACCTGTATGCCCTGGACGGTGACCGCCTGCTGCGCCAGCTGCACCACGGGCGTCAGGCCGGCAACGCCAGCCCCACGCTGCGCGGCAGCGACCATGTATTGCCACTGCCCAACAGCCAGCAAACGCTGGATATTTACCTGCGTCTGGTGTCAGAGCACCAATTGCGCCCTGCCGTCAGCCTTGAACCGGCAGCGGTTGCGGCCTCCGATCAGAGCCAGACTTTGCTGTTCGGCATGCTTTTCGGCAGTTTGGTGATGCTGATCCTGCACAACCTGATCCGCTTCTTCTATACACGTTCCAGCACCACGCTGATTCTTGCCCTTTACCACGGCCTCATGCTGCTCAGCGGGCTAATTCTGCTCAACCTCAGCGGCCCTTGGTGGCACCTGTGGCACAGTGCACAAACCCCGGCTGCCTACCTGACACTGGTGCTGGCGGGCATGGCAGGCCTGTTTTTCACTCAGCATTTCTTCTCGCCCTGCAACTCGGCACAACTCAACCGCCTTCTGCAGGCGGAACTGTTGATCACCGCGGTCAGCGGATTGATCCTGCTGTTCGTCGACACACTGCCGCTCAACCTGATGACTTATGCCCTGCTTGCTCTGGGCAGCGTGACCATGCTGCTGGTCAGCAGCTATCACTGGTACAAAGGCTATGCGCCCGCCCGGCTGTTCAGCCTTGCCATGGTGGTATTCAACCTGGGAGGCTTGGTGCTGCTACCGGCCCTGCTGGGCCTGACCCGCACCTCCACGCCGTGGCTGCTGTGTATTTTGCTGGGGTTGACCGCGGTCAGTGGCCTGCTGCTGAACCTGGCCGTCAGTGAACGCTTGCGAAGGATGAGCGAGGAGCGCTTCAGCGCCAGCCGCGCCCTCGCTGCCAGCGACGCTGAAATCAATGCCAAAGCCGAGTTCCTGGCCAAGATCAGCCACGAAATCCGCACCCCCATGAATGGCGTATTGGGCATGACCGAGCTGCTGCTTGGCACGCCGCTGTCAGTCAAGCAGCGTGACTACGTACAAACCATCCACAGCGCCGGTAACGAACTGCTCACGCTGATCAACGAAATTCTCGACATTTCCAAGCTGGAATCACGGCAGATCGAACTGGACGATGTGCAGTTCGACCTCAACGCCCTGATCGAGGATTGCCTGAACATTTTCCGCGCCAAGGCCGAACAGCAGAACATCGAACTAATCAGTTTCACCCAGCCGCAAGTGCCCAGAGTGATCAGTGGCGACCCCACTCGGCTGCGCCAGGCATTGTCGAGCCTGCTTGAAAACGCCCTGAAAAACACCGAGCAGGGTGAAATCCTGCTGGTAGTTGCGCTGGACCAGCGCGGTGAGGTGCCGCGCCTGCGTATCGCCGTTCAGGACAGCGGTGAACCACTGCCCGCCGCCGAGCGCGAAGCGCTGCTGCAGGCCGAGTTGCACAGCCACCAGTTCCTCTCCAGTAACAAGCTTGGCGGCCATTTGGGCCTGGTCATTGCCAAACAATTGATCGGGTTGATGCAGGGCGAGTTCGGCATCAAGAGCAGCACCAGCATGGGCAATACTTTGTGGCTGACCCTGCCCCTGGACCCTGCGCGCCTTGAACAGCCGCCTGCTGACCCCGACGGTCCCCTGCGCGATGCCCGCGTGCTGGTCGTGGACGACAACGACACCTGCCGCAAAGTACTGGTGCAACAATGCAGCGCCTGGGGCATGAACGTGAGTGCAGTGCCCTCAGGCAAGGAAGCATTGGCTTTATTGCGCACCAAAGCGCACCTGCGCGACTACTTCGACGCCGTGCTGCTGGACCAGAACATGCCTGGCATGACCGGTATGCAACTGGCCGCCAAAATCAAGGAAGACCCAAGCCTCAATCACGACATCCTGGTGGTGATGCTCACAGGTATCAGCAACGCACCGAGCAAGGTCATCGCCCGCAATGCAGGGGTCAAGCGTATTCTGGCAAAACCGGTGGCCGGGTATACCCTCAAAACCACACTGGCCGAGGAGCTGGCCCAACGCGGCCGTGAGCAGACGTTGCCCGTATCAGTGCCGAGTTCGCAACCCTCGCTGGAACTCCCCGGCGACTTCCGCGTATTGGTCGCCGAAGACAACACCATTTCCACCAAGGTAATCCGCGGCATGCTGGGCAAGCTCAACCTTGAACCAGACACTGCCAGCAACGGCGAAGAAGCCCTGCAAGCCATGAAAGCCCAGCGCTATGACCTGGTGCTGATGGACTGCGAAATGCCGATACTCGATGGCTTCTCCGCAACCCAGCAACTGCGCGCATGGGAAGTCGCCAATCAGCGCCAGCGCACCCCGGTAGTGGCGTTGACAGCGCACATTCTTGCCGAACACAAGGAGCGCGCACGGTTGTCTGGCATGGATGGCCATATGGCCAAGCCTGTGGAGCTGTCGCAACTGCGAGAGCTCATTCAATACTGGGCTTGTCACAGAGAAGCCAAGGCGGATGACCCCCTGCAAACCTCCTGATCTATAGTGGCTGCATCGGCCCCGCCAGGAACACTTCCCATGCTCCATGAGTTATTCAGCGTCTACCTCAAGATGCTTGTGCTCTACAGCCCGTTTTTCGTGCTGTCCTGCTTCATCAGCCTTACCCGTGGCCACTCCAGCAAAGAGCGCAAGCACCTGGCCTGGAAGGTGGCATTCGCCGTGCTGGTCGCCAGTGTGTTGCTGTATCTGTTTGGCAGGGTGATTTTTGGCGTTTTCGGCATCACGGCCGATGCCTTCCGCATTGGTGCCGGCAGCGTGTTGTTCATTTCGGCCTTGGGCATGGCCCAAGGCAAGCCAGCCGTACAGGCGGACAATGTGCAGCAGGATGTAACCATCGTGCCCTTGACCATCCCGCTGACGGTAGGCCCGGGCACCATCGGTGCCCTGCTGGTAATGGGGGTTGGCCAGCCGCATTGGGACGATAAACTGCTGGCCATCATCAGCATCGCGCTTGCCAGTTTTACCGTGGGCCTGGTGCTGTACCTTTCGCACGGTATAGAGCGGCTGCTTGGCGACCAGGGCCTGCAGATCGTCAGCCGCCTGATGGGGCTGTTCGTCTGCGCCCTGGCGGCGCAGATCATCTTCACCGGGATCAAGGGTTACCTGGCACTTTGACTTGTGTGGCTTAATTACGACACATCGTTAAGCAGTGATACGGGAAATTTACCCTCGGTTTCCAACGTGAGTGATACCCGGAAGTAAAATGGGGCAGATGTACTGATCACGCAGATCCTCTAACCGCTCCTCCAACAGCGGGCTGATTTCGCGCAGCACACTTTCTTGCACCATATAAGTACCCGAGTACGTACTCACATCCCGTACATAGGTGTTTTCAAAGCACCGCCTTGGCGCTGAATGCACCACTGGCTCGGAGCTGCAAAATGAAAGCTCACTGCTGACAATCAGCGCATCGGGTAAGAGCACCCGGCATTCCAGCGTTATCCGGGCGCCGCTCGAGCAGCCCATGGCGTTAATGCATTCCGCCCATAAAGCCTGTTGTGCAGGGCGCCCCTCCAGCGCAACGAATGCGTTCAGACAGGTGTCTACCTTGGGATGCCACTTTCTGGCCAATTGCCTGGACAAGTTGCGGTGCAAAGTATCGAACACGTCCAGCGCCGGTTCGTTTTTCAGCGTTGATGCCGTATGGCTATCCGAGACGGTACTTACGCACCCAAGTGAAGCCTGGGTGGCATGGTAATGCCTGTACCAATCGCTGATATCACCTGGCGCGGATACGTTGTTTTTGGTATCGAGGTAAGCGCACAACTGTACGTTCAAAAGGTCTTTAACCTGATGGTCACTCAACGCTGCCGATGCCAGCACCAGACTGTTGCCGTTGAGCCAAAGCTTGAAATCCTGCGACATGGGGCCTCCTGGGTCAGAAGCACCGGCGCTGGAGCACCGGTGCGGCATATCAGCGCTTGAGTTTCAGCGACAGCAGCGTTGCACGGGCATTACCGTGAACACGGCTGATCAGGACATCGCGATTCGCTTCATACAGGCTACGATGCAAGGAAAGCGCCGCCGAGCCCGTATAGTTGCTGGTACCACTGCTGCTCCACTTGAACAGCAGATAGTTCGCATCTTTATCAGGTTCGGCATCGGTCTGAATTGCACTCAGCAGCATGACCACTTCGCCCGAAGCAGACTCGTCGCACTTGGCGAGCGAGAGCCCGGTTCTATCTTCTTCGTGGCTTTTACGGTTCAGAATTTCGACGGCTTCCTCGCTGTTCGCGAGCGTCGAAATGATCGACTTGCCCAAATCCAGCGCGCCTGCGGCACCATTCCCGGAAATGAAGCCAATTGCAGCTTGCAGCCCTTTACCGACAAGATTGCTCAGGTCAAGCTTCATGTTGCTGTCAGAAATCTGGGACAGTTCGTAATTGATGGGCAACCAGCCGCACTGCTGCATGACCTGGATGTACATGTCGAACCACTCGGCAGTCTGCTTCTTCGGATGGTACTCAGCAGTTGCCGCCTGGTTAGCAAAAACATGGCACTCTTTTGCCGCGTTTTTGCTCGCCTCGCTCATGTGATCCTGAAACAAGAACACATTCTTGTCTTCGAGCACTTCGATGTGGTGATTGGCGTCGGTCATTACAAACTCCTTGGTAGATTTAGGCAGGCGTATTGCCCCCTGCGCCTAATCAACCTACGAGAAGTAACCCGCTCATCCTTGAGCGAAATGCTTCCTTTGACACAGGGTTTACTACCTGTGTCAGGGTTTGCTGCCATACCAGCGAGGTGTATATACCCAACGCTTGCCGTCTGGGCGCTCGAAGGTGCAGGTAGTCGATGAGCCCACCAGCACCATGGTGCGCATATCGACCATTTCCGGCACCAGTTCGGCCAGTTCGATGACACGCAGCGTCTGCCCCGGCCTACCAATGTCTCGGCCAAGGACTACCGGGGTATGCCCGTCGCGGTGTCGGCGCACTACCTCAAGCGCCACCCCCAACTGGTTGGGCCTGGCTTTGGAGATCGGGTTGTAGAATGCCAACACCAAGTCCGCCTGGGAGGCCAGGTCCAGGCGTTTCTCAATGATTGACCACGGTTTGAGGTTGTCCGACAGCGAAATGACGCAGAAATCGTGCCCCAACGGCGCACCCGCTTGCGCTGCTGTGGCAAGCGAAGCGGAAACCCCCGGCAGTATCTCCAGATCAACCCGATGCCAAGCCGGGTCCGTTGATTCATGCAACGCTTCAAGCACGGCGGCGGCCATGGCAAAGACGCCCGGGTCGCCCGAAGACACTACGACCACCGAACGGCCTTGGGCTGCCAGCTCGAACGCATGCCGGGCTCGCTGCATCTCTTCACGGTTGTCGGTGCAGTGCAGCACCTGATCGTCCCTAAACGGGCCAGCCATTCGCACGTAGGTTTCGTAACCCAGCACGTCCTCAGCGCGTGCCAATTCGGCCTTGACCGCCGGCACCATCAATTCGGCAGCTCCGGGTCCAAGGCCGATGACTGCAAGGCGACCCCGACGCCGGCCAACTCGCTCAACGTCAACAGGCGAAGAAGCCACGGCGACCACCACGCTTCCCTGTTCGATCAGCCGGGCGTTTGGCAACACCTGCGAGACCATACTCGCCAAAGTCTCGCTCTCGGCGGCAAAGCGCAACGCCACCCCGAGTTCGGCTGCAGCCCCGTGCAGCGCCGACTCAGCCATGTTCGCTTCACTGGCCAACAGGCTGGCCAGGGATGCCTGGGCAATGTTCGCCTCACGCAAAGCGCTTCGCACCTGCTCAGCCAAGCCAGTACCGCCTGCGTCAACTGCAACCACCACCGAGCGCGGGTGGATCAGCAATTCGTCCCGATGCGGCAGGCGTGCTTCGCTGCTGACATGAATGGTGCGCTGCGCCACTTCGCTGGCTGGCAGGCAGGCACCTTCGAGCCAAGGGGCTTCACCCTCGACACGCACCGACTCACCCGCCAGCAGGTCGGAGACGAAACGTTTGCCCTGCTCCAGGTCTGCCAATGCATAGCCCTGCGGAGGGTTCAGCAGGCAAGTGCCGAAGCGCAACTCGCCGCTGGTGGTGATGGCTGCGGCCACGCCCAGCGCTTCACCGATTTCACGGGCCATGACGTTGACACCACTGAGCCCGCCCAGCAACGGCACAACCGCGCTGCCATCCTCGGCCACTGCAAGCACCGGCGGCTCTTCGCCCTTGTCGCCGAGCAGGCAAGCCAGGCTACGGATGACGATGCCTGCCGCGCACAAGGCAATGATCGGAGCACCCTGCTGATAGAGTGCACGCAACGTATCGCCGAAAGCCTGATAGTAATGGTCAGCGCCTTCGACCCGACCACTCAGGCCGTATAGGGCCGCCTGTGGATAACGCTGTTGGATACGCTGCGCCGTTGCCAGGCTGCCTGCGCCCAACAGCACGATTGCCGGTGCTTTCTGCATGCTCACCCCTGCCATTTTTCACCCGGCACGATGATCAGCGAAAAATACGGGGAGGACTGCGGGTCAACCTCCTCCAGTGGCACGATCTTCTGGTTGGCCATCGTTGCGCGCTCCACGTAAAGCGCGCGCTGCGCCAGCCCCAGCTCGCCAAGCACATCACGGACCTTGGGGAAATTACGGCCCAGTTTCATGATCACGGCGGCATCGGCATCAGCCAGGCGGCGCTTGAGGTCTTCGGCAGGCAAGACGCCCGAGAGCACCGACAGGCTCTGGTTGCGGTAGACCAGCGGTGCACCCAGTACTGACGCACCACCGAGCATCGAGCAGACGCCCGGGATCACTTCGGCCTCATGGTTTTGCGCCAGCCGGTCATGCAGGTACATGTAGGAGCCGTAGAAGAACGGGTCACCTTCGCAGATCACTGCCACATCGCGGCCGGCGTTCAGGTGCTCGGCAACCTGCACGCTGGCTTCATCGTAGAAGTCGCTGATCACTTGCTCGTACGACAGCGGAGCTGGCAGCACTTCGGTGGTCACCGGGTACACCAGCGGCAGCAAAATCTGCTCTGCCTGCAAGTGTGCCTCAATGATCCCGAAAGCATTGCCCCGCTTGCCCTTGGCTACAAAGTAAGCGACCACTGGAGCCTCGCGCAGCAGGCGCAATGCCTTGAGGGTGATCAACTCAGGGTCGCCTGGCCCTACGCCCAGGCCTAGCAGACGTCCACGCGGCGCCATCATTCCACCTCCGTGGCCAGGGCGTTGACGGCAGCAGCAGCCATGGCGCTGCCCCCCAATCGGCCCTGCATGATCACAAACGGCACACCACGGCTATCGGCGGCCAGCATTGCCTTGGATTCGGCAGCGCCCACGAAACCGACCGGGAAGCCGAGAATCAACGCAGGTTTCGGCGCACCGGCGTCGAGCATTTCGAGCAGGTAAAACAGCGCCGTCGGTGCATTGCCGATGACCACCACACTGCCCTCAAGGTGCGGCCGCCACAGTTCAAGTGCCACGGCCGAGCGCGTATTGCCAGCTTCCTTGGCCAGGCCTGGAACACTTGGGTCACGCAGGGTACAGATCACCTGATTGTCGGCTGGCAGGCGGGCGCGGGTAATGCCCTCGGCGACCATGTGCGCATCGCACAGAATTGGCGCGCCATTGGCCAAGGCTTCACGCCCGGCGCGGCCTGCCCCTTCGGAAAACTGCAGGCCATCGATGGCCTCGACCATGCCGCAGGCGTGGATCACCCGTACGGCTAGCTTTTCCAGGTCGGCGGGAATCCGCTCAAGCCGGGCTTCCTCACGGATGATCCGAAAGGAATTGCGATAGATCTCCTGACCATCGCGGATGTAGTCAATCATCAAGGTGCTCCGTGGGCAGGGCGAGCATGGCGCCTGCCTCGTTCAAGGTAAGGTGGGTGGCGCGCAGGGCACCCAGGCCCGGCAAGCGCGCGTCACGCAAATAGAGGTCGTAGCGGCCCGGCGAGCGGGCCAGCAAGGTAGCCGGGGCGACATGAGCCACGGCGCAGGATCGGTGGCACCCGGACAGGTGCACGCTGGCTGGAGCACCCGGGGGCAACAGGGTTGCCAAGGTTGCAGCGTCGGCCTTTGTCTCGCCGTGGGCCTTGGCGCAGCCACTGCTGCCGGTGCAAGCGACGAGGCGCGCCAGTGGATGACCGTCCTGAAGCAGGCCGGCAACTGATAATGCTTGCCGGGCAGGCTCAATGCCCGCAGGGTCGATGTTGGTCAGCACCAGGCTTTGCCATGGGCTCATACGCAGGCTGGCGTCGCCCCATTGGCGGGCAACCTGCGCAGCGGCGCGCAGCATGGCGGGGGTAAGCCTGCCAAGGGGGGGCGCAACACCCAAAGCAGTGCCTTGATGCTGCGCCAGCACACCCAGCCACCGGCTCATCAACGCCTCACGACGCCAGTCAAGGACGGCGGCATCGCGGCGAATGCTCAAGCCAAGGCCGTCGATGAAGCGCTCGGCCGGGCAGGTTTCGAGCAACTGGCGCATGCGCGACTGCTCGGGGGTGGCCAGGTCAAGGAAGCGCTCCAGCACGGCACGTACCAGTTCCAGCCCGTTCTCGACCGGCACCGCCCCCGCTACCCGGCCATCTGCCGGGCACCCGGCCAGGCCGAATGCCAGCCAGGTACGTTGCTCCAGGCGCATCGCCGAAAGCCAAAGATCGTGGGGGTGCTCAAGCATCGCCACGCCTTCACCGCCGTCCAGTTGCACCGCGAACTTGGCCGACAGTTGGTGAAACCGCTGTGTGCCTTGAAGGGTTTGCAGAATGTGCTCGGCCAGCGGCCGCACATCCAGCAGCATGGCAGGATCATGCCCGGCCAGCGGGCTGAGCATCAGGTTGCGCACATCGTCGCTTGCCGCATCCCGAGAGCCGAGGCCGGCTGCCAGCAGGGTGTCGATCAAACCTGTGTGGTCGCTTCCGATGCCCCGAATCTGCAAGTTACCGCGGTTGGTCGCCTCGATCACGCCCGTGGCAAAACGCTCGGCGGCGTCGGCCACCGCATCCGCCTGGTCGGCCAGCAACAGGCCACCGGGCAGCTTGATGCGGCAGATGCCGCCATCGCGGGCACTGACGATACGCCACAACCCCGGGCAGGCCGAGGGGCGGAGCGAAACAGTGGGGGCGTGAGGCTGGTTCAAAAGGGCGTCCGACAATCGCTGAAAATGCGCTTGAGTGTAGAAGGCGCGGTATTATGCCTGCTTTGTCCGGCGGCATGAAAAGCCGGTGGTCGAGCATCATTGGCGGATTGGAACAGATGGCACCCTGGTTGACAGTAATTGGTATCGGCGAAGACGGCTACAGCGGCCTGGGCAAGCAGGCCCGGCGCGCCCTGCTGGCGGCTACGCGAGTCATCGGCAGCCCGCGCCAGCTGGCCTTGCTGCCCCACTGCATCAGCGCCCTCAAACAAGAATGGCCAAGCCCGTTTTCCCTGGCCCCGGTATTGGCGCTGCGTGGCGAACCGGTGTGCGTGCTGGCCAGCGGTGACCCGATGTTCTATGGCGTTGGCGCCAGCCTGGCGCGGCAAGTGCCTGCCGAAGAAATGCAGGTGCTGTCGATGCCCTCTTCCTGCTCCTTGGCCGCTGCCTGCCTGGGCTGGCCACTGCAGGACGTACAGGTGGTATCACTGGTCGCCCGTCCGCTGGCTGCACTCAATGCCCACTTGCACAGCGGCCTGCGCCTGTTGGTGCTGAGCAACGACGGTGGCAGCCCCGCCGCCATCGCCGCCCTGCTGTGTGGGCGCGGGTTCGGGCCAAGCCGCCTGCATGTGCTCGAACACCTGGGTGGCCCCGACCAACGCCAGCTGACGGGGAGTGCCGAAGACTGGCCGCACACGCAAGTGGCCGCGCTTAATCTGGTCGCAATCGAATGTCAGGCCACATCAGATGCCCCCCGCCTGCCACGCGTGGCAGGGCTACCGGACAGCGCGTTCCGCCACGATGGTCAGTTGACCAAACGGGACGTGCGCGCTATCACCCTCGCTCGCCTGGCGCCACAACCGGGCGAACTGCTGTGGGATGTTGGCGCGGGGTGTGGCTCGATTGGCATCGAATGGATGCGCGCCCACCCGGCATGCCGTGCCCTGGCCATCGAGGCCGACGAAGGCCGCCAAGGATTTATCGAGCACAACCGCGATGCCTTGGGCGTGCCGGGCTTGCACCTGGTTCGCGGCAAGGCGCCGCAGGCGCTGGCCGACCTGGAGCGCCCCGACGCCATCTTCATCGGCGGCGGCGTCACCCGTGAAGGCGTGCTACCGCTGTGCTGGGAGCGCCTGCGCCCGGGCGGCCGGCTGGTCGCCAACGCGGTGACCCTGCAAAGCGAACTGGCCCTTGCGCACTTTCGTGAACAACATGGCGGCGAACTGACCCGCATCCACGTCGCCCAGGCCCAACCCCTGGGCGCGTTCGACACTTGGCGCCAGGCCTTGCCGATCACCCTGCTCGACGTGGTGAAACCCTTCGATGCGTGAAGAAACCCGCGAGCAACCTGCCCCGCTGCGCAGCGGCCTGACCACCGGCAGCTGTGCAACCGCCACCAGCCTGGCAGCCGCACGCCTGCTGCTGACCGGCCAGCACAATGACGCGGTGGACATCACCCTGCCCAAGGGCAAGGTGGTGCAGATGCGCCTGGAGTTCTGCCGCCTGGCGGGCGAGCGCGCCGAAGCGGGCACGCTCAAGGATGCCGGTGACGACCCGGATGTCACCCACGGGGCGTTGCTGTACAGCCAGATACGCCTGCTGCCTGAACCCGGCATACGCTTTGTTGCAGGCCAGGGCGTCGGCACGGTCACCCGCCCCGGGCTGGTGCTTGCCGTGGGCGAGCCGGCGATCAACCCAGTACCCCGGCGCATGATCACTGAACACCTGCAGCAACTGGCCGACGATTGCGGCTACCCCGGTGGCTTCGAAGTCACCGTGAATGTGCAGGGCGGCGAGCAATTGGCATTGAAGACCATGAACCCGCGCCTGGGCATACTCGGCGGGTTGTCGATCCTGGGCACCAGCGGCATCGTGCGGCCATTCTCGTGTTCTGCGTACATCGCCTCCATCCATCAAGGTATCGACGTCGCCCACACCAACGGCTACACCCACATCGCCGCCTGTACCGGCAATGCCAGTGAAGACACCATGCGCCGAGTGTATGGCCTGCCGGAAATCGCCCTGATCGAAATGGGCGACTTTGTCGGCGCAGTGCTCAAGCACCTGCGCAAAGTCCCGGTTCCACGCCTGACGTTGTGCGGCGGTTTCGGCAAGATCAGCAAGCTGGCTGCCGGGCACATGGACCTGCATAGCCGCCATTCCAGCATCGACTTACCGCAGCTTGCGGGCTGGGCGGCAGACATTGGCGCCGGTGCTGACTTGCAAGCAGCCATCATCGGCGCCAATACCAGCCAGCAGGCGTTGGCGCTGGCCCACGCTGCCGGCATAGCCTTGGGTGACGCCGTGTGTGCCCATGCCTTGGCATTCACTTGCAGCGTGGTGCCGGCGCAGGTGCAAGTGGAAGTTTTCGCCATCGACCGCCAAGGCGGCATCGTCGGCAAGGCAGGTGTGCAATGACACGGCGTATCCTGCTGCTAGGCGGCGTCACCGAGGCGCTGGCCATTGCCCGCACGCTCGGGCCGGAACATGTCTACAGCCTGGCGGGCATCGGCCGGGTACCGCAAGACCTGCAATGCCAGGTGCGGGTGGGCGGCTATGGCGGGGCCGAAGGTTTGGCAAACTACCTGCGCGAGGCGGGCATCACGTTGCTGATCGATGCCACCCACCCCTACGCCGCGCAAATCAGCCGCAATGCTGCAGCGGCGGCCCAGGCCGTGGGCATTCCCTGCTGGGCCTTGCGCCGCCCCGCCTGGCAGGCACAGCCAGGGGACGACTGGCGCGAAGTGGCCGACTGGGCCGAGCTGGTTGAAGCGCTCAAGCCATTCAAGCGGCCGCTGTTTACCCTTGGGCGCGAACCGCTGCAGCATCTTGAAGAGATTCCGCCGGGGCAGTTCTGGACGTTGCGGGCATTGGAAGCGTGCCAGGGCAATGAGCAGTGTGAAGTGATTGCTGCCCGAGGGCCGTTTCACATTGACGATGAACGCCGCCTGTTCGAACGCAGGCAAATCGACGTACTGGTGAGCAAGAACAGTGGCAGCGTGGCAACTGAGCCCAAGCTTGATGTGGCGCACGAACTGGGGTTACCGGTTTTGATTCTCAAGCGGCCAGCATTGCCCTTGACCGACCAGACATTTACTGAGTTAAACGCCTTGCTGGAATGCCTGAGCTAATGAGCGCTCAACAGGCATAACGTATATCCCATTGACATATACCGACTTGCACTTAAACTTCAGTCACAGTTTTCTGCTTTCCAGGAGCCTAACCATGGAGCAAGGTGCTGTCTTCAAAAGCAACCGCAGCCAGGCAATCCGCCTACCTAAGTCCGTTGCTCTTCCCGATGAGGTCACACGCGTGGATATTGTCGCCGTAGGACGTACCCGTATCATCACACCTGCTGGCGAAGCGTGGGACAGCTGGTTTGATGGTAATGACGTGAGCCCAGACTTCATGGCTGAGCGCGACCAACCTGACGATCAGGAGCGCGAAGGGTTTTAATGCTCAGATACATGCTCGATACGAACATCTGCATCTTTACTATCAAGAACAAGCCACAACAGGTACGTGAAGCTTTCAATCGGCACCACGGCCAGATGGCAATCAGCACCGTCACTTTGATGGAGTTGGTCTACGGTGCAGAAAAATCAGCATACCCGGATCGCAATCTCACGATTGTGGAAGGTTTCGCTGCCCGCCTGGAAGTAGTCGAATATGACAGCCTCGCGGCTGAGCACAGTGGTCAGTTACGAGCAGAATTGGCCAAAGCGGGCACGCCCATTGGCCCCTATGATCAACTGATTGCCGGCCATGCCCGGGCACGAGGCCTTGTGCTCGTAACAAACAACCTGAGGGAGTTTCAGCGTGTTCCGGGACTTCGGGTGGAAGACTGGCTGATTTCTCCGACAGACTCAGCCTAAGATCCAATCCCCTACAACATTCGCCTCCATTTCTCATCAGCTACCCTGAATTTTCTGAGTGGTCATCCGCCTAGTACCGGCTTTAGACTCAAGCCCATTCTTCGGATGGTGGAACCCATATGGAAATGCAATGGTGGATCTGGCTGGTCTTCGGCATCGGGCTGATCCTGCTCGAACTGGTCCTGCCCACGTTCTTCATCATCTGGTTCGGCATCGGCGCCGTGCTGGTTTCGCTCATCTCGCTGGCAATGCCAACGCTGCAACTGGACATGCAGGTGTTGCTGTGGGTGCTTTTCTCTTCTGCCACCACGGCGCTGTGGTTCAAGCTGTTCCGGCGCAAGCAGCCGGATGTGCGCTGGACGGCCGAGAGCGTCATCGGCGAAGTGGGGCTGTTGATCACCAACGTATCGGAATTCCAGAAAGGCCGTGTGCGCTTCCAGAAGCCGATCCTCGGTAACGAGGAATGGACCTGCGTCGCCGACAGCGACATCCCGTCCGGCGAGCGCGTAAGGCTCGTCGCCATCGAAGGTAACACTGCCCGGGTGATTCGGGCCTGACTGCAGCCAAAAGGACACTGCCATCATGACCAGCCTCATCGTTGTTGCCGTACTCGCTGTATTTGTTCTCATCACCGTGTTCAAAGGGGTACGCATCGTGCCTCAGGGCGAAGAGTGGATCGTCGAGCGCCTGGGCCGCTACCACAGCACCCTCAAGCCCGGCCTCAACATCGTCATCCCGTACATGGACGTGGTTGCCTACCGCCTGCCTACCAAAGACATCATCCTCGATGTGCAGCAGCAGGAAATCATCACCCGGGACAACGCCGTGATCGTTGCCAACGCCCTGTGCTTTGCCAAAGTCGTGGACCCGCAAAAGGCTTCCTACGGGGTGCAGAACTTCTCGTTTGCCGTGACCAGCCTGACCATGACGTCGCTGCGTGCCATCGTCGGTGCGATGGACCTGGACGAGGCGCTGTCGAGCCGTGAGCAGATCAAGGCGCGCCTGCGCGAAGCAATGTCCGAACAGACCGAAGACTGGGGCGTAACCGTGCGTTCGGTGGAGATCCAGGACATCAAGCCGTCCGAGAACATGCAAATGGCCATGGAGCGCCAGGCCGCCGCCGAGCGGGAACGTAAGGCCGACGTCACCCGCGCCGAAGGCGCCAAGCAGGCCGCCATCCTTGAGGCCGAGGCGCGGTTGCAAGCGGCCAAGCTGGATGCAGAAGCGCAGATCAACCTGGCAGAAGCATCGGCACGGGCAATCGAGCTGGTCAAGGAAGCCGTAGGCAGCGAAACGGTGCCGGCAATGTACCTGTTGGGTGAGCGTTACGTAGGGGCGATGGAGAACCTGGCCAGCAGCAACAATGCCAAGGTTGTGGTGCTGCCAGCCGACCTGCAGGAAACCGTGCGCGGGTTGATGGGCCGTAACAAGGCTTGAAATTGCCGGGGCCGCTTTGCGGCCCACCTGCGTCACTTCACCGCACCCCCGCATTTTTACCTATACTCCGCCTTACAATACCGCCCACGATTCCTGACCGGATCTCTCCATGCCCCCACGTCGGCACATCGCCTGGATAGCCTGCTTGGCAGTGCTGTTCAACCTGCTGGCCATGCCGCTGTCTTCTGCCGCGCCCAAGGGCCCGGCCGAGCAGCTGCTGTGGGGGGCTTTCTGTTCCAGCGTTGCGGGCAAGGCCAAGGTTGATGTGCAGGCCCTGGCCAAGATCGACCTCGGTACGCAAAGCGACCAGCATGCCAACATGCAGCACTGCTGGTGCTGCTCTGGCACAGGCCCTGTGCTGGCCCTGCCTGGCTACCCGCCACAGTTGCACAACCCGCCCACGCTACTGGCCGGCAATGCCC
Source organism: Pseudomonas sp. PSKL.D1 (assembly GCF_028898945.1). Taxonomy (NCBI): domain Bacteria; kingdom Pseudomonadati; phylum Pseudomonadota; class Gammaproteobacteria; order Pseudomonadales; family Pseudomonadaceae; genus Pseudomonas; species Pseudomonas sp. PSKL.D1. The sequence continues at coordinate 5,200,066 of NZ_CP118607.1, forward strand.
CATCACTCGTAACCTACTGGCCCACACCGCGCCAGCAATGGCCTGCGCTCAATCCCCGTGCCTCTCCCATCGCCTGAGTTCATCACGCTGTCTGCCTGAACCTGAACCGATCGGAGATACACACCATGCTCAAGCAAGCTCTCGCAGTGGCCGCCTTGTTGCTACCCGCCGCCTTCGCCAACGCCCACGAATACACGGTGGGCGACCTGCACATCGCCCACCCGTGGTCGCTGGCGCTGCCACCCAACGCGCCGAACGTCGCGGCCTATTTCATCGTGCACAACAATGGCAAGGCCGATGACCGCCTGCTGAGTGTCGACAGCCCCATCAGCAACGATGCCCAGTTGCACGAACATGCCATGACTGCTGCTGGCGCCATGAAGATGCAGCAGGTGAACAGTGTGGCGGTGCCCGCCGGCAAAGACCTGACCTTCGCCCCCAGCGCCTATCACGTGATGCTCATGCAGCCTAAGGACCGCAGCCTGCTGGCCGATGGCAAGCGCTTCCCGCTGACCCTGCATTTCGAAAAGGCAGGCGACATTACCGTGGAGGTGGCCGTGCAGAAGCAGCCGCCAACGGACCAACCCCAGGCCCACGAACACGCGCACTGACCCACGCTGACAGGCGCTCGCCATCATGAGCCTGCCGCGCAACCGCCTCAGCCGTACCACCCGCCCTGAACGCAGGCGCATCGGTGGCGGCTGGCTGAGCCTGTTCGCCATGTGGATGATCTTCATCGGCCCGCTGGTTTCCCAGTCGATGCCGATGGAACACCACGCTGGCATGCAAATGCCAATGGACATGCAGATGCCCGCCGGGCACGAGCATGGTGCGCACCACGGCCACGGCAATGATGGCCAACTGCATGTGATGTGGGAAAAGTGCGGTTACTGCAGCCTGCTGTTCAACTGCCCCGCACTGCCGCAAACCCTCAGCCCGCTCAGCGTGGGCATCGTCGTACCCGCCACGCTTCTTTCTATCCCCACACACCATGGCCACGCCCGGCAGGCCGTGTTTCCGGGTGCCCGCAGCCGCGCGCCCCCACTAATGATCAGCGTCTGATACCCCCGTTGCTGCACGGAGCCTGAAGGCTTCGCGCCCACTCATGACTGATCGACTGGAATCACTATGTCCGGCTGCACCTCCGTTTTCCCTCCCGCCCTGCGCGGGACATTCGCCGCCCTGTGCGGCACCCTGCTCGCGCCCATGGCCCTGGCCGCCGACCCCGGCCATGAAGGCCATCAACACGAGCAAGCCGAACTGAGCCCGACGGTAATCACTGCCATCGCGCCCAGCTCGCCGCTGACCGTGGTCACCAACCCGAAAGACCCGCGCCAGCCGGTGCCGGCCAGCGATGGTGCCGACTACCTGAAGACCATCCCCGGCTTTTCGGCGATCCGCGCCGGGGGCACCAATGGCGACCCGGTGCTGCGCGGCATGTTCGGCTCGCGCCTGAATATCCTCACCAACGGCGGGATGATGCTGGGTGCCTGCCCCAACCGCATGGACGCGCCAACGTCCTACATCGCGCCGGAAACCTACGACCGCCTTACCGTAATCAAAGGCCCGCAAAGCGTGATCTGGGGGCCGGGCGGTTCGGCGGGCACCATTCTGTTCGAGCGCGAGCCAGAGAAGTTCGGCACCTTGGGCAGCCGGGTCAACGCCAGCCTGTTGGCCGGGTCCAACGGCCGCTTTGACAAGGTGCTGGATGCCGCAGCCGGCAACAGCCAGGGCTACGCCCGCTTTGTCGGCAACCAGTCGCGCTCGGACGACTATGACGATGGCAAAGGTGACACCGTGCCGTCACGCTGGGAAAAATGGAACGGCGACGTGGCGCTGGGCTGGACCCCGGACGAGAACACGCTGCTGGAACTGACCGCGGGCAAGGGCGATGGCGAGGCCCGTTACGCCGGGCGCGGCATGGACGGTTCGCAGTTCAAGCGCGAAAGCCTGGGCCTGCGGTTTGAAAAGTCCAACCTCGGCGAAGTGCTCGACAAGGTCGAGGCGCAGGTCTACTACAACTACGCCGACCACGTAATGGACAACTACAGCCTGCGCACCCCATCAGGCACCGGCATGATGGCCGGCCCCATGGCTGCCGCCGTAGAACGCCGTACCTTGGGTGGGCGCATCAAGGCAACCTGGCGTTGGGCAGATGTGCAACTGATCAGCGGCATCGATGCGCAAACCAACGAACACCGCGCACGCAGTGCAATGGGTGTAGACACCTACAAGAACGAGCCATGGACCAAGGACGCCGACTTCCATAACTACGGAGTCTTCGGCGAGCTCACCTGGTACGCCACCGGTGCCGATCGCCTGATTACCGGCGCCCGCCTGGACCGCGCCTCGGCACGGGACTTCCGTGAAGACAGCGCCACCAACGGCAACACCCGGGCTGACACCCTGCCCAGTGGCTTCGTGCGCTTCGAACACGACCTGGCAGCCCTGCCAGCCACCACCTACATCGGCCTCGGTCACGCGCAACGCTTCCCCGATTACTGGGAGTTGTTCTCCCCTGACCAAGGCCCGGCCGGCTCGACCAACGCCTTCGACAGCATCAAGCCCGAGAAGACCACCCAGCTCGACTTCGGCATCCAGTACCGCGACGAGCGCCTGGAAGCCTGGGCATCGGGCTACGTGGGGCAAATCCGCGACTACATCCTGTTCGACTACCGCACCGGCATGATGGGCATGAGCACTACCCAGGCGCAAAACATCGACGCACGCATCATGGGCGGCGAGCTGGGCGCGGCCTACAAGCTCACCGAAAACTGGAAGGCCGATGCCACCCTGGCCTACGCCTGGGGCAAGAACAGCAGCGATGGCAAGGCACTGCCGCAAATGCCACCACTTGAGAGTCGCCTGGGCCTGACCTACAGCCGCGACACCTGGAGCGCCGGCGCCTTGTGGCGCTTGGTGTCCGCACAAAACCGCATCGCCGAAAACCAGGGCAATGTGGTGGGCAAGGATTACGAGAAAAGTGCCGGTTTCGGCGTGTTCTCGCTTAACGGCGCCTACAAGGTCAATCAAAACCTCAAGCTCAGCGCAGGCGTCGACAACCTGTTCGACAAAACCTACGCCGAGCACCTGAACCTGGCCGGGAATGCCGGGTTCGGCTACCCGGCCACGGATCCACAGCCGGTGAATGAGCCAGGCCGTACCTTCTGGACCAAGGTCGACTTCAGCTTCTGACAACAACAACAACAACGGGCGCGGCACCTGTCGCGCCCCTCAGCTGGTCAAACAGGAGGTTCCCATGAGCGGAACACGCGTTTCCTTCTATAACCTGGCTTGGCGCTGGCACTTCTATGCCGGGCTGTTCGTTGCCCCTTTCATGATCCTGCTGGCGATCACCGGGATCATCTACCTGTTCAAGCCGCAGCTTGACCCGATCATGTACCGCGACCTGATGGTGGTCGAAGCCGGGCATCACCGCCAGGGCGCCGATGTGATGCTGGCCGAAGTCCGCCAGGCGTACCCCAAGGGCCATGTCGGGCAGTACCTGCCACCGCTCGACGCCGAACGAAGCGCGCAGTTCGTGGTGCATGACACCGGGCGCGAGCTGAACGTGTTCGTCGACCCGTACAGCGGCAAGATCCTCGGCGAGCAGGATGCCAAGCAGAACCTGCAAGCCATCGCCCGCGCCCTGCATGGCGAGCTGATGGTTGGCACGGTTGGTGACCGGCTGATCGAGCTGGCGGCGGGCTGGGGCATCGTGCTGGTGGTGTCCGGCCTGTACCTGTGGTGGCCGCGTGGCCGTAAAAGCTCGGGGGTGCTGTGGCCGCGGCTGTCGGCCAAGGGCCGAGTCTTCTGGCGCGACCTGCACGCGGTAACCGGTTTCTGGGGCTCGGCCCTGCTGCTGCTGATGCTGATCAGCGGCATGACCTGGACCGGCCTGTGGGGCAAGCAGTATGCAGACCTGTGGAACCGCTTTCCGGCGGCCATGTGGAATGACGTGCCCAAATCCGACCAACAGGCTGGCGAGCTGAACAGCGCCCATCGCCAGACGGTGCCCTGGGCGATGGAGAACACACCGATGCCGCAATCCGGTGCACACGCCGAGCATGCCGGGCACCACATGATGTCGAACATGCCGGCCGCGCCACAGGTGAGCCTGCAGCAAGTGGAAGACTTGGCCACCTTGCGCGAGGTGGAGCCGGGCTACAGCATCACCGTGCCGACCACTGCCGATGGCGTGTACACCATCGCCGTGTTCGCCGACGACCCACGCAACGATGCCACCCTGCATGTGGACCAGTACACCGGCAAGGTGCTGGCCGATGTGCGCTGGCAGGATTACAGCCCGGTCGCCCGAGCCACCGAGCTGGGGGTGATGTTGCATGAAGGCAAGATGTTCGGGCCGCTGAATCAGGTCATTATCCTGTTGGTGTGCCTGATGATTCTGCTGGGTTCGGTGAGCGGGTTGGTGATGTGGTGGAAGCGTCGGCCGGAAGGCGGGCTGGGTGTGCCGCCGCTTCGCCATGACCTGCCGCGTTGGAAAACGGCGGTGGGGGTGATGCTGGTGCTGGGGGTGATGTTCCCGCTGGTGGGGGTGTCGATGGTGGTGATGTGGGTTGTGGATAGTCTGGTGGTGCGGCGCCGCGTACTGGTTGGGGCTTGAGAGTGCCGGGGGCTGCTTTGCAGCCCATCGCGGATAAATCCGCTCCTACAACGCGCGATCGCCTGTAGGAGCGGATTTATCCGCGATGGGGCGCAACGCGCTCCCAGTATCGCGGTGTCGATCTGCCGCGCCCCGAATTGGGACACGCGTGTTAGCCTACACGGCTTTCAGAAAAAGACTGACCCGAAATGGAATGCAGCCAATGACCCGGACCTCCTCCCCTCCTGCTGAAGACCAGCACCTGCAACGCAACCTGACCAACCGCCACATCCAGTTGATCGCTATCGGTGGCGCCATCGGCACCGGCCTGTTCATGGGCTCGGGCAAGACCATCAGCCTGGCAGGCCCTTCGATCATCTTCGTCTACATGATCATCGGCTTCATGCTGTTCTTCGTCATGCGCGCCATGGGCGAACTGCTGCTGTCGAACCTCAACTACAAATCATTCATCGACTTTTCCGCCGACCTGCTAGGCCCCTGGGCCGGGTATTTCACCGGCTGGACCTACTGGTTCTGCTGGGTGGTCACCGGTATCGCCGACGTGGTCGCGATCGCCGCCTACACGCAGTTCTGGTTCCCCGACCTGCCCCAGTGGATACCCGCGCTCACCTGCGTTGCGGTACTGCTGTCGCTGAACCTGGTGACCGTGAAAATGTTCGGCGAAATGGAATTCTGGTTCGCCCTGATCAAGATCGTCGCCATCCTCGGCCTGGTCGCCACGGGCCTGTACATGGTCATCACCGGCTTTGAATCGCCCAGCGGGCGCACTGCACAGCTGGCCAACCTGTGGAACGACGGTGGCATGTTCCCCCATGGCTTGATGGGCTTCTTCGCCGGCTTCCAGATTGCCGTGTTCGCCTTTGTCGGCATCGAACTGGTCGGCACCACTGCCGCAGAGGCAAAAAACCCCGAGCGCACCCTGCCACGGGCGATCAACTCGATCCCGATCCGCATCATCGTGTTCTACGTGCTGGCGCTGGTTGCGATCATGGCCGTTACCCCATGGCGCGACGTGGTACCGGGCAAGAGCCCGTTCGTTGAACTGTTTGTGCTGGCGGGCCTGCCGGCCGCGGCAAGCATCATCAACTTCGTGGTGCTGACTTCGGCCGCTTCGTCGGCCAACAGCGGCGTGTTCTCCACCAGCCGCATGCTGTTTGGCCTGGCCCAGGAAGGTGATGCTCCACGGGCGTTCGAAAAACTGTCGTCGCGTTCAGTGCCGGCCAACGGCCTGTACTTCTCCTGCACCTGCCTGTTGCTGGGTGCGGTACTGATTTACCTGGTACCGAACGTGGTCGAAGCATTCACCTTGGTCACCACTGTTTCGGCGGTGCTGTTCATGTTCGTGTGGACGCTGATCCTGCTGTCGTACCTCAAGTACCGCACGCACCGCGCCGCGCTGCATGAGGCATCGACCTACAAGATGCCGGGCGGGCGTTTCATGTGCTACGTGTGCCTGGTGTTCTTTGCCTTCATCCTGGTGCTGCTGAGCCTGGAGGCGGACACCCGCTCGGCGCTGGTGGTAACGCCGATCTGGTTTGTGCTGCTGGCGGTGACCTATCAGTTTGTGCGTAGCAAGCGGCATCCGCGCACGGCTGTGCGTAACGGTTGATTCTGCCGGGGCTGCTTTGCAGCCCATCGCGGCTGAAGCCGCTCCTACAGGCTGTAGGAGCGGATTTACCGAGACGTCGGACCGCCGCGATGGGCTGCAACGCGGCCCCAATGCTGTGCACGCAAATGCGCCAGGCACCAACCTGGATCCACTTCACGCCCTAATACCTCGCACAACCCTTCTATTACATGCCTCCCAGACTAGGCACACCCCTTGCAACGCCCCTCCCCGCTTGCCCAACACCAAAAAAACTCAGCGGAGAGAGCACATGAAGCGTCGCAGTCTGATCAAGGCCTTTACCCTCAGCGCATCGATTGCGGCGATGGGGCTTAGCTGGAGCATCCAGGCCGCCGAAACCATCAAGGTCGGCATCCTGCATTCGCTTTCAGGGACCATGGCGATTTCCGAGACTTCGCTCAAGGACATGGCGCTGATGACCATCGACGAGATCAACGCCAAGGGCGGGGTCAACGGCAAGATGCTCGAACCGGTCGTGGTCGACCCGGCTTCCAACTGGCCGCTGTTTGCCGAAAAGAGCCGCCAGCTGCTGACCCAGGACAAGGTCGCGGTGGTGTTCGGCTGCTGGACCTCCGTGTCGCGCAAATCCGTGTTGCCAGTATTCGAAGAGCTCAACGGCCTGCTGTTCTACCCCGTGCAATATGAAGGCGAAGAGATGTCGCCGAACGTGTTCTACACCGGCGCCGCGCCGAACCAGCAGGCGATCCCGGCGGTGGAGTACCTGATGAGCGAAGACGGTGGCAGCGCCAAGCGCTTCTTCCTGCTGGGCACCGACTACGTGTACCCACGCACCACCAACAAGATCCTGCGCGCGTTCCTGCACAGCAAAGGCGTGGCCGACAAGGACATCGAAGAGGTCTACACCCCGTTCGGCCACGCCGACTACCAAACCATCGTCGCCAACATCAAGAAGTTCTCCGCTGGCGGCAAGACGGCGGTCATCTCCACCGTCAACGGCGACTCCAACGTGCCGTTCTACAAGGAGCTGGCCAACCAGGGCCTGAAGGCCACCGACGTACCGGTGGTGGCGTTCTCGGTGGGCGAAGAAGAACTGCGCGGCATCGACACCAAGCCGCTGGTGGGCCACCTGGCCGCATGGAACTACTTCGAGTCGGTGGATAACCCGGTCAACCAGAAGTTCGTCGCCGACTGGAAGGCCTACGCCAAGGCCAAGAACCTGCCGGGTGCCGACAAGGCCGTGACCAACGACCCGATGGAAGCCACCTACGTGGGCATCCACATGTGGGCCCAGGCAGCCGAGAAGGCCAAGTCCACCGATGTGGACAAGGTGCGTGAAGCGCTGGCCGGGCAAACCTTCAAGGCACCGTCGGGCTACACCCTGACCATGGACAAGACCAACCACCACCTGCACAAGCCGGTGATGATCGGTGAAATCCAGGATGACGGGCAGTTCAGCGTAGTGTGGGAAACCGAGCAACCACTGCGTGCACAGCCTTGGAGCCCGTTCATCCCGGGTAATGAGAAGCGTCCGGATTACGCGGTGAAAGGTAACTGAGTGCATCAGGGCCGCTGCGCGGCCCTATCGCGGATGAATCCGCTCCTACAGAGTTCAGCGCCGCCGTTGTAGGAGCGGATTTATCCGCGATGAATCCACTGCCGATTTACAGGATTACCCGCATGCTCAGACTCCTGCTAAGCCTCCTTCTTCTCCTCCCACTGGCGACACAGGCCAGCGAAGGCGAATTCTTCCTCACCGCCAAGCCCGCCGAGCAAGCCCGCCTGCTCGAAGGCTGGGCGGCACAACCCGATGCCACGCGCCTGCCACTGCTGGAAAACCTGCGCCAAGGCCGCATCGCAACTGACGACACCCGCAAAGTCCGCCTGAACAACCGCCTGCGCGGCCTGATCGACAACGCCCTGGCCAGCCACCAGTTGCTCAGCGACAACAGCGACACCCGCCTGGCCGCCGCCCTGCAACTGCAGAAGAGCGCCCAACCCGCCCAAATGGCCTTCCTTGACCGCCGCTACGCCAGCGAACCAGACGCCAACGTGCACGCGGCGCTTGGCCTCGCCCTGGCCAACCTGCAACTGGGCGCCAGCGAACCTGCCGTGCGCCTGGCCGCCGTACGCCTGCTTGGTGAAACCGGCGACCCGCTCGCCCGCACGCGCCTCGAAGCGCTGCTGCAACCCGACGCAGAAACAGACGCAGCCGTGCGCACCGCCGCCGAAACCAGCCTGGCCCAGGTCAAACGCAAACTGCTGGTGGGCGAACTGCTCGGCCAGGCCTTCAGCGGCCTGTCTCTGGGCTCGATCTTGCTGCTGGCAGCCCTGGGCCTGGCAATCACCTTCGGCTTGCTCGGCGTAATCAACATGGCCCACGGCGAAATGTTGATGCTGGGCGCCTACAGCACCTACATGGTCCAGGTGTTGCTGCAGCGCTATGCGCCCGGTGCCATCGAGTTTTACCCGTTGATCGCCCTGCCGGTGGCCTTCATGGTCAGCGCCGGGGTCGGCATGGCGCTGGAGCGCACGGTCATCCGCCACCTGTATGGCCGCCCGCTGGAAACCCTGCTGGCCACCTGGGGCATCAGCCTGATTCTGATTCAGGCCATCCGCCTGCTGTTCGGCGCGCAAAACGTCGAAGTGAGCAACCCGGCCTGGTTGTCGGGCGGCATTCAACTGCTGCCCAACCTGGTACTCCCTTACAACCGCCTGGTGATCATCGGCTTCGCACTGGCCGTGGTACTGCTGACCTGGCTGCTGCTTAACCGCACGCGCCTGGGCCTGAACGTGCGTGCCGTCACCCAGAACCGCAACATGGCGGCCTGCTGTGGCGTGTCCACCGGGCGCGTCGACATGCTTGCATTCGGCCTGGGCTCCGGCATCGCCGGGCTGGGTGGCGTGGCCTTGAGCCAGGTCGGCAACGTCGGCCCGGACCTGGGCCAAAGCTACATCATCGACTCGTTCCTGGTGGTGGTGCTCGGCGGGGTCGGCCAGCTGGCCGGGAGCCTCTGGGCCGCCTTTGGCCTTGGCATTGCCAACAAACTGCTGGAGCCGCAAATCGGCGCGGTGCTTGGCAAGATCCTCATCCTTGCGTTGATCATTCTGTTCATCCAGAAGCGCCCGCAAGGCCTGTTCGCCCTCAAGGGACGGGTAATCGACTGATGAACCAGCCACTGCTTGTCACCGCTTCGCAAAAAGTCGGGCCGCGCCTGACGCTGGCCATCGGCGCTGTTGTCGTGCTGCTGCTCGTGGCGCTGCCGCTGCTGTCGCTGCTGCCGGCGGATCACCCGCTGCAAGTGTCGGCCTACACCCTCACGCTGGTGGGCAAGATCCTTTGCTACGCCATCGTTGCCCTGGCTCTGGACCTGGTCTGGGGCTACGCCGGGCTGCTGTCGCTGGGGCACGGGCTGTTCTTTGCCCTCGGCGGCTATGCCATGGGCATGTACCTGATGCGCCAGGCCGCAGGTGACGGCCTGCCAGGGTTCATGACCTTCCTGTCATGGACTGAACTGCCCTGGTACTGGGCCGGCACCCAGCATTTCGCCTGGGCCATGTGCCTGGTGGTGCTGGCGCCCGGTTTGCTGGCATTTGTGTTCGGCTTTTTCGCCTTCCGCTCGCGGATCAAGGGCGTGTACTTCTCGATCATGACCCAGGCCCTGACCTTTGCCGGCATGCTCCTGTTCTTCCGCAACGAAACCGGCTTTGGCGGCAACAACGGCTTCACCAACTTCCGCACCATCCTGGGCTTTGACATCACCGCGCAAGGCACCCGGGCGGTATTGTTCCTGCTAACCGTGGGCCTGCTGCTGGGCAGCCTGTACCTGTGCTGGCGCCTCACCCAAAGCAAGTTCGGCCGCCTGCTCACCGCCGTGCGCGATGCCGAAAACCGCATGATGTTCTGTGGCTATGACCCGCGTGGTTTCAAGTTGCTGGTGTGGGTGCTCAGCGCGGTGCTGTGCGGCCTGGCTGGTGCGCTTTATGTGCCGCAGGTAGGCATCATCAATCCCAGCGAAATGTCGCCGACCAACTCCATCGAAGCCGCCGTGTGGGTGGCACTGGGCGGGCGTGGCACGCTGATCGGCCCGCTGCTTGGCGCAGGCCTGGTCAATGGCATGAAGAGCTGGTTCACCGTGGCCTTCCCGGAGTTCTGGCTGTTCTTCCTGGGTGCGCTGTTCATCCTGGTGACCCTGTACCTGCCCAAAGGCGTGGTCGGCCTGCTGAAGAAAAGGAGCCAGCCATGAAAGGCATCCCGCCGGTACACCCGGAATTCATGCTCGAACCGGTATTCGACAACCTTGGCAGCAGCCGCGACGCCATTGGCCTGGGTAGCCGCCGCGAAGCCGGCCTGGACACCCGCCACGGCACGGTGCTGAGCCTGGAAGACATCAGTGTCAGCTTCGACGGTTTCAAGGCCCTCAACGCGCTCAACCTTTACATCGGCGTGGGCGAGCTGCGCTGCATCATCGGCCCCAACGGCGCCGGCAAGACCACCATGATGGACGTGATCACCGGCAAGACCCGGCCCGACACCGGCAGCGCGTTCTTCGGTGACACCCTCGACCTGACGCGCATGAGCGAGTACCAGATCGCCCAGGCCGGCATTGGCCGCAAGTTCCAGAAACCCACGGTGTTCGAAGCGCTGACCGTGTTCGAGAACCTGGAGCTGGCGCTGAAGACAGACAAATCGGTGTGGGCCAGCCTGGCCGCGCGCCTGAGCGGTGAACAGCGCGAGCGCATCGAGGAAGTGCTGACCACCCTGCGCCTGCTGCCCCTGGCCCAGCGCCAAGCAGGGTTGTTGTCCCACGGGCAGAAGCAGTTCCTGGAGATCGGCATGCTGCTGGTGCAGGAGCCGCAATTGCTGCTGCTCGACGAGCCGGTGGCCGGCATGACCGATGCCGAGACCGAATTCACCGCCGAACTGTTCAAAGGCCTGGCCGGCAAGCATTCGCTGATGGTGGTGGAGCACGACATGGGGTTTGTGGGCAGCATTGCCGACCATGTGACGGTGCTGCACCAAGGTAGCGTGCTGGCGGAAGGGTCGCTGGAGCAGGTGCAGGCGGATGAGCGGGTGGTCGAGGTGTATCTCGGTCGTTGAACCATTGGAACCTGTGCTGGCCCTATCGCGGATGAATCCGCTCCTACAATGGCGCGTGATCCCTGTAGGAGCGGATTCATCCGCGATCAGGCCGGCACAGGCAAAGCAGATTTTCCAGGAACCACACATGCTGAAAATCGACACCCTGCACCAGTTCTACGGCGGCAGCCACATCCTGCGCGGCCTGTCCTTCGAAGCCAAAATCGGCGAAGTCACTTGCCTGCTGGGCCGCAACGGCGTGGGTAAAACCACCCTGCTGCGTTGCCTCATGGGCCTGGTACCGGCCCGCGAAGGCAGCGTTGAATGGGAAGGCAAACCCATCACCACGCTGAAGCCGCAACAGCGGGTTCACGCTGGCATCGCCTACGTGCCCCAGGGCCGTGAAATCTTCCCCCGGCTGACCGTGGAAGAGAACCTGTTGATGGGCCTGTCACGCTTCCCGGCCCGCGAGGCCAAGGAAGTGCCGGCCTTCATCTACGAATTGTTCCCGGTGCTGGAGCAGATGAAACAGCGCCGTGGCGGCGACCTTTCCGGCGGCCAGCAGCAACAGTTGGCCATCGGCCGCGCCCTGGCCAGCCGCCCGCGGTTGCTGATCCTCGATGAGCCCACCGAAGGCATTCAGCCGTCGGTCATCAAGGAAATCGGCGCAGTGATCCGCCGCCTGGCCGAACGCGGCGACATGGCCATTCTGCTGGTCGAGCAGTTCTATGACTTTGCCGAAGAGCTGGCCGACCAGTATCTGGTGATGGCCCGTGGCGAGATCATTCAGCGTGGCCGTGGTGAAAACATGCAAGCGGAGGGTGTACGCGGGCTGGTAACCATTTAATCTGCTGGCATCGACCTTGCGAGATGCAGTGATGAGTTACGAAATTCGCGACGCCTTGCCCGCCGATGTACCGGGCATTCTCGACATCTACAACGATGCCGTGCGCAACACAACGGCAATCTGGAATGAAACCCCGGTGGACCTGGCCAACCGCCAGGCCTGGTTTGAAGCACGGGCCCAGCAGGGTTACCCGATTCTGGTCGCCGTGGATGACACGGGCGTGCTGGGCTATGCATCGTTTGGCGACTGGCGGCCGTTCGAGGGTTTTCGGCAAACCGTGGAGCACTCGGTCTACATTCGCTCCGACCAGCGTGGCAAAGGGCTTGGGCCAGTGCTGATGGCAGGGTTGATCGAGCGGGCCCGGGGTTGTGGCAAGCATGTGATGGTCGCGGCCATCGAGAGTGGTAATGCGGCGTCGGTGCGGCTGCATGAGCGGCTGGGGTTTGTGGTGACCGGGCAGATGCCGCAGGTGGGGGTGAAGTTTGGGCGGTGGCTGGATTTGACGTTTATGCAGTTGGTGTTGAATCCGGGGGCTGAGCCTGGCTGATGGTGAAGGTTACAGGCCCGGCCTATCGCGGATAAATCCGCTCCTACAAGCGTACGTCCTGTAGGAGCGGATTTATCCGCGATAGGGCCGGGCCTGCAACCTTCACATCTGGGTAAACCTGCCCAACCGCTGTTTCAACATGCTGTTCTCACTGCGCAACTGCTGCACCTCCTGCAGCAGTTCCAGCGCCAGCGCCACCCCTTCCCATTCCAGCTCAAGTTCCTGATGCAGCTTGACCGCTCGCTTTGCCAACAACGGCGCCTGGTCATCGAACACCCAATCCTCCGGCGTTCGCCCCGAAGGCTCAACAATGCCGTGCTCGACGATTTCGATCACGTAGTCGGCCGTGATGTCGGCCTCCTGACACAGGGTATGCATGTCCAGTTGAACGATCAGGGTGCTGCTCATGATCACTTACTCCATTGTGTCCTCGGATTGAACGCAGCCTTCTCGGAAAGCTTGGTCCACAGTTCGCGGGTAGACGCGTCGGATGTCGGCGGCATGACCACCTTGAGCTGGGCATAAAGGTTGCCGCGCTCGCCCTGCTTGTTGGCCAGGCCCATGCCCGGTACGCGCAGGCGCTGGCCGCTCTGGCTGTCGGGGCGGATGGTCAGGTTGATCTTGCCGGTCAAGGTCGGTACTGCAACCTTGGTGCCCAGCGCAGCCTCCCACGGTGCCAGCGGCACGGTGATGATCAGGTCATGGCCTTCGACATCGAACAGCGGGTGCGGTGCCATGCGGATGGTCAGGAACAGGTCGCCATTGGCGCCACCACCACTGCCCGGCGCACCCTGGCCCTTAAGGCGGATGCGCTCGCCGTCGGTCACCCCGGCCGGGATCTTCACGTTCAGGGTCTTGGTGGTGAAGCCGGTGCGCTGGCCTGCCGCGTTGGTTTGCGGCACCTGGAAGCTGATCTGCTTCGATTCCTTGCTCAGGGTTTCTTCAAGGAAGATGGCCAGTTCCAGTTCCACGTCCTGCCCTCGCCTGCCGGCGCTACGTTGTTGACTGCGGCCACCACCGAACGGGTTGCCGCCACGGGCGCCGAAAATCGAGCTGAAGAAGTCAGAAAAATCGCCGCCCTCGAAGCCTCCGCCCGCACCACCACGGTTCTCCCAGCCCGGCGGGGCCTGGAACGGCCGGCCATGCTGGCCACCGTATTTGCGGATCTCGTCAAATTCGGCGCGCTTCTGGGCATCACCCAGCACTTCGTAGGCCTCGTTGGCCTCCTTGAATTTGTCCTCGGCGTCCCGCTCCTTGCTGACGTCGGGGTGATACTTGCGCGCCAGCTTGCGGTACGCGGCCTTGATCGCCTTCTCGTCCGCCGTGGGCTCTACGCCGAGTATCTTGTAATAGTCTTTGAAGTCCATCTGTGGATCACCAAGTGTGAATTTTCGTGTTGCATCTGAAGATAGGGTCCAAGCATAGCCTTTCAAGGTTCGCTTGGCTTTGCCCCAAGGCAGACGATCGGTCTTGATTCTGTTGCCAACTGGCATAAACTGCGCGGCCGTTTTGCCTCCGGAAGCCCTTTCCCATGTCTGACGTATCACCGGCCCGTGCCCTTGGCATCGACTTCGGCACCTCCAACTCCACGGTCGGCTGGCACCGCCCGGGCGTCGAATCGCTGATTGCCCTGGAAGACGGCAAGATCACCTTGCCTTCGGTGGTGTTCTTCAACATCGAGGAACGTCGCCCGGTGTACGGCCGCCTGGCCCTGCACGAGTACCTGGAGGGCTACGAAGGCCGCCTGATGCGCTCGCTCAAGAGCCTGCTCGGCTCCAAGCTGATCAAACATGATACCAGCGTGCTGGGCAGCGCCCTGCCCTTCAAGGACTTGCTTGGCATGTTCATCGGCGAGCTGAAAAAGCGCGCCGAAACTTCTGCAGGCCACGAATTCGACCAGGTGGTGCTGGGCCGCCCGGTGTTTTTCGTCGACGAAGACCCGGCTGCTGACCAGGAGGCCGAAGACACCCTGGCCGAAGTGGCCCGCAAGATCGGCTTCAAAGACGTGTCGTTCCAGTACGAACCCATTGCCGCGGCGTTCGACTATGAATCCGGCATCAGCCGTGAAGAACTGGTACTGATTGTCGATATCGGCGGTGGTACTTCGGACTTTACCCTCATCCGCCTGTCACCCGAGCGCCACCAGGTGGCCGAGCGCCAGAGCGACATCCTGGCCACCGGCGGCGTGCACATCGGCGGTACCGACTTCGACAAGCAGCTGAGCCTGCAAGGCGTAATGCCGCTGTTCGGCTACGGCAGCCGCATGAAAAGCGGCGCACTCATGCCCACCAGCTATCACCTCAACCTGGCCACCTGGCACACCATCAACGCCCTGTACTCGCAGAAGTCGCAGCTGGCCTTGGGCAGCATGCGCTACGACATCGAAGACACGCTGGGCATCGACCGCCTGTTCAAGCTGATCGAGCAGCGCGCCGGGCACTGGCTGGCGATGGAAGTGGAGGCCAGCAAGATCGAACTCACCGACTGCGAAAGCCGCCGTGTAGACCTCGGCCGTGTGGAGCGCGAACTGGGTGTGGACCTGACCCGTGCCGTGTTCGAAGGTGCCATTGAAGGTTTGCTGGAGCGGGTACGCGGTAGCGTCAGCGAACTGTTGGCCAAGGCAGGTGTGAGTGAGGGCCAGGTTGACACGGTGTTCTTCACCGGCGGTTCGAGCGGGATTCCGGCTTTGCGTAACAGTGTTGCGGCGATGCTGCCGAATGCGCGGCATGTCGAAGGGAACATCTTTGGCAGCATTGGTAGCGGGTTGGCGATTGAGGCGCGCAAGCGGTACGGATCGGTCTGATATCCGCGTTGGCGCCATCGCGGCTAAAGCCGCTCCTACAAGGGACGCACACCCCTTGTAGGAGCGGATTTATCCGCGATGAGGCCAGCCCCTAAATCAAACCAGCTCCGCCCGCTTCAACTCGCTCTTCAGGTAGGCATAATAAACCGGCCCCGCCACCACTCCCGGCAACCCGAACGCCGCCTCGAACACCAGCATCGCCAGCAACAGCTCCCACGCCTTGGCACTGATCTGCCCACCCACGATCCGCGCGTTGAGGAAATACTCGACCTTGTGGATAACGATCAAATACCCCAGCGCAGCCGCCGCAACCCAAATCGAAAGCGACAGGCCGACAATCGTGATCAGGGTGTTGGACATCAGGTTGCCGATCACCGGCAGCAGCCCCAGCAAAAAGGTCAGCACGATCAGCGTCTTGGTCAGCGGCAGGTGCACGCCAAACAGCGGCAGAACCACCGCCAGGAAGATGCCCGTGAACGCCGTATTCAACAGCGAAATCTTGATCTGCGCGAAAACGATGTTGCGAAACGCTTGCACCAGCAGGCTCAGGCGCTCGAATAACGCAGCCGCCAACGGTTTGCGCCGTGAAATGTCCGGAATGCGCTGCAGCGCAACGATCGCGCCGAGGATCATGCCAATCAGCAAGGTCACGAACATATGCGCCATGCCCTTGCCGACCAGTTGCAGGTCGCTCAGGTGGCTCCTGATCCATTCCCCGATGGCCACCTTGAACTCCGCCGCACTGGCCGGCAGGTAACCTTCGATGAACGGCGGCAGCTGGCCACGGGCACGCTCGACCAAGGCCATGAACTTGTCCAGCGAGGCGCCCGGGTTTTCCGCCTCGTGCAGCAGGAAGCTGAATGCCCCGGCTATCAGCAAGGTCAGGGTGCTGACCACCAGCGTGCCAAGCAGGGCAACAGCCAACCAACGCGCGCGCTGCCCGGCAATCACCGGCTGCAGGCGTGGCGTGAGCATATTGACCAGTTCGAACACCAGCAGCCCGGCCAGCAGGCTGGGCAGCAGTTTCAGGGGCAGCGCCAGCAGCAGGCCGGCAAATACGATGATCCAGCTGGCCAGGGTGACCTGGCGGGGGGTGAAGGTCATACAGCCTCAGGGGCAGACAGCGGAATTTACCCGCAGTCTGCCAGCCTTCGTCCTACACGCATAGGCGCAGGTCATTTCTTCTTCAGGCAGTCGCTCATGAAAGCCTTGCGCTCGTCACCCTTGAGGGCCTTGGTGCTGGCGTCGGCGTTGCAGGTCTTCATTTTTTCCTGCTGGGTTTGCGGCACGTCCTTCTTCAGACAGGTGCTCATGAAGGCTTTGCGCTCATCACCTTTGAGGGCCTTGGCAGTGGCGTCGGCGTTGCAGGTTGTCATCTTCTGCTGTTGTGCGGTGGCAGCAAAGCCTTGCGCACTGAACAACACAGCCAACGCCAGCAATGGCACGTGCAGCATCTTCATGGAGTGGTCTCCCGGTGCCCGCGCCCTGTGCGCGGTGGTGCTGGTGAGTGTAGCCAACATTTTCCTACAGCCCGGCAGCCTTCAGGCGTGCAGCGTGCTCGGTAAACAAACGCACAGGTTCGGCACCCTTGCCTACCGCGCCGAGAGACTGGTTGACGATGTCGAGGTGGTCTAGCGGGTAGTCGTCACCAATCACTTGGCCAAGGTGCGAGCTGAAACGCCCGACCATGCCGTCACACTGGCCCTTTTCCTTGACGAAGCTGCGTGCAAACAGGCGGCAGAAGCGGTTGCTGCCATCAAAACGATTGCGGCCCTGGTCGGTGATGCCTGGCTGCAAGGTGCCCGACCAGGAGTAGTAGCGCACGCCATTGACCTCGCCCGGCCCCTCGCCGCCCCACGTGGTCGGCAGGCCCTGTGGATAAGCCTGGTTGAACAGCGCTACCCCAGGGCTGGTCAGCGACTGGTGCGAGGCGTGCACGTCGATGGGCAGCGGATCACGACGCCAGCCGGTTTCGAGCCACACCAGCA
The DNA here is from genome assembly GCF_028898945.1 of Pseudomonas sp. PSKL.D1. Taxonomy (NCBI): domain Bacteria; kingdom Pseudomonadati; phylum Pseudomonadota; class Gammaproteobacteria; order Pseudomonadales; family Pseudomonadaceae; genus Pseudomonas; species Pseudomonas sp. PSKL.D1. The sequence continues at coordinate 5,217,540 of NZ_CP118607.1, forward strand.
GCACGGCCAGGCCATGCAGCACCGCCCTGAGGATGCGCCCTTGGGGTGAGTCACCCGGCGCCGTGCGTGCCAGGTGGTCGGCCAGCTCCGAACCATGGTTGGGGCCGGCCACCGAAGTCACCGACGCAACGCGATCCGGGCGCTTGGCTGCCGCGTAACGGGCACTCAACGCACCTTGGCTATGGCCAATCAGGTTGACCTTTTCGGCACCCGTGCGCTGGCAGATGTCCTCGATGATCGCCAGTAACTGCTCACCCCGTACTTCGCTGGCGTGCAACGGCGAAATCTGCACGGGGAATACCTGTGCCCCGCCTTTGCGCAAGGCCGGCACGATGCCGAACCAGTAAGGGTAAAGCACCAGCCGGACAAAACCGAGCATGCCCGGCACCAGCACCAGAGGGTATCGCGTTGCCAGTTCCTGTTGCATTGCCCCAGCCCCTTTCCGTGGTCGACCGGCCAACACTACCCCTCTGCTGATGACGATCGCAATCGAACTCCCGGCGCGCCGCGCGGTTCCAACCAAAACAGACCCTGAGCAAGGAGCGGGACCATGTACAAACAGACCCTGGCAATCCTTCTGGCAAGCGCAACCCTGGCCGCCTGCGGCAGCCGCCCGGAAAACCCGGTGGATTACGTCACCTACCGCGACGAGCCGCTGGTCAAGCAGGTGGAAAATGGCATGACCATGCAGAAGGTCATTGCCATCGGCGGCAGCCCATCCAACGTGATCGACCTGCCCCATGGCGGCACCTGCAACGACTACATCCTCAACCGCGACGGCCACCAGCAGCCTTACTACGTGCGCTTCGACGCCACCGGCCACGTGGATGCCAAGGGCTTCAAGACCTGTAAACAACGTGAAGAGGACAGCGATGCCGTAAAAGGCGCGTAAGCCTCCCGCCCACCCTGACCACCTGTCCTGATCTGTTTGGAGACAACCATGAGCAATGTTGAACTGACCGATGTGCAAACCCTGCGCAAGCGCGCCCGCCAGCATGTAGAAGATGGCGCGGTGACCGAGGGCTACCAGGCGGATCGCCAAGAGATCCTGCGCCTGCTGAATGAGTCGCTGGCAACCGAACTGGTTTGCGTGCTGCGCTACAAGCGCCACTACTTCATGGCCAGCGGTATCAAGGCGAGCGTGGCGGCCGCGGAATTCCTGGAGCATGCCACCCAGGAAGCCGAGCACGCCGACAAGCTGGCCGAGCGCATCGTGCAGTTGGGTGGCGAGCCGGATTTCAACCCGGACAACCTGACCAAGAATTCCCACGCCCAGTACGTGGCGGGCAGTTCACTAAAAGAGATGGTGCTGGAAGACCTGGTGGCCGAGCGGATTGCGATCGACAGCTACCGGGAAATCATTCAGTACATTGGTGACAAGGACCCGACCACGCGACGCATCTTCGAGGACATTCTGGCGCAGGAAGAAGAGCACGCAGACGACATGTCGGATTTGCTGCAGGGGCTGTGATTGCTGCCGCGCAGGCCAGTTGTACCCGCAGCCTCCGTCAGGCGAACAGTTCGCCCTGAATCCGCTCCAGCAGCTTCTGGATTTCTTCCAGCCGCTGCTGGGGTGAATCGATCGCCAGCAAATCGAGCTTGTCCTCTTCCATGAACGGCAACAGATACGCCAGCTGATTGGCCAACGCCTGGCGCCCATCGACCTCGCGCGGCATGTCCAGGGCCTCGACCATCGGGTGCTCGCCAAGCGCCACCAACAGCGCCAGCAGGTCGTCATCGTGCTCGGTCAAGGGGCTGTCTGGCTGCTCTGGCAACCAACTCACCTCCCCTACCAGCAGCTGGTCCTTCTGCACCTCGGTCTGGCTCAGCTCAAAGCGCCGCACACCCTCAACACGTATACCCAGCAGGCCGTTATCCTGCTGCACGAAATCGCGAATCATCGCTTCGCAGCCGATCGATGCCACCACGGGTGGTGCTTTGCCAACCTGTTCGCCTTCGACAATGCACACCACGCCAAAACCGGCGCCCTGCTTCATGCAACGGCCGATCATGTCCAGGTAGCGCGCCTCGAAGATCTGCAAATCCAGCAGGCACCCGGGAAACAGCACGGTATTCAGGGGAAACAGCGGTAGCGTCATCACAAGTCCTCAAGCCACCAGGCTGACCGCCAACGGCAGGAACACCGCCGTGGCCACCCCCATCAGGCTCATCGCCAACGCGGCAAATGCGCCGCACTCGTCACTTTCCTGCAGGGCCACCGAAGTGCCCACGGCATGTGCCGTAACGCCCAGCGACATACCACGCGCCTCGGGGCTGTGTACACCAAAGCGGCTCAACAGCGCCGGGCCGAATATTGCCCCGATCACCCCCGTGATCAGCACGAACACGGCGGCCAATGCTGCCACGCCACCAATTTGCTCCGCTACCAGCATGGCGATCGGCGAGGTCACCGACTTGGGCGCCATGGTCATGAGGATCATGTGCTCGGCACCAAACCACCAGCCCAGCAACAGGCAGCAAAGGGTGGCGAACAGGCCCCCGATTACCAGCGTAGTAAATGTGGGCCAGAACAGTTGGCGGATACGCCGCAGGTTGAGGTAGAGCGGTACGGCAAGGGCCACGGTGGCAGGCCCCAGCAGGATGTTCATGATTTCGGTGCTTTTGCGGTACTCGCTGTAGTCGATGCCGCACACCAGCAACACACCGATCACCACCAGCATCGAAACCAGCACCGGCTGCAGGAAGATCCAGCGGGTTTTCTCGTAGGCGGCGAGCACGATCTGGTACGCCCCCAAGGTAATGCCAATGCCGAACAACGGGTGGTGCACCACGGCATCAATAGCGCCATGCCAGTCGAACATCATGGCTGCTCCTCACCTTTGCCCTGGCGATGCATGAGTTTTTGCATCAACACACCAACGAACACCAAGGTGACCAGGCAAGAGATCAGCAAGGCACCGACAATGGCCCAAAAATCTGCAGCGATGTCCTTGGCATAGACCATCACCCCCACGGCAGGCGGCACCAACAGCAATGGCAGGTAACGCAGCAAGCTGCCAGCCGCCTCATTCAAAGGCTTGCCCACTTCGCCCCTGGCCATGAGAAAGGCCAACAACAGCAGCAGGCCGATGATCGGGCCCGGCAGAATCGGTACGAACAGGTGATTGATCGCCGTCCCCAGCAATTGAAACAACACCAGCCAGGTCAAACCACGCAACAGCATAAGCATCTCCTTCGGGCATGCCGGCCATTATAAGCACGCACAGCCGATAAGCCGATATTCGCCGAAAAGCAGGCAACTTGACTGAAACGCTTGGGCGTGCTGATCTTGCACCTTCGTACCAAATGACAACTTGGAGAGTCGCAGATGCCCTATGTACCGGTTAACGAGCTGTCGCAGTACGTTGGAAAGGAACTGGGACGTTCCGATTGGCTGACGATCGATCAGGAGCGCATCAATTTGTTCGCCGAGGCCACCGGTGATTTCCAGTTCATTCATGTGGACCCGGTCAAGGCGGCTAAAACACCTTTCGGCTCCACCATTGCCCACGGGTTCCTCACCCTCTCGCTGATCCCCAAGCTGATGGAAGACATCCTCGTATTGCCCGAAGGGCTGAAGATGGTCGTCAACTACGGTTTGGACAGTGTGCGATTCATTCAGCCAGTGAAGGTAGACAGCAAGGTGCGCCTGAAGGTGGACCTGGGTGAGGTGACCGAAAAGAAGCCGGGGCAGTGGTTGCTCAAGGCAACGGTGACACTGGAAATTGAAGGCGAAGAAAAGCCGGCCTACATTGCGGAACCGCTGTCGCTCTGCTTCGTCTGATCGGGCCTTTTCCCGTGGCTGGCCCGCGCCTACAAGCTCTGTAGGTGCAGGCCTACCGCACGAAGGCAGATGCCCCCATATCTGCCCCACCCCGTTCTGCGGCATACTCGGCAGACTTTTTGCCCGGATTCCGCCATGCGTCCATTGCTCCCGCTCGCCCTGACCCTGATGCTCGCCGCCTGTGGCGACGGTGAGTCGCTGTCGCCGCCAGACGCACGCCTGCCTGACGGCGGCCGCTACCGGGGCCAGGTGGTGGATGGCCTGCTGCAAGGCGAAGGGCGCATCGATTACCCCAATGGCAGCTGGTACGCCGGTGGCTTCAAGGACGGCCAGTGGCATGGCCAGGGCGAATGGCACGGCAGCAATGGCGAGGTGTATCGCGGGCAGTTTGCTGCCGGGCTGTTCCAGGGCCTGGGCGACCTGACCACACCTGGCAGCCACTATGCAGGCACCTTCAGCCATGGGCGGCGTGATGGCGAAGGCTCACTGAAGCAGGCCGACCAGACCTACCGCGGCCAGTTCAAGGACGACCAGTACGAAGGTGCAGGCGAGCTGGAGCTGGCTGATGGCAGCCGCTACCAAGGCCTGTTCGCCAAAGGTAAGCCCAACGGCGCCGGAGTGCGCAGTGACGCCAGCGGCAACCAGTTCAGCGGCCGCTTCGTCGATGGGCAGTTGCAAGGCAGCGGCACGTACGACAGCGTCGATGGCGAGCAGTACATCGGTGAGTTCAAGGACAACCGCCTCGAAGGCCGCGGCCGCTACGAAAATGCCGACGGTGATGTGTGGATTGGCGAATTCAAGGATGGGGCGCTGCTCGGTGAAGGTGAACTGCTGGGCAGCGACGGCAGCCATTACAAGGGCAGCTTCGTTGACTGGCGCCTGCACGGCCAGGGCAGCCTGCAACTGCCCGACGGCAGCAAATACGTGGGCGGTTTCGAAAACGATGCGTATCAGGGCCAAGGGCGCCTGACCTTGCCCAACGGAAAAGTCGAAGCCGGGCAATGGGCCAACGGCGTGCGCGTACGCGACCAGCACGGCAAGCTGCTGGCCGACCCACTGGACCTGGCCCTGCTTAATCAAGGCCGGCTACTTGAAGAGTCGCTGGCCCGTGTACCCCGCTCGATATCACCTATCCAGCTGTACAGCCTGGTGGTGGCCGGCGATGGCCAGCAAAGTGTGTTTCTGCGTGAAGCCGACTACGTCAGCAACATGCTCAAAGTGCGTTTCGGTGCCCGTGGCCAAGTCACGCTGGTAAACCACCGCGACCAGATGACCACGCGGCCCATGGCCACCCGCGAGAACATTACCCGCGCCGCCCGCACCTTGGCCGAGCGCAGCGGCCCGGAAGACCTGGTGTTCATCTACCTCACCAGCCACGGCAGCCACGACCACCAGTTCTTGCTCGACCAGCCGCGCCTGCAGTTGGCCGACCTGCCCGCCGACGAACTGGCCAGCGCCCTCGCCCCGCTGAAGGACCGCGACAAGGTAATCGTCATCTCTGCCTGTTATTCAGGGGGCTACATCGCCCCATTGAAGGATGAGCGAACCCTCATCATGACCGCCGCTCGGGCCGATCGGGTGTCGTTCGGCTGTTCCGAAGAAGCCGACTTCACCTACTTCGGCGATGCCTTGTTCGCCCAGGCACTGAACCAGACCGACGACCTGAAACAGGCGTTTGAACTGGCGCGCAGCAGCGTTGCCGAACGAGAACAAAGGGAAGGTTTTGAAGCCTCCGAGCCGCAAATGTGGGCGCCGCCAGCAGTACTGGCACATTGGCAGCGCCTGCGCCAGCATCAAGCTGAGGAAGCCTTGCGCAATGCGGCACAAGCCAAGGCAGAAGAGGCAAAAAAGCCCGGCGCCCACTAAGCTTGTGTGTAACAAGGGAGAGACATCATGTATTTGACGCCTCAGCATGTCCTGCTTGCCGGAGCCACCGGTCTTACGGGTGAACACCTGCTCGACCGCCTGCTCAACGAACCCACTATCAGCCGCGTACTGGCGCCAACCCGCCGGCCGCTGGCCGAGCACCCGCACCTGGAAAACCCGGTGGGTGACCCGGCCGTGTTTCTCCCGCAACTGGCCGGGCGCGTGGATATTGCCTACTGCTGCCTTGGCACCACCCTGAAGCAGGCGGGCTCCGAGCAGGCCTTCCGTGCGGTGGACCTGGACATGGTCGTGGCGTTCAGCAAGCGTGCCCGGGAGATGGGGGCACGTCATTTGCTGGTGGTGAGCGCCATTGGCGCAGACCCCAAGTCTTCGATTTTCTACAATCGGGTCAAGGGCGAGATGGAAGAAGCGCTCAAGGCTCAGGATTGGCCGCAACTGACCATCGTCAGGCCTTCGTTGTTGCTGGGTGAGCGCGTGCCGCCGCGCCTGGGTGAACAGCTGGCATCTCCGTTCATGCGCTTGATCCCCGGAAAGTATCGGGGGATTGAAGCCTGTACCCTGGCTCGGGCGCTATGGCGGCTGGCGTTGGAAGAAGAGGATGGGATTCGGGTGGTCGAGTCGGATGAGTTGCGAAAGCTGGGCAAGAAGTAATCGTTGCGCAAGGGCCCGCATATCCCCTGTAGGAGCGGCTTCAGCCGCGAAGGGCCCTCACAGGCCACCGGTTGCCTGAAACCCTACCCCTGCCGCCGTCAGCAACGACAACGGCAGCAACAACGTATCAAGCAACATGCTCCCCGGCAGGTCCAGCCCCGGATAGGCCGGAGCCTCAGCCCCGTAATGATCCTTGGGGCAACACCCGCCATTGATCACATACAAGTCCAGCCGCGTACCGGCATACACCACCGGTGCCCCCGGCTTGTTGGCATCCAGCGTGCGCACCGTGGCGCAACCGCCCAGCAGGCTCGCCGCCAGCAACCCGGCAAAGGCACGCTTCAATCATCCACTCCGTAATGGTGCTCACCCCAGCGTGGCAACATGTCTTGCGGGATATTCAGCAGGTTGAGCACCCGCGCCACCACAAAGTCGACCAGGTCATCGATGGTCTGCGGCTGGTGATAGAAGCCCGGTGCAGCCGGCAGGATCACGGCGCCCATTTGCGAAAGCTTGAGCATGTTTTCCAGGTGAATGGTCGAAAACGGCGCCTCACGCGGCACCAGAATCAACTGGCGGCGCTCCTTCAAGGTCACGTCGGCCGCACGCTCGATAAGGTTGTTGCAGGCACCGGTCGCAATGGCCGACAGCGTGCCGGTGGAACACGGCACCACCACCATCGCAGCGGGCGCGCCTGAGCCGGAGGCCACCGGCGACATCCAGTCTTCCTTGCCATACACGCGGATCTGCCCATCGGCAGCGCCGGTGTATTCGGTCAAAAAGGCCTGCATCGCCTGAGGCTTGGCCGGCAACACCACGTCGGTTTCGGTGGCCATCACCAGTTGCGCCGCCTTGGAGATCAGGAAGTGCACCTCGCGGTCTTCACGTACCAGGCAGTCGAGCAGGCGCAGGCCATATTGCGCGCCCGACGCGCCGGTCATGGCCAGGGTGATGCGTTCCGGCCCGCTCACTTCAGGGCCTCGGCCAGTTTGCCGTGCAGGCCGCCGAAGCCACCGTTGCTCATGATCACGACATGGGTGCCCGGCCGCGCCTGGCCTTTGACCCGGTCAATGATGGCGTCAAGGCTGTCGGCAACCACGCTGGGCACCGTGCACTGGGCAGCGGTGGCAGCCAGGTCCCAACCCAGGTTGGCAGGGGCGTACCAGATCACCTGGTCGGCATCGTTGACGCTTTCCGGCAGGCCATCACGGTGGGCGCCCAGCTTCATGGAGTTGGAGCGCGGCTCGATGATCGCGATCACAGGCGCCTCGCCTACCCGCTTGCGCAGGCCGTCCAGGGTAGTGGCGATGGCAGTCGGGTGGTGCGCGAAGTCGTCATAGATGGTTACGCCCTGTACTTCGGCAACCTTTTCCATGCGGCGCTTGACGCTCTTGAATGCGCTGAGGCCTTCGATGCCCATGGCCGGCACCACACCTACGTGGCGGGCAGCGGCGAGGGTGGCCAAGGCATTGGCGACGTTGTGCTGGCCGGTCAGCGCCCAATCCACAACACCTTGTGCTTCACCATCAAACAGCACTTCAAAGCGGGAGCCATCGGCACTGAGCAAACGCGCCTGCCATTGGCCACCTTGGCCGGTGGTTTGCACCGGGGTCCAGCAGCCCATGCCGATCACCCGCTCCAGCGCCTGCTCGATGGTTGGGTGAATCACCAGGCCTTCACTCGGAATAGTGCGTACCAAGTGGTGGAACTGCCGTTCGATGGACGCCAGATCCGGGAAAATATCCGCATGATCGAACTCAAGGTTATTGAGGATCGCAGTGCGTGGGTGGTAGTGCACGAACTTGGAACGCTTGTCGAAGAAGGCGCTGTCGTACTCATCGGCCTCGACCACGAAGAACGGCGTGCCGCCAAGGCGCGCAGACACCGAGAAGTTCTGTGGCACGCCACCGATCAAAAAGCCCGGGCTCATGCCCGCGTGCTCCAGCACCCAGGCCAGCATGCTGCTGGTGGTGGTCTTGCCATGGGTGCCGGCCACGGCCAGTACCCAGCGGCCCTGCAACACATGGTCCGCCAGCCACTGTGGGCCGGACACATACGGCAGGCCCTTGTTGAGCACGTACTCCACCGCCGGGTTGCCCCGCGACATGGCGTTGCCGATGACGACCAGGTCCGGTGCCGGGTCCAGCTGGGCAGGGTCATAGCCCTGGGTCAGCTCGATGCCCTGGGCTTCGAGCTGGGTGCTCATCGGCGGGTAGACGTTGGCGTCGGAGCCGGTGACGCGGTGGCCAAGTTCCTTGGCCAGCACCGCCAGCGAACCCATGAAAGTGCCGCAAATACCGAGAATGTGAATATGCATGGTCGACCTCGCAAAACCTGGACGCAGGGTAGCCCAGGGCGAGGGAAATCGCACCCGCTGTTTCGCTCAGACGCCCCGGGTAATGCCGTGTTTGCGCAGTTTTCGATACAAGGTATTGCGGCTGATGCCCAATTGCTCGGCAACCCGCGTCAGGTGCCAGTGGTTTGCCTCTATCCTGGCGACCAAAGCATCGCGTTCTGCCTGTAGGAGCGGCCTTGTGTCGCGATCGGGCTGCGAAGCAGCCCCATCGGATTCGGCGGCTGGGTTGAGAACCTGGGGCCGCGTTGCGGCCCTTTCGCGACACAAGGCCGCTCCCACAACGAGTGGGGGGAGGTCTGCGAACGTTATGTGTGAGCCCTCACATAGGGCAACCAGGGTGCGAAGTACGTTGCGCATCTGGCGCACATTGCCCGGCCAGGCAAAGTCCAGCAGCGCCTGTCGGGCTTGCGGCTCGATCTCGATCAGTTGGCCATGCGCTTCCTGACGCAGCAGAAACGCCAGCAGCTGCTGCTTGTCGCTGCGTTCGCGCACCGCGGGTAGCGCTACTTCCAACCCGTTCAGCCGATAGTAAAGGTCTTCACGAAAGCTGCCCTGCTCCACCCGCTCCAGCAAATCCCGGTGGGTGGCACTGATGATGCGCACATCCACAGCCTGAGGCTCGCCACCAATCGGCACCACCTGGCGCTCCTCCAGTACACGCAGCAAGCGGGTTTGCAGGGCCAGCGGCATATCGCCGATCTCGTCCAGAAGCAAGGTGCCACCATCGGCCTGTAGCAGCTTGCCGCGCATACCCTCCTTACGCGCCCCTGTAAAACTGCCGCCACGATAGCCGAACAGCTCACTCTCGATGAGGCTCTCGGGGATCGATGCACAGTTGACGGCCACAAACGGTTTGCCGCTACGCTGGCTGGCCTGGTGCACGGCCTGGGCGAACGCCTCTTTGCCACAGCCGGTTTCGCCGCGTAGCAACAGCGGCACGTCACGCTCGAACACACGCAGGGCCCGGTGGAAGTCGTTTTGCAGGGCCGGGTCGAGCAGGCAGATGCCGGCTTGCTCTGCCGGCCTGGCAAGCGGCTGGCTGGCAGGCACCGACCACACCGGCATGCGCGCCTGCCCCCGCACGCTGGCAAACACCTGGCGGCCATCATGGGTGTACAACGGCCAGGCCGTGCTGCCACCGGGCATCGCACGGCTGAACAACTCGTCATGGCTACAGGCGAAAAAACGCTCCATCGACTTGCCTAGCACAGCCCCGCGCACCGTGCCCAGCAGGTTGAGCGCGCTCTGGTTGGCGGCGCAAATCCGGCCTTCCCCGTCAAACGCCAGCAGGCCTTCGCTGAACAGGCCAACCGACTCGGCCTGCAAGTGAAAACGCAGCAACCATTGCTGTTCGAAGTGGCGAAGGAAGTAGCAACTCTCGATCATCTTTGCCGAGAGGTTGACCAGCGCCATGGTGTGGAACTGGCTCTGGCGTGATACGTCAGGCCGCGCAGAGGACACGTCGAGCACGGCCAGCAATTCGCCATGGGGGTCGAAGACGGGGCTGGCGGAGCAGGTCAGCCCGGTGTGGCGACCACGGAAATGCTCTTCCTGGTGGATGGTCAATGCCTGGCGCTCCACCAGGCAGGTGCCGATGCCGTTGGTGCCTTCGCGAGCCTCGCTCCAGTCGGCGCCCAGCCACAACCCCGCCCGTTCAAAGATCCGCCGTTCGCTTGGGGCTGTTACACAGTTGAGGATCACCCCGCGGGCGTCGGTCAGCAGCACCGCATGGCCAGCACCGGAAAGCTGCTGGTGCAGGCTGTTCATTTCGGTGTCGGCAATTTTAAGCACCTGCCTCAGGCGCTCGCGGCTTTCCAGCAGGCGGCCGTGCTCAAGCACCACCGGCGCCTGGGCCACTGAGGGGTCGAGGTGGTAGTCCTCCAGGCAACGCAACCATGAACGGGCAATGGAAGGGTCACTGCCGGCCGCGCCGCGGGCAACCGTATGCACCTGCTGGGCATGGCGGCTGAAGTGATTGCTCTGCATTAGTTGTTGTTCTCCGCAGATAGAGCGTGCAGCCAGCATCCTCCCCGCGGACCGCCCGGTCAAGGGCGTGCCGAAAACGGTACAAAGTGTCACGTGTGCCGTGCCAGCGCTGGCACACAGCCCGTTCCGCAACCCAGTAGAAATGATCCAAGTCATTGATTTGGCTGGCACCCAAAACGCTGGCCCAACCTTTGCTCTACGCTTTTCAACTCCCTAACAAACACAATAGCCAGGAGACACACCATGCGTTACGCACATCCCGGTACCGACGGCTCGAAGGTTTCGTTCAAGAGCCGCTACGGCAACTACATCGGCGGTGAGTTCGTAGCTCCGGTCAAAGGGCAATATTTCGAAAATACCTCGCCGGTGAACGGCAAGCTGATTGCCGAATTCCCCCGCTCCACTGCCGAAGACATCGATAAAGCGCTGGACGCCGCCCACGCCGCGGCCGATGCCTGGGGCCGCACCTCGGTGCAGGACCGCTCCAACGTGCTGCTGAAAATCGCCGACCGCATCGAGCAAAACCTCGAAGTGTTGGCCATTACCGAAACCTGGGACAACGGCAAACCAATCCGTGAAACACTGAACGCCGACATCCCGCTGGCCGTGGACCACTTCCGCTACTTCGCTGGCTGCATCCGCGCCCAGGAAGGCGGCGCGGCCGAAATCAACGAAGGCACAGTGGCCTACCACATTCACGAACCGCTGGGCGTGGTCGGGCAGATCATCCCGTGGAACTTCCCACTGTTGATGGCCGCTTGGAAACTCGCCCCGGCGCTGGCTGCCGGCAACTGCGTGGTGCTGAAACCGGCCGAGCAAACACCGCTGGGCATCACCGTACTACTCGAACTCATCGGCGACCTGCTGCCACCTGGCGTGCTGAACGTGGTGCAAGGTTATGGCCGCGAAGCCGGCGAGGCACTGGCCACCAGCAAGCGCATCGCCAAGATTGCCTTCACCGGTTCTACCCCGGTGGGCTCGCACATCATGAAGTGCGCCGCCGATAACATCATCCCGTCCACCGTGGAACTGGGCGGCAAATCGCCGAACGTGTACTTCGAAGACATCATGCAGGCCGAGCCGAGCTTCATCGAGAAGGCGGCTGAAGGCATGGTGCTGGCATTCTTCAACCAGGGCGAAGTGTGCACCTGCCCGTCGCGGGCACTGGTGCAGGAATCGATCTACCCGCAGTTCATGGAAGTGGTGATGAAGAAGGTGCTGCAGATCAAGCGCGGCGACCCGCTGGACACCGACACCATGGTCGGCGCCCAGGCATCCCAGCAACAATTCGAGAAGATCCTCTCGTACCTGCAAATTGCCCAGGAGGAAGGTGCCGAACTGCTCACCGGCGGCAAGGTCGAGAAGCTGGAAGGCTCACTGGCTACCGGCTACTACATCCAGCCGACCCTGCTCAAGGGCAACAACAAGATGCGCGTGTTCCAGGAGGAAATCTTCGGCCCGGTGGTCAGCGTCACCACCTTCAAGGACGAAACCGAAGCCCTGGCGATTGCCAATGACACCGAGTTCGGCCTGGGCGCCGGCGTGTGGACCCGCGACATCAACCGCGCCTATCGCATGGGCCGTGGCATCAAGGCCGGCCGCGTGTGGACCAACTGCTACCACCTGTACCCGGCGCATGCCGCGTTTGGCGGGTACAAGAAGTCAGGCGTTGGGCGTGAGACGCACAAAATGATGCTCGACCATTACCAACAGACCAAAAACCTGCTGGTGAGCTACGACATCAACCCGCTGGGCTTCTTCTAAACCGAGCCGCGGCCCTCGCGGATGAATCCGCTCCTACAGGCGTGCCCCTGTAGGAGCGGATTGATCCGCGATGGGCCGCAAAGCGGCCCCAACAGCTCTGGCCCACTTCCTGCAGTCCCCATCACCATCGGCCCGGAACCCCTCCGGCCACCAAGAAAAAAAACAGGTGACCCATGCCAAGCGATCACTCCGCCGACACATCGGCAGGTTCTTCCGTAGATTTCGAAAAAGTCGGCTCGGACTACTTCCAGCAACGCGAACTGAAAAAAGGCGCCGCCGGCTGGGTGCTTTTGGTTGGCCTGGGCGTGGCCTACGTGATTTCCGGCGACTACGCCGGCTGGAACTTCGGCCTCGCCCAAGGCGGCTGGGGCGGCATGTTCCTGGCCACGTTGCTGATGGCCACCATGTACCTGTGCATGTGCTTCTCGCTGGCTGAGCTGTCCTCGATGATCCCAACCGCAGGCGGCGGCTACGGCTTTGCCCGCAGCGCCTTCGGCCCTTGGGGCGGGTTTCTCACCGGCACGGCCATTCTGATCGAATACGCCATTGCTCCTGCAGCCATCGCGGTGTTCATCGGCGCTTACTGCGAGTCACTGTTCGGCATCGGCGGCTGGATGATCTACCTGGCGTTCTACATCGTGTTCATCGGCATCCACATTTTCGGTGTGGGTGAAGCTCTGAAGCTGATGTTCATCATCACTGCCATCGCGGCCATTGCGTTGGCTGTTTTCCTGGTGGGCATGGTGCCCCATTTTGATGCAGCCAACCTGTTCGACATCGCACAAACCGACGCCGCCGGCGCCAGCAGCTTCCTGCCGTTTGGCTATGTTGGCGTGTGGGCAGCTATTCCTTACGCGATCTGGTTCTTCCTGGCCGTCGAAGGTGTACCGTTGGCCGCCGAAGAAACCAAAAACCCTAAACGCGACCTGCCACGCGGCCTGATCGGAGCAATGCTGGTGCTAGTGGCCTTTGCCCTGCTGATTTTGGTGGTCGGCCCGGGCGGCGCAGGCTCCGACGCGCTGAAAGCCTCGGGCAACCCGCTGGTCGAGGCGCTGTCGATTGCTTACGGCGGCTCCACCTGGATGGGCAGCTTCGTCAACCTAGTCGGGCTGGCAGGCCTGATCGCCTCGTTCTTCTCGATCATCTACGCCTATTCGCGGCAGATTTTCGCGCTTTCCCGTGCGGGTTACCTGCCACGAAAACTCTCCGAAACCAATAAGAGCAAGGCGCCGGTACTGGCACTGATCATCCCCGGCATCATCGGTTTTGCCCTGTCGCTGACCGGCCAGGGTGACCTGCTGATTCTGGTGGCAGTGTTCGGGGCTACGCTGTCCTATGTGCTGATGATGGCCGCGCACATCACCCTGCGTATTCGCCGGCCAAAAATGGAGCGCCCGTATCGTACCCCAGGCGGCATCTTCACCTCGGGCGTTGCACTGGTGCTGGCTTGCATCGCGGTGGTCGCGGGCTTCCTTGTCGACCCACGGGTGGTGATTGGCGCCGCAGTGATTTATGCGGTATTGATTGCCTACTTTGCTTTCTACAGCCGCCACCACCTGGTAGCGGGCACGCCGGAAGAGGAATTCGCCGCAATCCAGAAGGCCGAAGAGGCCCTGCACTGATTGCCGACACCCGCCGCAGGCCTGGCCTGCGGCGCTCTGGAGATTCTGTATGGCAAGTTTCGTACACACGGTAGGCAACCTGGTCTACCGGTTCGACAGCCTCAAGGACGTGATGGCCAAGGCCAGCCCCGCACGTTCGGGGGACTTTCTAGCGGGGGTTGCCGCCAGCAACGACGGCGAGCGGGTTGCCGCGCAGATGGCACTGGCCAACATCCCGCTCAGCCATTTTCTGAATGAAGCGCTGATCCCCTACGAAGAAGACGAAGTTACCCGGCTGATCATCGACACCCACGAAGCGCAGGCCTTTGCGCCAGTCAGCCACCTTACGGTGGGCGGGTTGCGCGACTGGTTGCTGAGTGAGGAGGCCAACGAAGACAGCCTGCGCGCGTTGGCCCCGGGCCTGACACCGGAAATGGCCGCCGCCGTGTCGAAAATCATGCGCGTGCAAGACCTGGTGCTGGTGGCGCAGAAAATCCGCGTCGTCACCCGTTTTCGCGGCACCATGGGCCTGCGCGGGCGCCTGTCCACCCGCCTGCAGCCCAACCACCCGACCGATGAACCCGCCGGGATCGCCGCCAGCATTCTCGACGGCCTGCTGTATGGCAACGGCGATGCCATGATCGGCATCAACCCGGCAACCGACAGCATTGCATCCATCTGCGCGCTGCTGGAGATGCTCGACGCCATCATCCAGCGCTACGACATCCCTACTCAGGCCTGCGTGCTGACCCACGTCACCACCTCGATTGAGGCCATCAATCGGGGCGTGCCGCTGGACCTGGTGTTCCAGTCCATCGCTGGTACCGAAGCGGCGAACGCTGGCTTCGGCATCAACCTCAATGTTTTGCAGGAAGGCTACGAGGCAGGCCTGTCGCTCAACCGCGGCACCCTCGGGCAAAACCTGATGTATTTCGAAACCGGCCAGGGCAGCGCTTTGTCGGCCAACGCCCACCATGGGGTCGACCAGCAAACCTGCGAAACCCGCGCCTACGCCGTGGCCCGCCACTTCAAGCCGTTTTTGGTGAATACCGTGGTCGGCTTCATCGGTCCGGAATACCTGTACAACGGCAAGCAGATCATCCGTGCCGGCCTTGAGGACCACTTCTGCGGCAAGCTGCTGGGCGTGCCGATGGGCTGTGACATTTGTTACACCAACCATGCCGAAGCCGATCAGGACGACATGGACACCCTGCTGACCCTGCTCGGCGTTGCCGGCATCAACTTCATCATGGGCATCCCCGGTTCCGACGACATCATGCTCAACTACCAGACCACCTCGTTCCACGACGCGCTCTACGCCCGCCAGACACTGGGCCTGAAGCCAGGCCCGGAATTCGAGGCCTGGCTGGCACGCACGGGCATCTTCACCCAGGCCGATGGCCGCGTACGCTTCGGCGACAACCTGCCGCCGGCATTCCGCCAGGCATTGGCGCAGATTGCATAGGGATGACCATGGACCCGCGAACTCCAACCCCCGACAACCCTTGGCTGGCCTTGCGCACCCTCACCCCCGCGCGCATTGCCCTGGGCCGCAGTGGCACCAGCCTGCCAACCGGCGCCCAGCTGGACTTCCAGTTTGCCCACGCCCAAGCCCGCGATGCTGTGCACCTGCCCTTCGACCACGGCGCCCTGAGCGAGCAACTGAAGGACCGTGGCCGCGACAGCCTGGTGTTGCACAGTGCCGCCAGCGACCGTCACCAATACCTGCAACGCCCCGACCTGGGCCGGCGCCTGAACGACGACTCGGTCGAAGCACTGCGCGCCCATGCGCAAGCCAACCCGGGCGGCGTCGACCTGGCCATCGTGGTGGCCGATGGCCTCTCGGCGCTGGCCGTGCACCGCCATACCCTGCCATTCCTGACGCGTTTCGAAGAACAGGCGGCGGCCGATGGCTGGACCAGCGCCCCGGTGGTACTGGTGCAGCAGGGCCGCGTCGCCGTGGCCGACGAAGTGGGCCAGTTACTGGGCGCGAAGATGACCGTCATGCTGATCGGCGAGCGCCCAGGGCTCAGCTCGCCCGACAGCCTGGGCCTTTACTTCACTTATGGCCCGCGGGTAGGCCTGACGGATGCCTACCGCAATTGCATCTCCAATGTGCGCCTTGAAGGGCTGAGCTACGGCATGGCCGCCCATCGCCTGCTTTACTTGATGCGCGAGGCCTGCCGCCGGCAGCTGTCGGGTGTGAATCTTAAGGACGAAGCGGAGGTCCATACGCTCGACAGTGATAACGCTTCCAACCAAAAAGGAAATTTCCTACTCGGTGAAGGGTAAAAAACATGTCACGGAGGGCGGATTGCGCTTGTAGCCTGCATTGGGCAGCATGCACCTGAATGCTGGCAATCCGCTGTTTCCCTAAATGGACTCTGAGGGCCGCACATGCGCATCATCAAAGCAACCCTGGAACACCTCGACCTGCTCACCCCACTGTTCGTGAAATACCGCGAGTTCTATGGGCAGCTTCCTTACCCTGACAGTTCACGTGCGTTTCTGGAAAAGCGCCTCAAACGCGGCGAGTCGGTGATCTACCTGGCACTGCCGGACGATGACGACGGCAAGCTCATGGGCTTTTGCCAGCTGTACCCGAGCTTTTCGTCGCTGTCGCTGAAACGGGTATGGATTCTCAACGATATCTACGTGGCGGAGGATTCCCGGCGCATGCTGGTGGCTGACCACCTGATGCGTGAGGCGAAGAAGATGGCCCGGGAAACCCAGGCCGTGCGGATGCGGGTTTCGACCAGTGCCAACAATGAGGTGGCACGCATGACTTACGAGTCCATCGGGTTTCGTAAAGATACCGAGTTCGAGAACTACGTGTTGCCGATCAACTCCGATTGACCTGTACTGGCCTCTTCGCGGGTAAATCGCAGCGGCGAACCGCCGCTCCCACAGGTACAACACAACCCTTGTGGGAGCGGATTTATCCGCGAAAAGGCCTGCACCGAATCACGCCAGTAACCCCTCGCTACAATCTCCCCGGGCACGTTGCCCACTTCGCCGTATAATGCCTCCTCCTGACATGTATGAAATTTTACCCACCCGCAGGTCCGCGCCCGTAGCTGCGGGTCAAGAACACAGGTGCTGTACATGGAATTCAACCCGCTGGACCTTATCCTGCATCTCGATGCCTACCTCGACCTGCTTGTCACCAACTACGGCCCCTGGATCTACGCCATCCTCTTTACCGTGATCTTCTGCGAAACCGGCCTGGTGGTAATGCCCTTCCTGCCGGGCGATTCGCTGCTGTTCATCGCCGGTGCAGTGGCTGCGGGCGGCGGCATGGACCCGGTGTTGCTGGCTGGCCTGCTGATGGCTGCGGCAATCATGGGCGACAGCACCAACTACGTGATCGGGCGAACGGCGGGCGAACGGCTGTTCAACAAGCCCAATTCGAAAATTTTCCGCCGGGACTACCTGCAGCGCACCCACGAATTCTATGAACGCCATGGCGGCAAGACCGTGACCCTGGCGCGCTTCCTGCCGATTCTGCGTACCTTCGCACCGTTCGTCGCCGGCATCGCCCGCATGCACTACCCACGCTTCCTGGGCTTCAGCGTTGCGGGTTCGCTGCTGTGGGTCGGTGGCCTGGTCACACTGGGTTACTTCTTCGGCAACGTGCCATTCATCAAGCAGCACCTGTCGCTGATGGTGGTGGGCATCATCTTCCTGTCGCTGGTACCGATGGTGCTGGGCCTGCTGCGCGGCCGGCTGGGCCGCACAGCCAAGGCGCACTGACGGCCACATGTGGTCGTTCAGCGCCTGGCGGCGCAAGCGCACCCTGGCGCGCTACCCGATAAGCCCCGAGCAATGGCAGGTGGTTCGCGACCGCCTACCGATGCTTGATGGCATCACCGACGACGAGGACCGCTGGCTGCGCGAGGCCTGCATCCTGTTCCTGCTCGAAAAACACCTGACCACCCTGCCCGGCGTTGAACTGGGCGACGAGCAACGCCTGTTCCTTGCCGCCCAGGCACAACTTCCGTTGCTGCACCTGGGCGAACTGAACTGGTACCAAGGCTTTCACGAAATCATCCTTTACCCTGACGATTTCAAGAGCCCCCAACGCCACCGCGATGCCAGCGGCGTGGAGCACGTGTGGGATGCCGAGCACAGTGGCGAGGCGTGGCAACAAGGCCCGGTGATCATGGCCTGGGCCGGGGTGCTGAGCAGCGGCGGTTGGGAAGCCTACAACCTGGTAATCCACGAACTGGCGCACAAGCTCGACATGCTCAACGGCGACGCCAACGGCCTGCCGCCCTTGCACCCTGACATGCGCGTTGAGGCCTGGGCCACAGCCATGCAGCAGGCCTTTGACGACCTCAACCGCCAGCTCGACGCCAACCCCGACGCCGAAACCGCCATCGACCCCTATGCGGCAGAAAACCCGGCCGAGTTCTTTGCGGTCACCAGCGAATACTTCTTCAGCGCCCCCGACCTGCTGCACCAGGCTTATCCACAGGTGTACCAGCAGTTGGCGCTGTTCTACCGCCAGGACCCGCTCACCCGCCTTGCGCACCTGCAGGCCGAACACCCGGACTACCGCGAAAGCCACGCCTGATGCGCCCGCGCATCAGGTGGGGCGTGGCATGCCCAGGCGGAATGTGCCTATAATCGCCGCCACTTTTTTGATCAAACACGGGGGCACTGCCCAATGAGCTACAGCAAGATTCCGGCAGGCAAAGACCTGCCGAACGACATCTACGTCGCCATCGAGATCCCGGCCAACCACGCGCCGATCAAATACGAAATCGACAAGGACAGCGACACCCTGTTCGTCGATCGCTTCATGGCCACCCCGATGTTCTACCCAGCCAACTACGGCTTTATCCCGAACACCCTGGCTGACGACGGCGATCCGCTGGACGTGCTGGTTGTTACCCCGTACCCGGTTGCTCCAGGCTCGGTCATCCGTGCCCGCCCGGTTGGCGTACTGAACATGACCGACGACGGCGGCGGCGACGCCAAGGTTGTTGCTGTTCCGCACGACAAGCTGTCCCAGCTGTATGTTGACGTGAAGGAATACACCGACCTGCCAGCCCTGCTGATCCAGCAGATCGAGCACTTCTTCGAGAACTACAAAGACCTCGAAAAAGGCAAGTGGGTCAAGATCGAAGGCTGGGAAGGCGCCGACGCCGCCCGTGCCGCGATCACCAAATCGGTTGCAGCCTACAAAGGCTGATTACCGGCTTGATAAAAAACCCGCTTCGGCGGGTTTTTTTATGGTCGTACATTGGCCGGTAAAAATTCCTACGCGTTCCTACGCCGCTATCCTACAAATCGGCAAATTTCCTACAAATTAATTGATCGCACGGTTTATTTCCCCGCAAGATCGGCGCCGTTACACTCCGTTCCATGAAGAAGAACTCATCCGGTGACCGACTCAGGGCCCTTCTGCGCGAGTGCGGCCTGACCCCCTCCGATTTCGCCGCCCAGCGCCGAATCACGCCGCAACACGTGAACAACTGGTTCAGGCGTGGCGTCCCGCTGGCTCGGATCGATGAGCTGGCCGACCTCTTTTGCGTGCACCGGCGCTGGTTACGCTGTGGCGAAGGCCCCAAGTACCCCAGCGCGATCCTGCGGACGATCACATCTCAAGAGCCCCAGGAAAACGTACCGACATCCTTGGCCAGCCAAGGCGTGCAACTGGTTAAGGTGCCTTACCACGAAATACGCGATGGCCTGCTGGTTGCGCTGACTGGCCAATCACTTCGCCTGCCTAACAAAGCCTTGCGGGCATTGGGTGTCACCACCCGCAAGGCCATTTGCCTGAGCATGCCGGCCGACAACATGGCGCCGCTGATCCCGCGCGATGCCTTGCTGGCGATTGACCTGAGCCAGACCAAAGTGATCGACGGCGAAACCTATGCCTTGCTGCACAATGGTGAGTTCAGGGTGAACAGGCTCAGCCTGGGCCACAGCGGCACGCTTTGCCTGCACAGCCATGATGGGCGCAGTTATAGCGTGGAACGCTACACGGCGGCGCAACGCAGGGCACAAAAGCTGGTGGTACTTGGCTGGGTATTCCATTGGTCGCATTTTCGCCACCGCCGCCCTCGCTGACACAACCTGTGCCAATTTTTGCTGGGCATCCCGCGCCAGCCCTTGTATGCTACGCGGCACATTCAGCCCCGGCCGGCGCAAGCCGCGTTCCAGAGGGCCTGGCGACGCTCCACACGACCGTTTGCCATTTCTTTCAGGCCCTTGATGGCCACACAGTTAAGGCGGTTGCGGCTTACCATAAATTAGCCGGAAGCGTCCCCGAGAAGCCGGCCACAAGCCGGCTTTTTAATGCCCTCAGAAAGTGCCCCCTCCCGCAATCCGAAGTTTACGAAAAAGTAACCTCCAACTCAGTTTGCCGACAGCCGCCAGTCGCTAAGTTTGCCCCGAACATGACGCCGGCCTGCGCAGCAACTTCTCCAGCCCGGCCATCAGTTACTTACCTGACTGGACGCAACGGCATGCAAGGCAAAACCACAAGACGCTCCTTCGTCAAAGGCCTGGCCGCTACCGGACTGCTCGGCGGTTTGGGCATGTGGCGCGCGCCGGTTTGGGGGCTGGCCAGCACCGGCCAGCCAAACGTGTTGGCGGGTACCGACTTCGAGCTTCACATCGGCGAGTTGCCGGTCAACATCACCGGCGCTGCGCGCACCGCGATGGCGATCAACGGCTCGCTGCCAGGCCCGACGCTTCGCTGGCGAGAAGGCGATACCGTCACCCTTCGCGTGCACAACCATTTGCAACAGGACACCTCGATTCACTGGCACGGCATCATCCTGCCCGCGAACATGGACGGTGTGCCGGGCCTGAGCTTCCACGGCATTGCTCCGAACGGCATGTACGAGTACCGGTTCAAGGTCAACCAAAACGGCACCTATTGGTATCACAGCCACTCAGGCCTTCAGGAGCAGGCCGGGGTTTATGGCGCGCTGGTCATTGATGCGAAAGAGCCCGAACCGTTCATCTACGACCGGGACTACGTGGTCTTGCTCAGCGACTGGACTGATGAGGATCCAGCCCAGGTTCTGACCACGCTCAAGAAGCAATCCGACTACTACAACTTCCACAAGCGGACGGTAGGCGACTTCGTCAACGACGTAAGCCAAATGGGCTGGGCTGCCGCCATGGCTGATCGCAAAATGTGGGCCGAGATGAAGATGAGCCCCACCGACCTCGCGGACGTGAGCGGACACACTTACACCTACCTCATGAACGGCCAGGCACCAGACGGCAACTGGACCGGTGTGTTCAAGCCTGGCGAGAAAATCCGCCTGCGCTTTATCAATGGCTCCGCCATGACCTATTTCGATGTGCGCATTCCCGGCCTGAAAATGACGGTGGTTGCGGCGGATGGGCTGCACGTCAAACCGGTTTCAGTTGACGAGTTCCGTATTGCCGTTGCCGAAACCTACGATGTGATTGTTGAACCCGAAGATGCACAGGCTTACACCCTGTTCGCTCAATCCATGGATCGTACCGGTTACGCCAGGGGCACGTTGGCTATCCGCGAAGGCGTGGAGGCGCCGGTTCCGGCCACTGACCCGCGCCCGCTCATTGCCATGAGTGACATGGGCATGGACCACGGCAGCATGGCCGGCATGGACCATAGCCAAATGGCTGGCATGGACCACAGCAACATGGCTGGCATGGGCAGTACCACACAGGGCCACCCTGAGTCAGAGTCCGGCAACCCCTTGGTCGACATGCAGACGATGACCCCGACGCCAAAGCTGCGCGACCCGGGCATCGGGCTGCGCAACAACGGCCGCCGCGTGCTGACATATGCGGACCTGCACAGCACCTTCATCGATCCGGACGGCAGAGCGCCTGGCCGCACGATCGAGTTACACCTGACAGGCCACATGGAAAAGTTCGCCTGGTCCTTCGACGGCATCAAGTTTTCCGATGCCGAGCCACTGCGCCTGAAGTACGGCGAGCGCCTTCGCATCACCTTGGTCAACGACACCATGATGACTCACCCCATCCACCTGCATGGCATGTGGAGCGACCTGGAGGATGAGCACGGCAACTTCATGGTTCGCAAGCACACCATCGACATGCCCCCGGGCTCAAAACGAAGCTATCGCGTGACTGCAGATGCGCTGGGCCGGTGGGCTTATCACTGCCACCTGCTGTTTCACATGGAAACGGGCATGTTCCGTGAAGTGCGGGTGGACGAATGAACAGGAACACGACAATGAGCAAAGCCATGCAAAAAAGCGCCTTGGTCAGCCTGTTTGCCGTTTACGCCCCTTTGTCGTGGAGCGCCCAGGCGATGGATCATGGCGCGATGGACCACTCAATGATGAACCATGGCTCAGTTGAAGCCCCACCAGCCAAAAGCCACACGCCAATTCCAGCACTGACCGACGCAGACCGGCAAGCAGCATTCCCGCCGCTGGACGGGCATGAGATACACGACAGCGCAATCAACAACTTCTTACTGCTGGACCAACTCGAATACCAGGATGCCAACGACGGCAGCACGCTGGCCTGGGATGCTTCCGGGTGGATAGGCGGCGATATCAACCGGCTATGGGTCCGCTCCGAGGGTGAGCGCACCAATGGGGTTACCGAAGAGGCCGAACTGCAACTGCTGTATGGGCGCGCCGTCAGCCCTTGGTGGGATGTGGTTGCCGGGGTGCGGCAGGACTTCAAGCCGCAATCCCCTCAGACTTGGGCAGCATTCGGCATTCAGGGGATGGCGCTGTATGACTTCGAAGCCCAAGCCACTGCATTCCTTGGCGATAATGGCCAAACTGCCGTTCGCCTTGAAGGCGACTACGACATTCTCCTGACCAATCGGCTGATCCTGCAGCCAACCGCCGAAGCCAATTTTTACGGCAAGAACGACCCTGAGCGCGGCGTGGGTTCGGGCCTTGCAAACACTGAGGTCGGGCTGCGTCTGCGGTATGAAATTGTTCGCCAGTTTGCACCTTACATCGGCATCACCTGGAACCGGGTGTACGGCAAAACCGCCGATTTCACCCGCGACGAAGGGGCGAATGTGGATGAAGCGCGCTTCGTGGCGGGCCTGCGGATGTGGTTTTAAACATCGCGGCCAGGCGCATTCTTGCCAGGAATACGCCCATGAAAAACTCGAATTTCAATTTCGCCACAGGAATGCGTAGCGTGCAGTCTCCTGCATACGGAGATGAACCATGCGTTTATACGTTGATGCCCAGTTCACCAGCCCCTACGCCCTGTCGTGCTTCGTCGCGCTGCGCGAAAAGGGAATCGATTTCGAGATGCAACCGCTGAACCTGGATACGCTGGAAAACCAGGCAACGGACTACGCCCGCCTTTCGCTCACCCAACGCGTGCCCACGCTGGTGCATGGCAACTTTGCCCTGTCGGAATCATCGGCGATTACTGAATATCTGGAGGATGTGTTCCCGCAGGTGCCGGTTTACCCTCAGGCCTCGCAAAAACGCGCCAAAGCACGGCAGGTTCAGGCGTGGCTGCGCAGCGACTTGCTGCCCATTCGCCAGGAGCGTTCAACGCTGGTGGTGTTCTATGGCCAGAAATACGGCCCTTTGTCAGCGGCGGGCGAGGCTGCAAAGCACAAGTTGGTCGAAGCTGCGCAACAGTTGCTGGCCGATAATCAGGATTACCTGTTTGGCCAGTGGTCTATCGCCGATGTCGACCTTGCGCTGATGCTGAACCGGCTGATCCTTAATGGCGACAGCCTTCCGGCCCCATTGGAGGCTTACGCCCGGCGCCAGTGGCAACGCCCGGCAGTGCAGGAATGGCTCAACTTGCAACGCCCGGCCATCTGAGGGCAACGCAAGGCATGGCCATTCGGCCATGCCTCGGGGCACGCTTTAGAAGTCGTACCGCGCACCAACCATCATGCTGCGCGAAGGCCCGTAGAAGTTGAACGTCGAGGTCGACCCCACCCGCGACAGGTAGTCCCGGTCGAACAGGTTGTTGACGTTCAACGTGGCGGTCAGCTTCGAGGTAACCGGGTAAGACAGCATCGCATCTACCGTCGCGTAGCCCGGCGCATCGATGCGCACGCCGCCGTTCTCGGAGTAGAAGTTGCTCATTGCCGAAATGCCACCACCGATGGCCAGGCCATTGAGCGGGCCCTGGCTGATGGTGTACTTGCTCCACAGCGAGGCCTGGTTACGCGGCATGATGAAGAAGGTGGTTTCGTCATCACCTTTTACAGTGTCGGTCTGCATCCAGGTGTAGCCGGCCAGCAGTTCCCAGTTCGGCGTCAACTTGCCGCTGACTTCCACTTCGGCGCCTTTGACCCGGGTTTTACCGGAGGCAACGGAGAAGCCGGTGTCCACACCGTCTTCGTCATACGCGGTGGTGGCGCGGTTTTCGTCGGTCAGGCGGAACACCGAAAGGCGGGTATTGAGGTCGCCACCGAAGTAGCTGCTCTTCAGGCCGAACTCATACTGCTCACCCTCACGCGGCTTGAGCACCCGGCCATTGCTGTCGGTATCGGACTGCGGCTTGAACACCTGCGAGTAGCTGGCGTACAGCGCGTGGTTGTCGGTCAGGTCGTAGACGATGCCGCCGTACGGGGTGAAGCGCCCATCCACGCGTTTATCATCGTTGGTGGTCGCACCGCTGCTGAGAGTGGTGGTGTAGAAATCACCGCGATACCAGCTGAAGCGGCCACCCGCGATCAGCGCCAGGCGCTCGATGGGGCGGAACGTGACTTTGGAGTACAGGCCGTACTCTTCCTCTTGCATGCCCGTTTCGGTGCTGTAGTTCGGCGACGGCTTGTTGAACTGCGTCGGCGAGTACGTGTTCACGTTGATCGAGCCGAGGTTGGTGGTGCCGTTGAGGTACTCGGTGTCGTAGTTCTTGTAGTCGGTGCCCACCACGAACTCGCTGACCTGGCCGAAGGTTTCAAACGGCTGGCTGTAGCTGGCGTCCAGGGAGTAGGTGTCCTGGGTGAAGTCGCGGGCGCTGGCGCGCTCCGAATTGGCACCGGTGGTGGCGTTGGTTGCGGTGAAGGCATACAGGTAATTGGTGTCGCGGTGCGAGCCACGGGCGGCAACGCGGCCATAGCCGCCGTTGTCGAAGCGGTGGGTCAGCTCAGCGACCAGGTCGGTGGTCTTGCCGTCGAAGTAGTTCCAGTCGGCGCCCAGGAAGCGGGAATGGCTGAAGTCTGGCACTTCACCCGAGAGCGACGCCGGGTAACCGTTGTGCGGGGTGATGTTCTTCACCTCGTGCATCAGGCCGAAAGACAACGTGGTGGCGTCGTCCAGGTCAATGTCCAGCGCACCGTAGTAGGTGTTGCTGGTGTTGGCGTTGTAGTCCACTTCGCCATTGGTGTCGTCACGCGAGGCAACAAAACGCCCGCGTACACGGCCAGCGTCATCCAGCGGGCCGCTCAGGTCGATTTCTTCGTGGTTGGTGTCCCAGGTGCCGTAGGCCGCTTCGACATGGCCCTGGAACTCGGCGGTCGGGCGCTTGCGCACCATGTTGACGATGCCACCCAGCTCGCTGGTGCTGCTGAACAGGCCGGCCGGGCCGCGCATGATTTCGACGCGGTCGAACGCCGCCAGCGAAGGCACGGTGCCGAAAATACTGGCCATCGGAGCTGGCAGGCCGTCGATGTTGAATTCGCTGTACTCGTAGCCACGGGCGTAGATCGACGAACGGCCACTGTCGTTGGTCAGGGTACGCAGGCCTGCGGTGTACTTGGCCAAGTCATCCAGGTGCACGAACTGGCGGTCCTTGACGTAGTCCTGGGTGTAGACAGTGATCGACTGGGGGATGTCCTTCAGAGCGGCCGGGGTCTTGGTGCCCACGGTGGCGGCATCGACGCTGTATCCGCCGGTTTGCTCCGATGGCAGCATGTCGTACAGGCGGTTACCTTCGATGGTCAGGGCCGGTAGATCGAGCGAATTGTCCTCTGCTGCGGCCTGGGTCGCGACCGTTTCGGCCAGTGCCGATAACGAAAATGGCGCCAGCAGCCCCAGCACCAACCAGCCCCGAACCCGACGCGTGCTCCCCACACCTTTGAAACCGCTCATGACACACCTTTCGCCTAAATGATATTGAATCGCAAACGACATATTTTGCTTTTTGCGAACGATACCGGACGAAAATCGGGGTTGCAGCAGGATTAACCTTCTTAACACATCAAGGCGATTGCCCTCCCCATCTGGCAATGGGATGATCGCCAACTGATACAAGTTCTCATTCAAGGCTTCCCGTGCCCACCTCACTTCTCCTCGCCGAAGACGACCCGCGTTTGCGTCAGGACCTGGAACGCCACTTCCTCAACCGGGGTTTCGTGGTACAGGCCTGCGCCAGCGGCACCCAGGCCCTGAGTGCGATCCAGCAAACACGCTTCGATCTGGTTTTGCTCGACATCATGCTCCCCGGCATCGACGGCCTCAGCCTGCTGGACGAGCTGCGTCGCCAGCAAGCGGTGCCCGTCATGCTGATGTCGGCACTGGGCGCCGAGCAGGATCGCATCAGCGGGTTTACCCGTGGCGCGGACGATTACCTGCCCAAGCCATTCAGCCTGGCAGAGCTGAACGCGCGGGTGGATGCACTGCTGCGGCGCGTGGCGTTCGATCGCGGGGCCGCCATTCAGCCTCAAGCCCACACGGTCACGCTGGACCATGACCAGCAAGACGTTGTGCACCAGGGCAAAAACGCCGGGTTGACGGCCTCCGAGTTCCGCTTGCTGGCCACGCTGCGCGCCCACCCGGGGGAGGCCTTGAGCAAACCGTTCCTGTACCAGACCGTGCTGCACCGGGCCTACACCCGGCTGGACCGCGGCCTGGATGTGCACGTGTGCAACTTGCGCCGCAAGCTGGCCGACATCGGTGCCCAGCATCTGCAAATCCAGGCTGTGCGCGGTCAAGGTTATATCCTGGTCGACACGGAACAGCCCTGATGCGCCGCCACCCCTTGCTGTGGAAACTGGCAGCGCTGCAGGTCAGCTTCTGCCTGCTGCTGACCTGGCTGATCTGGACCTGGGGCCTGTCGGTGGAACGCAGCACCTATTTCCTGTCCCAGGCCGATCAGGACTACCTTGCGCGCTATGCGCAACAAGCGGAGCAGGCCTGGCACGACGGTGGCCAGGCCGGCGCCGAAGCGTTTCGCCGCAAACTGGAACAGGCCGAAAACACCTGGGCGGTGCTGCTCGGGCCACACCTGCAAAGCCTGGGCACCACGCCACTGAACGCCGAAGAAGCCAGCCACCTGACCTTCATGCGCAAACTCGACTGGCCGATGAGCCGGCGCCTGCAGGATGAACTGCCCTACGTCAGCATTGAGTTCCCGCAACACCCCGAAGAGGGCCGTTTGGTTCTGCAGTTGCCCGAGCGCCTGCTGCCCACCGGCCTCACGCCCTGGACCCACATCATCACCCACGGCGTTGCCCCCACGCTACTGGCGCTGCTGCTGGGCCTGGCAATCTATCGCCAATTGGTCGTGCCGCTGAACCGCCTGCGCGACCGCGCCGACGCCTTGCGCGCCGACGATCTGGACAGCCCTGGCCTGCCGCTTCAGGAGCGGCGCGACGAGCTGGGCGAACTGGCGCAAGCCTTCGAACACATGGCCGGGCGCCTGCGCCAAAGCCTGGAGCAGCAACGCTTGCTGCTGCGCACACTGTCCCACGAGCTGCGCACGCCCCTGGCCCGCCTGCGCATCGCCCACGACAGCGACTTGCCGCCCGCCCAACTGCGCGAACGCCTGGATCGCGAGGTCAACGACATGCAAAAGCTGCTCGAAGACACCCTCGACCTCGCCTGGCTGGACACCGAGCAGCCGCAACTGCCCACCGAGCCGGTGCTGATGTTGTCGGTGTGGGAAGCGCTGTGCCAGGACATCTGTTTCGAAAGTGGTTGGGACCGCGCACGCCTGCCCTGCTCACTCGGCACCGACTGCCTGGTGCAAGTGCACCTGGACAGCCTGGCCCAGGCCTTGGAAAACCTGATGCGCAATGCCATCCGGCATTCGCCGGTCGACGGTCGGGTCAGCCTCGA
Organism: Pseudomonas sp. PSKL.D1; assembly: GCF_028898945.1. Classification (NCBI taxonomy): domain Bacteria; kingdom Pseudomonadati; phylum Pseudomonadota; class Gammaproteobacteria; order Pseudomonadales; family Pseudomonadaceae; genus Pseudomonas; species Pseudomonas sp. PSKL.D1. Next base: position 5,245,554 of record NZ_CP118607.1, read on the forward strand.
TGGCTGGCGCGAAGGTGATTGCTGGCACCTGCGCCTGAGCGATCAGGGGCCTGGCGTGCCGCCAGCTGACCTTGAGCGCATCTTCAAGCCCTACCAGCGTCTGGCCGACAGCGGCGCAGGCTTTGGCCTGGGCCTTGCCATCGCCCGCCGAGCCATCGAATTGCAGGGCGGGCGGTTGTGGGCCAGCAACGGGCACCCCGGCTTGTGCCTGCACATGGTGCTGCCAGCGGGCGCCGAGTGTTTAGAAAGTTAAGGCGCTTTACGCTCAATCAGGACTGATTATCATCTGGCCGCACCTGCCCTTATGAGATGCGTGATGAGCAAGTTGACCCTGCCCTTGGCCCTGGCACTGGCCCTCACCGCCCCTATTGCCCTGGCACAGCCGGAGCGTGAGCAGAAGATGGACACCTCGCTGCTGCAGCGTCAGGGCCTGGCTTATCGCTTCAGCCAACTAGACCTGGACTCGGCCGATGGCCAGCGCCATTACCGCCTGTGGGTCGGCAAGCCAGACCGCCCCGCACCTGCTGCGGGGTATCCGGTGCTGTGGATGCTCGACGGCAATGCTGCGTTGGGCGTACTGGACAGCGAACTGCTCAAAGCACTGGCTGCCGGCCAGGCTCCCCTGCTGGTTGCCGTGGGCTATCAGACCGATCAGCGAATCGACCGCACCGGGCGCACCTACGACTACACACCGGCACTCCCTGGCCAGGCTGACCAGCGCGACCCGCTGACCGGGCAACCCAGCGGCGGTGTGGATGCGTTTCTAGATCTGCTGACCCAGCGCATGCGGCCGATGGTTGCAGGAGTGGCGTCGATCGACCTGAAGCAGCAGACGCTTTGGGGGCACTCCTATGGCGGTTTGGCGGTACTGCATGCCTTGTTCACACGGCCCGGCGAATTCAGTGACTTTGCAGCGGCCAGCCCTTCACTGTGGTGGCATGACGGAGCCATTGTGCGTGAAGCGCAGGGGTTGCAGGGGCGTATGGGTGATAACCGCCCCAGGCTCTTACTGATGCGTGGCGGTGATGAGCCGTCGAATCCGCGTGCGCCGGTCAAAGGTGATGTAGAACGCCCTGCGCGTGAGTTGGCGGCGGACCTGGCCAAGGTGCCGGGGTTGCAGGTGCGGTTCCAGCGGTTTGAAGGGTTGGGGCATGGGCCGATGTTGCCAGCCTCATTGAAAGCAGTGGTTGAAGAAATGTCGCGGTAATCTGTTCCGGCCCTTTCGCGGGTAAACCCGCTCCCACAGGGTGGATTGGCCTGCACCCCACCCTGTGGGAGCGGGTTTACCCGCGAAAGGGCCGGGCCTGCTTACCCCTTCACACAAACCACCTGCCGCAGCGTATGCACCACTTCCACCAACTCCCGCTGCGCCCGCATCACCGCATCGATGTCCTTGTACGCCATGGGTATCTCATCGATCACGTCCTTGTCCTTGCGGCACTCCACATGCGCCGTGGCGCGGCGCTGGTCCTCCACGGTGAAGCGGCTTTTGGCCTTGGTGCGGCTCATCACCCGGCCTGCGCCATGGCTGCATGAGCAGAACGATTCTTCATTGCCCAACCCTCGCACGATGAAACTCTTGGCGCCCATGGAGCCAGGGATGATGCCCAACTGCCCCTTTTGCGCCGACACCGCGCCTTTGCGCGTCACCAGCACTTCACGGCCAAAATGCTGCTCGCGCTGCACGTAGTTGTGGTGGCAGTTGACCGCTTCCTGGTTGGCCTCGAACGGCCTGCCCAGCACCTTTCGGGTAGCTTCGATGACCGCGTGCATCATCAGTTCACGGTTATGCCGGGCGAAGTCCTGCGCCCACTCCACCGCTTCCACGTAGTCAGCGAAATGCCGGCTGCCTTCCTCAAAGTACGCCAAGTCTTTGTCCGGCAGGTTGGCCAGGTGCTGGCGCATGTCGGCCTGGGCCAACTCGATGAACAGGTTGCCGATGGCATTGCCCACGCCGCGTGAACCACTGTGCAGCATGAACCACACGCGGTCGGCTTCATCCAGGCACACCTCGATGAAGTGATTGCCGCCACCCAGCGTGCCCAGGTGATGGCGGTTGTTGGTCTTCTCAAGGCGCGGGTATTTGTCGGTAATGGCCTTGAAACGCCCGGCCAGCTGGCGCCAACACTTATCCGCCACGCCAGGCACGTTGTCCCACGCGCCTTGATCATGCCGCCCAAAGGTCTTGCCATGGGGCACGGCCTGCTCGATGGCACTGCGCAACCCGTGCAGGTTGTCCGGCAGGTCACGGGCATGCAGCGAAGTGAGCGCGGCAATCATGCCGCAGCCAATGTCCACGCCCACCGCCGCCGGAATGATCGCACCCACGGTGGGGATCACGCTGCCAATGGTCGAGCCCTTGCCAAGGTGCACATCCGGCATTACCGCCAGATGCTTGAAGATGAACGGCATCCGCGCCGTATTGAGCAGCTGCCGGCGGGCGTCGTCCTCCACCGGTACACCATCGGTCCACAACTTGATCGGCTTGCCGCCGGCTACCTGAAGCATGTCCATCATGTCGATTCCACAAACGCCATGGCCGCATGATACCGCCTAAGGTCGTAGGCCAGTGGCTTGCCAGCGGGGTGGCACCGTGCGGTATGCTTGGCCGGTCTTCAGGGCGGGGTGAAAGTCCCCACCGGCGGTAAATCGAAAGATGAGCCCGCGAGCGCCCCGGCCATGCCGGGGGTCAGCAGATCTGGTGCAACTCCAGAGCCGACGGTCATAGTCCGGATGAAAGAAGGCGTCAGGCAGGGGCCATTCGGGCGCCCCTGCGCGCGCATTTTGTTCGCCCCGAGACGTTCATCGATCAATCACGAGGAGCGTTTCATGTCCCCTTTGCACCACCAGCAATTTCCCAATGTGTCCGCCGCCATCGCCGCCTTCAAGGCCGGCCGCCCCGTGCTGCTGCTGGACGATAACGACCGCGAGGACGAGGCCGACATCGTCGCCGCCGCTGAAAACCTGCAGTTGCAGACCATGGCCATGATGATTCGCGATTGCAGCGGCATCGTGTGCCTGTGCCTGGACGAAGCCACTGTCGACGCCTTGCAGTTGGCCCCGATGGTGCCGAACAATCAGGCCCGCCACGGCACCGGTTTCACCGTCACCATCGAAGCGGCAGAGGGCGTGAGCACTGGCGTTTCAGCGCAGGACCGCATCACCACCATCGAAGCGGCGCTGCGCTCCACTGCCGAGCAGCGGCATATCGTCAGCCCTGGCCACGTGTTCCCATTGCGCGCGCGCGATGGCGGGGTGCTGACCCGCCGTGGGCACACCGAAGGGTCGGTGGACCTGGCTCGTTTGGCCGGGTTGCGCCCGGCGGCAGTGCTATGCGAGCTGATGAACCCGGATGGCAGCATGGCCCGCGGGGATCAGGTGGCGGTGTATGCGAAGCAATACAATCTGCCGGTGCTGACCATCGAAGAGCTGGCGCGTTGCCGGGAGGCGATGGTGGAGGTGGAGATGGCTTGAGGCGCTTGCCTTCAGGGTGTGGGGGCGCTGAAACCGAGCGCCGCCCGCGCGGCGCATCGCGGCTGAAGCCGCTCCTACAATTGTTGCAACTTGCCATAACTGTTGCCTTGTAGGAGCGGATTTATCCGCGATGCGGCGCGCAGCGGCGCTCGCTCTGAGACCAAGTCGAGTTTGCTCCCCCCGCCCCGCTCTGCTAACGTCGCGCCGTTCTGACCAGCCACCGAGACTGTCGCCATGGCCCGCAAAAAAGCCTCCATCGATTTCGAGCAATCCCTCGCCGACCTGCAAGCCCTGGTCGAGCGCCTGGAGAACGGCGAGTTGTCGCTGGAAGAGTCGCTGGCCGCCTTCGAACAAGGTATTGCCCTGACCCGCGATTGCCAGGGCGCCCTGGCCCAGGCCGAGCAAAAGGTGCAGATCTTGCTGGAACGTGACGGCGAACTCGCTGCACAACCGTTCGATGCGGAGCCGGAAGCATGATCGGCACTTACCAGGCCAGCTGCCAGGCCCGTGTCGACGCAGCCCTCGAACCCTTTTTCGTAGCGCCCTCCAAAGAGCTCGAACGCCTCTACGCCGCCATGCGCTACAGCGTGATGAACGGCGGCAAGCGTGTGCGCCCACTGCTTGCCTATGCAGCCTGCGAAGCCTTGGGCGCGCCAGCTGAACACGCCAACGGCGCGGCCTGCGCGGTCGAGCTGATCCACGCCTATTCGCTGGTGCACGACGACCTCCCGGCCATGGACGACGACGACCTGCGTCGCGGCCAGCCGACCACCCACAAAGCCTTTGATGAAGCCTGCGCCATCCTCGCCGGCGACGGCCTGCAGAGCCTGGCTTTCAGCGCCCTGCTCGAGCCACGCCTGAGCCCGCAGCCCGACCACATTCGCCTGGCCATGGTCCAGGCGCTGGCCAAGGCCGCTGGCCCGGCCGGCATGGTCGGTGGCCAGGCCATCGACCTGGGTTCGGTAGGGTTGAAACTGGACCAGCAGGCCCTGGAATACATGCATCGCCACAAAACCGGTGCCCTGATCGAAGCCAGCGTGCGTCTCGGAGCCCTGGCCAGTGGCCGCGCCGAGCAAGCTCAGCTGGACGCCTTGCAGACTTACGCACAGGCCATCGGCCTGGCCTTCCAGGTGCAGGACGACATTCTCGACGTGGAAAGCGACACCGCCACCCTCGGCAAACGCCAGGGTGCTGACATAGCCCGTGACAAACCCACCTACCCGGCACTGTTGGGGCTGGACGCAGCCAAGGCCTATGCCCTTGAGCTGCGCGACCAGGCGCTGGCCGTGCTAGCCGACTTTGGCGATAACGCCGAGCCGCTGCGGGCTTTGGCGCGCTACATCGTCGAACGCCGCCACTGATCTGGGGGCCGCCTTGCGGCCCTTTCGCGACACAAGGCCGCTCCTGCAAGGCATGTGGGAGCGGCCTTGTGTCGCGAAAGGGCTGCAAAGCAGCCCCATCGCAGCACCCGTCTGAATGGGCAGCTTTTACACAATGGGGTAAACTGCCGCGTCTTCACACCTATAACGACTCGCCTGATGCCCACGACGTTTCAAGAGATCCCCCGCGAACGCCCGGTCACGCCGTTGCTCGACCGCGCTGACACGCCTGCAGGCCTGCGCCGGCTGGCCGAAGCCGACCTGGAGCCCCTGGCCGACGAGTTGCGCCAGGAACTGCTCTACACCGTGGGTCAAACCGGTGGGCATTTTGGTGCCGGCCTGGGCGTCATCGAACTGACGATCGCCCTGCATTACGTATTCGACACCCCGGACGACCGGCTGGTGTGGGACGTCGGCCACCAGGCGTATCCGCATAAAATCCTCACGGGCCGGCGCAACCGCATGCTGACCCTGCGCCAGAAGGACGGCATCGCCGCCTTCCCGCGCCGCAGCGAGAGCGAGTACGACACCTTTGGCGTCGGCCACTCCAGCACCTCGATCAGCGCCGCACTGGGCATGGCCATTGCCGCCCGCCTGCAAAATGACCCGCGCAAATCGATCGCGGTGATCGGCGACGGCGCCCTGACCGCCGGCATGGCCTTCGAGGCGTTGAACCACGCCCAGGAAGTGGACGCCAACATGCTGGTGATCCTCAACGACAACGACATGTCGATTTCGCGCAATGTCGGTGGCTTGTCCAACTACCTGGCCAAGATCCTGTCCAGCCGCACCTATTCGAGCATGCGCGAAGGCAGCAAAAAAGTGCTGTCGCGCCTGCCCGGCGCCTGGGAAATCGCCCGCCGCACCGAGGAATATGCCAAGGGCATGCTGGCCCCCGGCACCCTCTTCGAAGAATTGGGCTGGAACTACATCGGCCCGATCGACGGCCACGACCTGCCGACCATGATCGCCACCCTGCGCAACATGCGCGATCTCAAGGGCCCGCAGTTCCTGCATGTGGTCACCAAGAAAGGCAAGGGCTTCGCTCCGGCCGAAGTAGACCCGATCGGCTACCACGCCATTACCAAACTCGAGCCAGCCAACAAGCCGGCTGCACCGAAAAAGGTTGGCGGGCCGAAGTATTCGGCGGTGTTCGGCCAGTGGCTGTGCGACATGGCCGCTGCCGACAACCGCCTGGTAGGCATTACCCCGGCGATGAAGGAAGGCTCCGACCTGGTCGCGTTCAGCGAACGCTACCCGGAGCGCTACTTCGATGTGGCGATTGCCGAACAGCACGCTGTGACCTTGGCCGCGGGCATGGCCTGTGAAGGCGTCAAGCCGGTGGTGGCGATCTATTCGACCTTCCTGCAGCGTGCGTACGACCAGCTGATCCACGATGTGGCCGTGCAAAACCTCGATGTGCTGTTTGCCATCGACCGCGCAGGCCTGGTGGGCGAAGACGGCCCGACCCATGCCGGCAGCTACGACTTGTCGTACCTGCGCTGCATCCCGGGCATGCTGGTCATGACCCCAAGCGACGAGAACGAGCTGCGCAAGATGCTCAGCACCGGCCACTTGTACAACGGCCCCGCCGCCGTGCGCTACCCACGTGGCACTGGCCCCAATGCGCCGATCAGCGGCGACCTGGAGCCGCTGGAAATCGGTAAAGGCGTGGTACGCCGTCAGGGCGAAAAAGTGGCCCTGCTGGTATTCGGCGTGCAACTGACCGAGGCCTTGCAAGTGGCCGAGCAGATCAACGCCACCGTGGTCGACATGCGCTTCGTTAAGCCGCTCGACGAGGCGCTGGTGCTGGAACTGGCCGCAAGCCATGACATGCTGGTGACCATCGAAGAAAACGCCATCATGGGTGGCGCAGGCGCCGCCGTGGGTGAGTTCCTGGCCAGCCAGGCGGTGGTCAAGCCGCTGCTGCATCTGGGGTTGCCTGACATTTACGTTGAGCATGCCAAGCCTGCGCAGATGCTGGCTGAGTGTGGGCTGGATGCGGCAGGTATTGAAGCAGCCGTGAAAGCTCGGATGGACAAGCTGGGCCTGTAGATCCTTGGGGCCGCGTTGCGGCCCTTTCGCGACACAAGACGAACGCGCACTCCTGTGGGAGCGGCCTTGTGTCGCGATCGAGGGCGCAGCCCTCGCAAAAACTGGACTCCCATGAAAGCCCCAACCTTTGCCACCCTGCTGTGCCTCCCCCTCCCGCTTCTGGCCGCCGAACGCGACGACGCCCTCAAACTCCCAGACGTCCTGATCAGCGCCAGCCGCCAGGTCGAGTCTCGCACCGCCACCAGCGCTGCCAACACCGTATTCACCCGCAGCGACATCGATCGCCTGCAACCCACAAGCGTCACCGACCTGCTCACCCGCGTGCCGGGCGTTCAGGTTGCCCCTACCGGTGGCCGCGGTAGCCTGCCGGGTATCTTCATTCGCGGCACCAAGGCCGCCCAGAGCCTGGTGCTGGTGGACGGCGTGCGCATCGCCAACGCCACCTCCGGCGACAGCGGCCTGCAGTTTCTCGATATCGACCAGATCGAGCGCGTCGAGGTGCTGCGTGGCTCCCGCTCGGCGGTGTACGGCAGCGATGCGATTGGCGGGGTGATCCAGATCTTCACGCGGCGTAGCAACGGTAGCGGCCTGCAACCGCGCTTGCGCCTGGCGGCCGGCAGCAACCAGACCTGGCAGCGCAACCTGGGCCTTTCCGGAGGTGACGCAAGCACCCGCTTCAACCTGGGTGCAAGCCTGGATGAAACTGCCGGCATCGATGCCACTGGCCCGTCCTTTACCAGCGACAACGATCACGACGCCTACCGTAACAAGTCGTTCAACCTGAGCCTGAGCCACACCTTTGGCGAGCGCTTTGAAGCCGGCCTGAACCTGCTCGACAGCCGCGGCCGCAGTGAATACGACAACCCGTTCGGCCGCTTCGACCTGGCCACCTTCGAAACCTTCGAACAAAAGCCATACACCGATTTCAGCGTGAGCAGCCTGGGCACCTATTTCGATGCCCAGCTGAACGATGTCTGGCACTCGCGCCTGGAGCTCGGCCACAGCGAAAACCGTGACGATAAACGCGACAAGCTCAGCGACGAACGCTCGGTTTTCAACACCTACCGCGATCAGGTCACCTGGCAGAACGACCTGGCGTTGAATGACCAGCACAACCTGCTGATCGGCGGCGACTGGTACGAAGACCGCGTGCACGGCACTACCGATTTCAGTGAGGACAGCCGCTGGAACCGCGCCGCGTTCGCCCAGCACCGTTTCAAGGGGGAAAGCTTCTCCACCGAACTGGGCGTGCGCCGTGACCAGAACCAGCAGTTTGGCGGGCAGACCACCTGGAGCGGCAGCCTGACGGTGCCGCTGAACGCGGCGAATGATGTGCTGGTGTCCTACAGCGAAGGCTTCCGCGCCCCGACCTTCAACGACCTGTATTACCCAGATTTCAGCAATCCCGACCTCAAGCCCGAGCGGTCGAAGAGCTACGAACTGCAATGGCGCAGCCAGCTCACCCAAGACAGCCGCCTGGAAACGTCCCTGTACCGCACCGACCTGACAGACGCGATCATTTTCGGTGAAGGCTCCATACCGCGTAACGTCGCCTCGGCCCGCATCAACGGTTTTGAAATGGCCCTGGATCAACAATGGGGCGCCTGGCGCAGCCAGCTGGGCCTGGCCCTGATCGACCCGCGCGACCGCGACAGCGGCCATACGCTCGCACGGCGAGCCAAGCGCACCCTGAGCCTGGACCTGGACCGCCAGTTTGACCGTTTCAATGTGGGTGGCAGTTGGCAAGTCGTCAGCGCCAGCTACGACGATGAAGCCAACCGCAACCGCCTGGGCGGCTATGGCTTGCTGGGCTTGCGCGGCGGCTGGGCGGCAACCGATGAGCTGAAGCTGGAATTGAAGCTGGATAACCTGCTGGACAAAGGCTACAGCCGAGCGCTGTACAGCTACGACGGCAACAGCTACGGCTACCGCGAAGAAGGCCGCACGGCCCTGTTCAGCGTCACTTGGACACCGGTGCTTTAGCCGCCAGCAATGCGCACAGCTGGGCAGTGGCTTCAATCATCTGCCCGCTGGGCCGCTCCAGGCCCCTGTCTGGCACCACCAGCAAGCGGGCATCAAGGCCCGGCCAGGCCTTCCAGCTCGCCAGTTGCTCCGGGTCGCCCGCAAGAATCACTTCGGGTTTGCGCAACAACACCGATTCGACGCTCACCAGCGGCGCAGGCTGATCCAGGTCGTCGAATATGTTGCGGGCTCCGCAAACCGCCAGCGCATCACTGACAATTTGCCGACCGCCCAAAGTGTAAAGCGGCCGGTCCCAAACCTGATAGAACACGCGCAACGACTGATCACGCCGGTACAGCTGGCGAAGCTGCTGCAGCCTTGCCCGCAGCGCTTGCACATACTTGCGCCCCTGCTCCGCACGCCCAACGCGTACCGCAATGCCCTCAATTTGCTCGATCAACTGGTCAAGGCCATGGGGTTCGGCGCTGAAGGTGGCAACGCCCAGGCGCTTGAGCTGGTCGCGCTGCGCCGGGGCCACACTGTCGGGCCACAGCAGCAGCAAATCCGGTTTGAGGCTAAGCAGGCGCTCCATGTCCAGTTGCCCCAAGCGCCCCACCGAAGGCAGCCCGCGCAGCGGGGCTGGCCGCTCACCACCATCTAACACGCCCACCAGCAGGTCGTCGGCCTGCAGTTCGAGCATGATTTCAGTCATGGAAGGCGCCAGGCTGACCACGCGCAACGGTTCAGCCTTAACGGTGCAAGCCAGCAGCGCCAACAGCCAGAGCAGTGCGCGCATCAGCCCAATTGGCGCGGAATGCGATAGAGGTAGAGCAGAACGGCGGTGGATAACGCCAGCAGGACTTGCGGCACGGCCTCCAGCCCCACCAGCACCGACAGTGCCGCGACCCAGGCGGGGAAACAGGCGTAAAGCATGGCCATGCGGCGCACGCGCGCCAGTTCGATCCAGGCTGCTGGCTCTTCGGCGGTGTTGAGCACCTTGGACGTCGCGATCAACGCACGCTTGTAAGCACCGAAGCGCGGCAGGCTGAGGAACATGGTGGCGGCGCCAGCGATGAACAACGGCATGGCCAGCACCGGGATCAGCGCATCACCACCGCCAAAGGCCCAAGCCATGACCATTAGCGGCACCAGCCCAACCGCCAGGTATTGCCACCAGGCCAGCGCCAGGCGCCGCTTCACCTCGCCGCGTGTCACGCCTGAGGTACCTCGCCCTGATGCTCGTTGCCCAGCATGTGGCCGAGCTTGCCGGCTTTGGTGGCCAGGTAGTAGCGGTTGTGCGGGTTATGGCCGGTGTGCAGCGGTACGCGCTCAGCCACTTTGATGTTCATGTCGGTCAGCGCCTTGACCTTGCGCGGGTTGTTGGTCATCAGGCGCAGCGATTTGACGCCCAGGTGCTCAAGCATAGGCAGGCATATGGCGTAATCACGTTGGTCGGCGGCAAAGCCCAAGCGCTCGTTGGCTTCGACGGTGTCGGCGCCACCGTCTTGCAGTTCATAGGCGCGGATTTTGTTCAGCAAGCCGATGCCACGGCCTTCCTGACGCAGGTACAGCAGCACGCCACGGCCTTCACGGGCGATGGCCTGCAGGGCAGCCTCCAGCTGCGAACCGCAGTCGCAACGCTGGCTGAACAGGGCATCGCCGGTCAGGCACTCGGAGTGCAGGCGCCCCAGCACCGGCTCACCATCAGCGATATCACCCAGGCTGAGCACCACGTGCTCACGGCCGGTGGCTTCGTCAAGAAAGCCATGCATGGTGAACGTCGCGAAAGGCGTTGGGAGTTTAGAGGCGGCAACAAAGACGACGGGCACGTTGTGCTCCTGGAAAGTAGGAAATTTCTCGTTGGCCGATTGTATCAGCAGGTCGGCGGCTGTGCGCTGACGGAATACCGTGGGGTAAGATCGAAAAGTTCGATGCTTACGCCTGGGATAGCGTTGGCAAGCCCTTACTGGGGCTTGCTGTCCTGGGTAAACGGATAGGGCTGCTTCCAGCGCTCGAAAATCGGCTTCAACTCCCCACTGCGCACCAGCTCGGCCATGCGTTTGTCGAACAACGCCACCAGCGCCTTGGCATCAACGCTGCGGTTGAATGCCAGGTACAACGGCAACTCGGCCACATGGGTACGGCGGAAGCGCTCAGGTTGGGAGGCCTGCCCCAGCACGTAGTCGACTTCGGTCAGCGCATCGATGTAGAAATCCACGCGGTCATGTTCCAGCATCGGCAAGATGCCTTCGCGACGCTGAATTTCACGGAAGTTTTTCACGTTCGGCAGGTAGCTGCCGTAATCGTAGCCCCGCACCCAGGCCAGGCGATATTGGCCAACGTTTTCAGGGGTGGGCACCGGCTTGGTAGCAAGGCCCAACGCGTAGATATGGTCCATGTCGAAGTGCCAGCGTGGGTAGAGGTTGTCTTCGTCCTCTTCCTTGTAGGAACCCACCCAGGCATCGGCTTCGCCGCGCTTTACCAGCCCTACCGCACGGCTGTACGGCGCGCTCTGGGTCACGACCTTGACCCCTGCAGGCTCGAACACCTTGCGCAACACATCCCAGGCCACGCCGGTGCCATCGGCATTGGTGTAGTCGAGCCATTCCTCGCTGACCAGATGCACCTGCCTGGGCACGCCATCGGCCGCTGCCACCCATGGGGCAAGGCTTATCAACATTGCCAGCAGCGCAGTCCTTATGGCCATCGAATCACTCCCTGTTTCAGCCCACCACCCACACCAGAAGCTGCATGCCCAGCCAGGCGAACACGCCTGCCAGGATATCGTCGAGCATGATGCCAACACCGCCATGCACATGGCGGTCGATCCAACGAATCGGCCACGGCTTGAGGATGTCGAAGAAGCGGAACATCAGGAAGCCCGCCAAAATCCACTGCCACCCTTCCGGCACCAGCCACAGGGTGATCCACATGCCAACCATCTCGTCCCAGACAATGCCTTCATGGTCGTGCACACGCAAGTCGTTTGCCACTTTGCCGCACAACCAGAAGCCGAACAGCATGGTGATGCCCAGCAACAGCCAGTACCCCCAGTCTGGCAACATCTGCCACAGCGGGATGAACGGGATGGCCACCATCGAGCCCCAGGTGCCGGGGGCCTTGGGGATGGTGCCGGAGCCGAAGCCAAAGGCGATGAAGTGCCACGGGTTGCGCCAGACCGATGGCGGAACGAACTCCGCGGGCACCTGGTTGGGGTGGTCGGTCACGGTGTCTCCCTAAAGTGTTGATAGCCCCGTTGAACGGGGGTGATGTCGTGGCCTTGCGGGTCACGCAGGGCCACACCCTGGCCTGCAAGCACGCGGCCCACAACATGAACATCGGCCAAGCCAGTAGCTTGAACCGCAGCCAGCGCCTCTGGCGGCAAGGTAAACGCCAGCACATAGTCATCACCGCCTGTGAGTGCTGCCATTTGCGCGGCCTCCAGGCCAAGAAAGGCCTCCAGAGCAGGAGACACTGGCACCTGCGCCAGGTTCACCTCAAGTGCCACCCCGGATGCCTTGGCTATATGGCCGCAATCCGCGAGCAGGCCATCGGAGATATCCAACGCGGCAGTAGCCCGACCACGCAGCAACTGGCCCAGGTTGAGCTGCGGCATTGGCGACCAGTAATGCGCCAACAGCGGCTCGGCCAACTCGGCAGGCGCTTCACGCTCACCCAGCACCAGCGGCAATGCGCCTGCTGCTTTACCCAGTGAACCGCCTACACACAGAAGATCCCCCGGGCGGGCACCACTGCGGCGCAAGGCCTCGCCAGCCGGTACACGACCGAACACGGTAACGGTAATGCTGAGGGGGCCGCGGGTGGTGTCGCCGCCAATCAGGCTCATGCGGCAGCGGTGGGCCATGCGGCTCAGGCCGTCTGCGTAGGCTTGCAGCCAGTCGGGGCCGACGTCCGGCAAGGTGATGGCAAGGGTAAAGCCAATAGCGTGCGCTCCCATGGCCGCCAGATCACTGGCCGCCACGGCCAGTGATCGCTGGCCCAACAGGCAGGGGTCACAGACCGCAGGGAAGTGCACCCCTGCCACCAGGGTGTCGGTAGACACCGCCAGTTGCTCACCAGGGGGAAGGCTCAGCAGGGCACAGTCGTCGCCGATACCCAAGGCCACACCTTCGCCGCCCTGCGCACAGGGCGCGGCGGCAAAGTAATGGTTGATCAGCTCGAACTCACCCATGGCCAGGCTGCGCCAGGATCAGCGCTTGTTTGCCTTTACTTCTGCTTCACGCAGGGCCGGTGCAAGCTTGTCCAGCACGCCGTTGACGAACTTGTGGCCGTCGGTGGCGCCGAAGACTTTGGCCAGTTCCACGCCTTCGTTGATCACTACGCGGTACGGGACGTCGACGCGCTTGATGAACTCCCAGGTGGACAGACGCAGCACAGCCAGTTCGACCGGGTCGAGCTCTTCGAGCGCGATGGTCATGCAAGGCACCAGCGCCTTGTCGATTTCGCCTTTGATCGCCGGAACCCCATGCAGGATTTCGCGGAAATAGGCGCCATCGACATCGGTAAAATCGTTATCGACCCGGAACTGCGCTTCGATCTCGTTCAGCGAATGCTGAGCCATGTGCCACTGGTACAGGGCCTGGGTGGCCAGCTTGCGAG